>JAJDUR010000012.1 GCA_022826585.1 Dehalococcoidia bacterium
ACCTGACCTTCAGCAACATGGTCTGGGGTGGGGGCGGCGGGGGTGGCTCCGGAGCGGTCGCGAACGCGGTGGCGGCGGTGGTCGCGGGATACTCGAAGTACGTGGTGGTGTACCGGGGGCTGGCGCAGGGGCAGTTCGGACGGTTCGGGCAGGGCGCGAACATCCCCGTGGCGCCGGGACCGATGGCCTTCCTGGCGCCGTACGGGCTGCTCTCGCCGGCGCAGTCGTTCGCCATGCGCATCAGGCGGTTCATGCACGAGCACGGGACGGAGCAAAGCGCGCTGCGGGCGATCTCGATGGCCTCGTACCGGCACGCGCAGTCGAACCCGCGGGCGGTGATGTACGGGCGCGAGCTGACGGAGGAGATGTACGACAACTCGCGGATGATCGTGGAGCCGTTCCACCTGTTCGACTGCTGCCAGGAGAACGACGGGGCAGCGGCGCTGATCGTGACGAGCGCCGAGCGCGCGAAGGACATGAAGCAGAAGCCGGCGTGGGTGCTGAGCGCGGCGCAGGGCTCGGACTACCGGCAGGCGGCGACCGCCCACAACTCGCCCGACTACGCGACCTCGAACTTCAAGACGCTGGCGCCGCGGCTGTACGCCATGGCGGGCCTGGACCCGGAGGACGTGGACGTGCTCCAGAGCTACGAGAACTTCACCGGCGGGGTGCTGATGAGCATGGTCGAGCACGGGTTCTGCGAGCCGGACGAGGTGAACGACTTCTTCACGCTGGAGAACTTCTCCGCGCCGGACGGGAAGCTGCCGCTCAACACGAGCGGGGGCAACCTGGCGGAGTGCTACATGCACGGCCTCGAGCTGGTGCACGAGGCCGTTCGGCAGGTGCGGGGCGAATCGACCTGCCAGGTGCCGGACGTGAACATCTCGATGGTGACGTCGGGGCCGATGGTGCAGCCGGTGAGCGACCTGATCCTGGCCGCCGACCGGGGGGTGGACGCATGAGCGCCGAGACGGGCACGTACCTGCCGGAGGGCCTGCCCCGGCCGGGCCCGGCGATCGACGGGCTGGGGGCGGAGTTCTGGGAGGCGGCGAAGCGCCACGAGCTGGTGGTGCAGCAGTGCCGCGCCTGCGAGGCCTTCCAGTGGGGGCCGGAGTGGATCTGCTACCAGTGCCACTCGGACGACCTGACCTACACGAAGGTCTCGGGGCGGGGGATCATCTACAGCTGGGAGCGGGTCTGGCACCCGGTCCACCCGGCGCTGCAGGAGGCGACGCCCTACATCGTCGTGCTCGTCGAGCTGCCGGACGCGGGCAACGTGCGCATGGCCGGCAACCTGCTGGGGGACCGCAGGCAGGACGTGGTCATCGGGGCCGAGGTGGAGGCTGTCTTCGAGGACAAGGGCGAAGGCGACGAGGCGTACACGCTCGTGCAGTGGCGGCTGGTCGAGTAGGCCGGCGCGCCCGATGGCCGGCGAGGCGAGCGGTCGCTACCTGATCGACGGACCGGAGGGTGCGCCCACGCTCGTGCTGGCGCACGGGGCGGGGGCGCCCATGGACCACCCCTGGATGGAGCGCATCGCCGGGCTGCTGGCGGGGGAGGGCGTGCGCACGGTGCGCTTCGAGTTCCCCTACATGGCGGCGCGGCGCACCACCGGGAAGCGTCCGGGGCCGAACCCGTCGCGCGTGCTGGAGGCGAGCTGGCGCGAGGTCATCAACGAACTGGGCGCGGAGGGGCTGGTCATCGGGGGAAAGTCGATGGGCGGGCGCATCGCGAGCATGGTGGCGGAGGAGGCGGGCGTCGCGGGGGTGGTCTGCCTGGGGTATCCCTTCCACCCGCCCGGGAAGCCAGAGAACCTTCGCACCGCGCACCTGCAGGCGATCGGGACGCCGGTGCTCATCCTGCAGGGCGAGCGCGACCCGTTCGGGCGGCGGGAGGAGGTGGCGGGCTACGCGCTCTCGGACCGCATCCGCGTGCACTGGCTTCCGGACGGCGACCACGGGCTAAAGCCGCGCAAGGCGTCGGGGCGGACGGAGGCGGAGAACCTGGAGGAGGCGGCGCGGGAGGCCGCGCGCTTCGTGTTCGAGGCGGCGGGCGGCTAGCGTCAGGCGATGGGCTTGTCGCGGGAGCCCCAGGCGTCCCAGTGGATGACCTCGGAGACGGGCGGGCGCTCGACGGCCTTGAAGTTGTCGTCGCCGGTGAAGTAGGCGACAGGGAAGAGGGTGGCCTGGGTGATGGTGTCGGGGATGGCGAGGAGCTCGGCGACCTCGTTGGCGTAGCGCAGGTGGATGCCAGTCCAGGCTGTGCCCAGGCCGCGCGTGCGGAGCGCCATCTGGAGCGACCAGGCGGCGGGCAGGATCTGGCCGTAGAGGCTGGCCTGGGCACCCTGCCCGTCGTTCTCGGCGCGCCCGTCGATGCACGGGATGATGAGGGCGGGGCAGCGGTGGATGTTATCGGCGAGGTAGGCGATGACGGGGCGCATGGGGCGGGCGCCGGCGAACTGGTAGAAGCCCTCGCGGTAGAGGCCGCCGATGGCGTCGCGCTTGGCCTCGTCGGTCACGACCATGAAGTGCCAGGGGCGGGCCTCGCCGCCGCCCGGGGCGGCCTGGATGGCGATGCCGATGCACTCCTCGATGACCTCGGGCTCGATGGCGCGGTCGAAATCGAGGCGGCGGCGCACGGAGCGGGTGGTGGTGAGGACGTGGTCGACGCTGTCGCGGTCGTAGGGGCGGTGCTTGTCGTCGGGGATGCTCATGGGGAGCGCCATTCTGCCACGGGCGGGGACGGCGGGCGGGGCAGGCTCGCGCCTTCGGGGGCGGGTGGCAGAATGAGGCGGCTTTGTAAACGCACGGGCCAGTGACGCCCACGAGACCAGAACCAGCAGGGCAGAGGAGCACCCACATGGCGGATCGATTGAAGGATCGCGTGGCGATCGTGACGGGCGCGGGGCGCGGCATCGGCGCCTCGATCGCGAAGCTGATGGCGAGCGAGGGCGCGGCGGTCGTCGTGAACGACCTCGGCGGCAGCGTCGACGGCGAGGGGGCGGACGACGCGCCCGCGCGCGATATCGTGCGCGAGATCGAGGCCGCGGGCGGCACTGCCGTCGCCAATTTCGACGACGTCTCGGACTACGACGCGTCGGAGCAGATCATCCGCACGGCGCTGAACGAGTACGGGTCGCTCGACATCCTCTGCAACGTGGCCGGCATCCTGCGCGACCGCATGATCTTCAACATGACGGAAGCGGAGTGGGACGCGGTCATCGCGGTGCACCTGAAGGGCACCTTCAACACCTCCAAGTACGCCTCCATCTACTGGCGGTCGGAGCGCAAGGGCGACTACCGGCTGATCAACTTCACGTCGGTTTCCGGGCTTTCGGGGTCGCCGGGGCAGCCGAACTACGCGGCGGCCAAGCTCGGCATCGTGGGGCTGACGTACTCGTGCGCGAACGCGCTGGGCCGCTATGGCGTGACCTCGAACGCGATCAGCCCGGGCGCGGCCACGCGCATGGGCGACACGATTCCGCCCGATCGGCGGCGCCAGCTCGACGCGGCACAGCAGCGGGCCGCCGAGGACCGGGCGCGGGAGATGTCGGCTGACAACGTGGCGCCGCCGGTGGTGTACCTGGCGAGTACGGAGTCGGGCTGGATCAACGGGCAGGTCATCGGCGCCTCGGGCTTCCAGGTGTCGCTGTTCAACACGCCGGACATGATCCGGCAGATCCAGGGCAAGGAGCCGTGGACGGTGGACGACATGTTCCAGCGGATGCCGGCGGTGTTCCGGCCGGCGATCGAGGGGCTGAACTTCTACCAGCGCGCGCAGTCGAGCTGACGAGGCCGGGATGTCAGGCGAGCGGGCGGTCCTGTTCGACTTCGGGGGCGTGCTCCTGCGCCAGGACTGGGACGAGTACGACGCCTTTTGCGAGCGGAACGGCCTGCCCACCCGCGCCCTGCGACGTGCGCTTTATGGCACGGACGAGTGGCGGGCGCTGCAGACGGGCCAGATCAGCGACCGCGGGGTCTGGCGGGCGGCGGCGATCGCCTCGCTTGCCGAGCACTGCGGCGATCGCGCCGAGGGGCTGTTCGAGGAGTGGTACGCGCGTCCGATCCGGGTGCACCAGCCGAACATCGACCTGGCGAACGCGCTGGCGGCGGCGGGTGTGCGGGTGGGGCTGCTGAGCAACGCCGCCCCGGACCTGGAGACGCGGATTACCGAGCAGTTCGGCGTCAACGTGAACTGGACGGACCGGGTGATCTCGGGGCTGGTCGGGCTGGCGAAGCCGGACCCGGCCATCTACCACCTCGCGGCGGAGCGCATCGGGCTGCCGGAGTCCGCCTGCTTCTTCATCGACGACCTGGCAGAGAACGTCGAGGCGGCGCGCGGGGTGGGGATGCGGGCGCACCATTTCCAGGGGGACTACGCGGCCCTGCAGGCGGACCTGCGGGGGGCGGGGTACGAGTGGGGGCAGGCGTAGGCCGCTAGCCGAAGCGGATGCTGTCCTCGACGTGGCGAGTGGCGGGCTGCCGGCGTTCGCGGGCCATCTGGACCACCAGCAGGATGGGGCCGAAGCGCCCGACAAGCATGGCCGTGATGAGGAGGCCCCGCTCCCACGGGCCCGCCTCGGGCGTCTGGCCGACCGACCAGCCCGAGAGGGTGACGGCGGAGATGCCCTCGAAGAGCGCGTCGATGGGGGCGGCGTGGGAGGAGGCGATCAGTCCGGCGCAAAGGAACGTGACGGCGCCGCCGAAGAGGAACGTGATGGCGAGGGCGTGGCGGAAGGCGGAGGGGGGCAGCTGGCGGCCGAGGAGCGAAAGGCGCTCGCGGCCGGCAAGCGCGTTGAGGAGGCCGGTGGCGAGGACGGCGATGGTTCCCACCTTGAGTCCGCCGCTGACCGCGCCGGCGCCCCCGCCGATGAGCATCAGGCCCGTGCCGAAGACCTTGCTCTCCTCGCGGAAGGCGGCGGTGTCGAGCGTTGTGAAGCCCGTGGTTCGGGCGGACGACTCGAAGAGCGCGAGGAAGGGGCGACGCCAGCCAGGCTCGGCGGCGAGTGTGGCGGGATTCGTCCACTCACCGAAGAGGAGGACGCCCGCGCCCCCGATCAGCACGAGGGCCATGGCCAGCAGGATGACGCGGGCGTCGAGGGGAAGGCGGCGGACGGAGCGGCGGGCGGCAAGGAGGGCGAGGGGGATGGGTCCGATGGCGCCGAGCATCGCGAGGGCGCCGGTGACGGCGAGGACGGGCACGTCGTCGGCAAAGGCCACGTAGCCGTTGTCGGGAAGGGCGAAGCCCGTGTTGTTGAAGGCGCTGACGGCGTGGAACGGGCCCCACCAGAGGGCGCGCTCGGCGGGAACGTCGGCGGCGAGCATGACGAGGAATAGGGCGACCGTCCCGATAGCCTGGGCCGTGAAGGCCACGACGAGGACCGTGCGCACGACAGGCGTGACCTCGGCAATGCTGGGGACGCCCCGGAAGAGTCGCCGCATGCCGGAGTCGCGCATGCCGAGGCGGCGGCCGAGGAGCCACAGGAGGACGGTCGCGCCGACGAGGTAAAGGAGGCCCCCGAGCAGGGTGAGGGCGGCGAGCACTCCTTCGCCGAAGAGGGTCCAGTGCTCCTGCACATGCAGGGTCGTGAGCCCTGTGACCGTGACCGCGGAGACGGTCGTGAAGAACGCGTCGGCGACGCTGGTGTCAGCAGTCGAGGCGGCGGGGACGAGGAGGACGAGCGTGCCGGCAGCCAGCAGCAGGCCGTAGGCGGCGACAAAGAGGAGGGCCCCGCCGCGAGGCCAGCGAAGCAGGCGCCGAAGCGGAAGCAGCCAGGGGATGGGGCGATGGGGCGCCGCGGCTCCGGCGGGGGCGCCGTCCCCAGCGGGCTGTCGAGCCGTTACCATCGCTCGCAGTCTGTGATCGGTCCGCGGGTGGGGTCAATCGGCGGCGGTCACCTTCGGGGAGGCGAACGATGTCGGTGATCCTGGGCGAAGGCGATTTCCGGTACGAGGTGGTCGAGAACTGGGAGCAGCTTCCCGAAGGGGTGACGCTGCGGGAGACCCCCGGCGTGGCGGTGAGTGCGAACGACGAGGTGTTCCTGCTCACGCGCAACACGGACTACCCCGTGATGGTGTTCGACCAGGCGGGGAGCTTCCTGCGCAGCTTCGGGCGGGGCGTGTTCGACGCGCGCACGCACGGGATGTTCATCGGGGCGGACGAGGCGGTGTGGTGCGTCGACGACGGGACGCACTCGATCACGAAGTGGTCGCAGGACGGGGAGCTGCTACTGACGCTCGGGGGCGACCCGGCGCCGATCTGGAGCGGCGCGCCCTTCAACCGGCCCACGCACGCGGCGGTCTCGCCCACGAGCGGGGACCTCTACATCACCGACGGCTACGGGAACTCGAACGTGCATCGCTACACGGCCGACGGCGAGCACGTGCTCTCGTGGGGCGGGCCGGGCATCGACGCGGGGCTGTTCATCCGGCCGCACAACGTGGCGGTGGACGAGGAGGAGCGGGTGTACGTGGCCGACCGGGAGGCGCACCGCGTGCAGGTGTTCGACTCGGAGGGGAACTTCCTCGAGATGTGGAACAACATCCACCGACCCGACGGGATGGTGCTGGGCCCGGACGGGAACATCTACATCGGGGAGCTGAACGGGATGGGCGGCATGGAGGGGTGTCCGGGGCTGGGGCACCGCGTGAGCATCCTCAGCCGGGGCGGCGACCTGCTGGCGCGCTTCGGGGACGAGGAGGAGGGCGAGGGGCCCGGGCAGTTCATCGCCCCGCACGGCGTCGCCGTGGACTCGCGCGGCGACATCTACGTGGGCGAGGTGTCGTTCAGCATCGTGGGCCGCACGCTGGACCCGCCACGGGAGATGAAGAGCTTCACGAAGCTGCGACGGCTCTAGCGCGATGGCCGGGGACTCGCGGGCATCCGGGGAGGAGAGGCCTCGAGGCATGGGCGCTCCGCGCCCGGAGATTCGCGCACGGCTCGACTCCCTCCAGCAGGCCCTGGAGGACACCTCCGGGCGGCAGGCGGGGTACCCGGCGAACCTCGTCTACGACTACTCAGCGCTGACGCCGTTCCTGCGCTACTCGCTCAACAACATCGGCGACCCCTTCCACGAGAGCAACTACCAGGTCAACACGCGGGACATCGAGCGGGAGGTCGTGGCCGCCTTCGCAGACCTCGTGCGCCTGCCACGGGAGGAGGCGTGGGGCTACGTCACCTCGGGCGGCACCGAGGGCAACATGTACGGGCTCTACCTCGCGCGGAAGCTGCACCCGGACGGGATCGTCTACTTCTCGCAGGACACCCACTACAGCGTGCTCAAGAACCTGAGCGTTCTGAACATGCGCAACATCATGATCAAGAGCCAGCAGAACGGGGAGCTCGACTACGACGACCTGTACGAGACCGTGCGCATCCACCGCGACACGCCAGTCATCGTCATGGCGAACATCGGCACAACGATGACGGGCGCGATCGATGACCTCGTGCGGGTGCAGGCCATCTTCGAGGACCTGGCCATCACGAATCACTACATCCATGCTGATGCGGCGCTAAGCGGCCTGATCCTGCCCTTCGTCGACGACCCGCAGCCGTACGGGTTCGACGCCGGGATCGACAGCATCTCCCTGAGCGGGCACAAGGTGATCGGCGCGCCGCTGCCATGCGGCGTCGTCCTGACGAAGCGCGACTATGTGAATACCGTCGCCCGTTCGGTCGAGTACCTGGGCACGCTCGATACGACCGTGCCGGGCTCACGCAGCGGGTTTACACCGCTCATCCTCTGGTACGCCCTGGAGCACTACGGACACGAGGGCCTGCGCGGGCTCGTCGGGAACATGCTCGACATGGCGGCGTACGCGGTCGAGCGCTTCAACGAGCGGGGCATTCCGGCCTGGCGCAACCGCAATTCCGTGACGGTTGTCTTCCCACGGCCGCCGGACGAAGTCGTGCAGGCGTGGCAGCTCGCGCCACTGGGCGACATCGCCCACGTCATTACCATGCCGCACGTGACGCGGGCCATGGTCGACGAGATCGTGGACGCCTGCGCGAAGCAGCGGCTCCACGGAAACATGAGGGGGCTCCGGTGAAGCGGATAACGGTGGCGGTTCAGAACAAGGTCGGCGTGATCGCGGGCATCACGGCGACGCTCGCACAGGCGGACGTGAACCTCGTCGCGATCAACACGGAGCGGGCCGGCGAGACGGGGCTGGTCTCGCTCTCAACGGAGGAGGGCGACCACGACCGCGCCCTCCGCTGCCTGGTCAACGCAGGCTACCGGGCGGTGACAGACGAGGCCCTGTTGATCCGGCTCCTCGATGAACCGGGGGCGCTGGCGAAGGTGGCGGCGCGTTTTCGCGACGCAGGCATCAACATCCAGAGCCTGCACATCCTCGACCGCCACGAAGGCTACGCCACGGTCGCGCTCGACACCGAGGACCGAGACGCCACGGTCGCCCTGCTCACGCCGGACGAACTGGTGTGAGCGCTCCCTACTGGATGGCGGAGTGGGGGGTGGGGTTGAGGCGGCGGACGACGATGCCCTCGCGCTCCATCATCTCCGGGATCTGGGGGCCGATCACGTTCTTCCACTCGTCGCTCTGGTAGACGGCCTCGTACTGGGCCTCGCGCTCGGCCTCGTCGCGGAAGCGTCGGACCCAGATGTAGACGGTCTCGTCTTCTTCGTCGGTGAAGCTGCCGAGGATGACCATGCCCTTCGACTGCTGGAAGGGGATGATGGTGTTCTCCATGAAGTCGACCCAGGCCGCCTGCTGGCCGGGCTTGATGCGGTATTGACGAAGCTCGAAGAGCACAACTCGCCTCCGTGGGGTGGGTTGGGGGCGGAGTCTACCCGTTCCCGGGTGCTTCGTGATTGTCATCACGAGGCGGGACGGCTACGATCGGGCCGCTTCTCCCGGGAGGATCGGATGGCCTACGGCACGGGCATTGCGCGCGGAATGGGTCTCACCCTGCGGCAGCTGTTCAAGCCCGTGGATACGCTCGAGTACCCGGAGGTCTCGCGACCGGTGCCGGTGTACGCGCGCACGAACCTGCTCTGGTTCGAGGAGCGCTGCACGGGCTGCAGCACCTGCGCCCAGGCGTGCCCCGACGGCTGCATCCTGGTGGCCACGAGCCAGGACGCCGAGGGTCGCCGCAACATCGACCGCTACGAGATCGACTTCCGCATCTGCATGTATTGCGGCCTCTGCACCGAAGCCTGCCCCTACGAGGCGATCCAGCCGGGCGGGCCGCTCGACGACGCGGTCACGAACTTCGACGAGATGTACCGCGACAAGCACGCGCTGAGCCGGATGGCGCAGTCGTTCCTGAAGCGGAACGACAACACCTACCCGAACGGGATGAAGGCGCCCGACCCCGACGGCGACTTCCACCGGCTCTAGACGATGGCGACGATCACGGCGAACGGCGGCACGATCGAGGCGCCCGAGGGGGCGCCCCTCGTCGAGGTCCTGAAGAACAACGGCATCTACATGTCGAACCTGTGTTACGTGGACGGCCTGAAGCCGTACGCGGGCTGCCGCACCTGCCTGGTCGATATCGAGGGCCCTCCGGGGCTGCAGCTCGCCTGCACGAGCGTGGTCCAGGACGGGATGGTGGTGCGCACGGACACCGACGAGGTGGCCGAGGCGCGCCGCGCCGTCCTCTCAGTGCTCATCTCGAACCACAGCGAGCGCTGCCTCACGTGTCACCGGCGCGAGCACTGCCATCCGGGCGACATCTGCCTGCGCGACGATGTGGTCACCCATCGCTGCCTGACCTGCTCGAAGAACTACCGCTGCGAGCTCCAAGCCACCTGCGAGATGGTGGGCATGTCGGGCTACGAGCCGTGGGTGGGCGAGGAGCGCACCTTCTACCAAGCGCCGCAGCCACCGGCCGACCGGGCGAACCCATACATGGAGTTCGACCCGCAGATGTGCATCATCTGCACCCGCTGCCAGCGGGTCTGCGAGGAGAAGCGGCACACGAGCGCGATCAC
>JAJDUR010000109.1 GCA_022826585.1 Dehalococcoidia bacterium
GCTCACGCCTTCGCCCTCGAGGACCTCGGCGGCCTTCGTGGCTTCGTGGATCATCCGTCCGTGGGCCACGATCGTGAGGCTGTCGCCTTCGCGCAGCACGTTCGCCTTGCCGATGGGGAGCGTGTACGGCTCCTCCGGTACCTCGCCCGGAAGCGCCATCAGGCCCTTGCACATCACGACGAACACCGGGTTCGGCTCGCGCGCGGCGGTGATGATCGCGCCCTTTACGTCGTACGCCGTCGCCGGCATCACGACCTTCAGGCCCGGCGTGTGGCAGAGCCACGCCTCCAGGCTCTGGGAGTGCTGCGCCGCGAGGTTCATGCCCGCGCCCGACATTGTCAGGACGGTCACCGGCAGCGTCGCCTTGCCGCCGAACATGTACCGCATCTTCGCGAGCTGGTTGACGATCTCGTCCATGCACTCGCCGATGAAGTCCATGAACATGATGTCGACGATCGGCTTGAGGCCCGTGGCCCCGGCGCCCACCGCCAGCCCGATGATGCCGGACTCGCTGATGGGGGTGTCGATCACGCGGTCCGGCCCGAACTCGTCGAGCAGGCCGCGGTAGATGCCGAACACGCTACCGGCGCCGGCGACGTCCTCGCCGGCCATGAACGCCAGCGGTTCCTCCTGGAGTGCCTGGCGGACGCCCTCCGTAATCGCGAGGGTGTAAACGAGTTGCCGCCCGGCGGGCGCCTCTGCTGCGGTCATTGGTTCGCTCCTAACTCGCCGCCGTGGGCGTGTAGACGTCGTTGAGCAGGTCTGCCGGATCCGGCAGCGGGCTGTTCTCGGCGAATTCGATGGACTCGGTGATGTCCGCCATCACGGCGTCGTGCACCGCCTGGATCTCCTCGGCGGTCATCACGCCCATCTCGATCATCCGCTGCTCGTGCTGCGGAATCGGATCGCGCGCGCGCCACTCCTCGAGCTCCTCGTCCGTGCGGTAGTGCAAGCCGATGCCGCGCAGACCCACGTGGTCCACGAAACGGTAGGTCTTGCACTCCACCAGCGTCGGGCCGCCGCCCGAGCGGGCGCGCTCGATCGCCTCGCCCGCGGCCTCCCAGACCGCGATCGCGTCCATGCCGTCGCAGATAACGCCCGGCATGCCGTAGCCCGCTGCGCGGTCCGCGACATCGCTGATCGCCTGGTGCTCCGCCTGCGGGGTGAACTCGCCGTAGCCGTTGTTCTCGCAGACGAACACCACCGGCAGCTTCCAGATGGCGGCCATGTTCGCCGCCTCGTGGAACGCGCCCTCGTTCGTCGCGCCATCGCCGAAGAAAGGGACGGCCACGTTCATGGAGTCGCGCCCCTCGACGCGGGCGAGGTACTTGTTCGAGAAGGCCGCGCCCACCGCGATGGGCGGACCAGCCGCCACGATGCCGTTCGCGCCGAGCATGCCGGCATCCACGTTGGAGATGTGCATGCTGCCGCCGCGGCCCTTGTTGTAGCCGGTCTCGCGGCCGTACAGCTCCGCGTACATCTTCTTGAACTCGCCGCCCTTGGCCACAAGGTGGCCGTGGCCGCGATGCGTGCTCGTAATCTGGTCCTGGTCGCTCAGGTGCACCATCACCCCGGAGGCGACGGCCTCCTCGCCGATGTACAGGTGCAGCGCCCCCGGCGACTTGCCCTGCTCCATCAGCTTGCCCGCCTCTTCCTCGAAGTGGCGAATTCGCACCATCCGGAGATGCAGGTCCTTCAGGACCTCTTCGCTTGGTTCCATTGCCTGGCTGCTGTTGGCCACGGCCGCCTCCGCGCACAGTGGGATAGGGGCGCCTTCGCGGGCGCCCGAGCGCCAAGGCATCGTACAGGACGGCTCCCACTGGACAAAGGCGGCCCGCCCCTTCGCCCCCGCACTTTCCGGCGAACGCGGGACTCTCTAGAATCCCGCCCTGCCACATAGGCGGCCGCGGCCCTGGATCCGCCCGGTCGCACCCAATAACAGGGAGGTTCCCACACCATGGATCTTGGACTGCAAGGCAAGAAGGCCCTCGTCACGGCTGCCAGCCAGGGCATCGGCAACTTCATCGCCAACACCCTCGCCGCTGAAGGCGCCGATGTCGCCATCTGCGCCCGCACCGCCGACCGCGTCGCGTCCGCCGTTGAGGGCCTCAAGGCCCACGGCACGAACGTCTGCGGCGCGGCCTGCGACGTCGGCGACGGCGACGCCCTCAAGGCCTGGGTCGAGGCCAGCGCCGCCGAGCTCGGCGGTGTCGACATCTACGTCAGCAACGCCTCCGCCGGTGGCGGCGGCACGCTCTGGAACGAGCACTTCGCCATCGACATGATGGGCACGGTCAACGGCGTCGACGCCGCTGTCCCGTTCCTCACCGAGTCGGAGTCTCCCAGTGTCGTCATCATCAGTACCTCGGCCGCGGTCGAGGCCTTCCCGCCGCCGCCCGCCACCTCGGCCGGCGCCTACGGCGCGATGAAGGCCGCCCTGCTGAACTACTCGGCCTTCGCCGCCCAGCAGCACGCCGCCGCGGGCATCCGCTTCAACGTCGTCTCGCCCGGTCCCACCTACTTCGAGGGTGGCCCCTGGCACAACATCGAGCAGGCCATGCCGCCGTTCTTCGAGATGATCGCGAACGGCATCCCCCTGCGCAGCAAGACCAAGCCCGATACGCTCGCCGGCCAGATGGGCAGCGGCCAGGAAGTGGCCAACGTGGCTGCCTTCCTCGCCAGCCCGGCTTCCAGCCACACCACCGGCACCAACGTCGTCGTCGACGGCGGCTTCACCCGCCGCGTCGCCTTCTAGCTCACGCACAGCGGGAGTCCCGCGCCGGCACATGCCGGTCGCGGGACTCTTCGCGCTCCTCGCCACGCATACCCCACCGGGAGGCTGTTATGCCGAGAATCGACGCCTACCTCATCACGGGTGGCAAGTGGCACGACATCAACTTCGCCCGCCTCGAGCTGCTTAAGCTCCTCCACGAGGACGATGACGTCCGCGTCCGCGTCGGCGAGGACTACAGCGACACCGAGGCCATCGCCGCCGCCGACTTCCTCATCAGCTACACCTGCGACGTGCACCCCACCGTCGAGCAGCAGGAGGTCGTGCGCGACTTCGTCGCCGGCGGCAAGCGCTGGTTCGCCCTCCACGGCACCAACTCGGTCATGGACTTCCAGGCCGACGGAGTCCATTGCCCGCGCGACTACCCCATCCTCATGGAGACGCTGGGCAGCCAGTTCCTCGCCCACCCCGCAATCGAGCCCTACCCCATCACCGTCACCGAGTCCGCGAAGGACCACCCCCTCGTGGCCGGCATCGAGCCCTGGCAGTGCGAGGACGAGCTCTATCTCTGCGAGTACCACGGCGAGATCACGCCCCTCATGGAGACGCGCTTCGCCGGCGACAGCGGCGCCGGCTTCTACGAGCACGACTGGCCCGAGGACGAGCCCCGCCTCGTGATGTACCTGCACCCCGTCGGCGAGGGCGAGGTTCTCTACTTCACCCCCGGCCACCGCCGCTCGAAGTACGACATGCAGGACCCGCCGTTGAGCGTGCCCGAGTGGCCCGTTCCCGAACTGGGCGCCTGGACCGAGCCCACGTACTACGAGATCCTCCGCCGCGGCATCGAGTGGGCCAAGGAGCCCACCCGCGCGGCTGCCGCTGCCGGCTAAGGCGCTGCCTCCTCAGGCAAACAGGAGCGGGTTGTCCGGCATCTCGCCGACGAGCATTGCCCCCAGCGTGTCGAAGTTGCGTGGCGAGGTTCCCGCGTGCTGCGTGGCCGCGTGGATGTCGCGGAAGCAGCGCTCGATCGGACTCGTCTGGAAGACGGACGTGCCGCCCGCCGCCGTGTGCATCAGGTCCGTCGCGTAGGCGGCGCTGCGCGTCGCGTTCGTGCCCGCCAGCGAAAGATCCCGCCGCTGCTCGAGGCTCACGTCGTCGCCCCGCAGCACCGTCTCCCAGGTCTCATCGACCAGCTCGTAGAGCCACGACCGCGCGGACTGGACGGCGGCGTGCGCCTTGGCAACCTCGTTGCGGATGGCCGTGTTGTCGCTGATCCGCGCCTGCGAGGTCCGTACGGTCTTCGTCTTGGCGAGCGCGATGAACTCGTCGATGGCGCGCTGCGCGATGCCCGTCGCGATGATCCCGATGGGCGCCCCCAGGATGCCCATCACGGGGAACCGGTAGAGCGGCCCCTGGAAGTGCTTGCCGCGGACCGTCGGGCCGCCGAAGGCCGACGTGCGGTACTCGGGCGCGAACGCGTTCTCCACGGCCACATCGTTGCTGCTCGTGGCCCGCAGTCCCACCACGTGCCACGTATCGACAATCTCCGCCTCCTCGCGCGGGTAGGTCACGAAGCGCATCTCGGGGATGCCCATCGGCGTCATTCGCGGCCGCCCGTTCTCCATGACCATGATGCCGCCGCCGACCCACCTCGCGTGGCTCGATCCGCTGCAGAACGGCCAGCGCCCCGTCACGCGGTAGCCGCCCTCGACGACCTCGGCCGGATTGAAGGGGAAGATGCCACCCGCCCCGACGGCGCTCACCGGTCCGTCCACGTAGGACTCCGCGATGGACTCTTCCGAGGCGGAAGACGAAAGCGCTGCTCCCGTGGACCAGATCCAGAGGTTCCATGCGGCCGAGCCGTGGACCTTCGCCACTTCCTCGAACAGCTCGAACCCCTCGCGGGGCGTGGACTCGAGGCCACCCAGCGACTCAGGCACCCAGACGCCCAGCAGGCCCTGGTCCCTGATCGCCTCGAACGCGCGATCCGTCAGGTGCCGCTCGCGCTCGGCCTCGTCGAGTTCTTCCGCCACGATGGGCGCGATCGCCTCGGCGCGTTCCAGCAGCGTCTTCTCCGTGTCAGGTGCGATAGCCATGGTCCCGTGCTCCTTCAGTGGTGCGGTAGGCGCGTTGCGGTTAGGCGCGCGGGAGCCCGAGGCCACGCGTCGCGATGATGTTGCGCTGGATCTCGCTCGTGCCGCCGGCGATCGTCTCGCGAACCTGGTTCACGTAGCCGAAGCCGGGCATGCCCTTGAGCGGGGCGTTCTCGTCCGCGATGTCACCCCACATGCCCACCATGTGGGAGGCCGTGCGCGCGATGCGCTGGCTCAGCTCCGTCGTGAATAGCTTCGCGATCGAGGACTCCGAGTTCGGAATCTCGCCCGCGTCCTGCATCGAGATGATGCGGTAGGCGAGCATCGTCGCCGTCTGCACCTCGATGAAGCGCTCCGCCCACTCGAAGCGAACCGCCTCGTAGGTGGTCAGCGGAATCTCGTCCTTGTGCTCGCGCAGCCAGTTCAGGTTGCGCTCCACGTTCTGGCGCAGCCCGATCGGCGTGCCGATCGAGGACCGCTCGAAGTCCAGCGTCGTGGTGCCCACGTACCAGCCCCGGTTCACCTCGCCGATGATGTTCCGCGCGGGAACGCGCACGTCCTCGAAGAACACCTCGTTGAAGTCGTGCCCGTTGGCCATGTTCACCAGCGGCTGCACCGTGATGCCGGGAGTCTTCATGTCCAGCAGGAAGTAGGTGATGCCCCGGTGCTTGGGCGCGTCCGGATCCGTGCGCGCCAGCATGAACATCCAGTGCGCGCGGTGCGCCAGCGAGGTCCAGATCTTCTGGCCGTTGATCACGTAGTCGTCGCCGTCACGCACGGCCCGCGTCTGCAGCGAGGCAAGGTCCGATCCGGACCCGGGCTCGCTGTAGCCCTGGCACCACTCCACCTCGCCGCTCAGGATGCCGGGAATGTGCTCCTGCTTCTGTTCCTCGGTCCCGTGCTCGATCAGCGTCGGCCCGAGCATCATCAGCCCGAGTCCGCCCAGCCTGGGCGCGCCCGCTTCCGCGAACTCCTGGCTCAGGATGAACTGGTCCATCGGCCGCATGCCCGCGCCGCCGTACTCAGACGGCCATGCCGGCGCGATCCAGCCCCGCTCCGCCAGCGCCACGCGCCACGCCTCCCAGAGGGGCTTCTCCTCCTCGGGCCGCCCCATCGGGAACTTCCCCCGGATCTCATCGGGCAGGTAATCGCGAAGGAAGTCCTTCACCTGGGTACGCCACTCGGCTTGCGCCGTGCTGTCTCGAAAATCCATGTCCTGGGCCTCTCTCCGGAATCGCGGACGCGCGCCGCCTTCCCCTTCTTCGTTCAGGGCGAAAGACAAGCATAGACGCACCCTTTCCCTACCGCCACGCACCCTCACCCGGGCTTGTTGACGGGGGGCCTAGAATGGCCCGAATAGACCAGTGGGCATTGCTACTGGCCACCTATGAGGGGGATCGAAATGGCTGAAGGGTATTGGGGCAAGTACTGGCGAAGGCGAATCTCCCGGAGGCACGTCCTCGCGGGCGGCGCTGCGGCCGCGGCCGGAGCCGCCGGCCTCGTGGCCGTGGGCTGTGGGGATGACGACGACGAACCCGAGGCCACCGCCACGGCTGCTCCCGACGAGGCTCCCGACACCGCCGACGATGCCCCCGACGAAAGCACGCCCGCCGCAACCGAAGCTCCCACCGAAGCCCCGACCGCCGCCGCGCCGGCCACCGGCCCCAGGACGGGCGGCACGATGAAGCTCCAGCGGGCCTTCGCCGATACCGGCTATGACCCCGCCATCACCATCACCGGCTACACCTGGTCGGCGCTCACCTACAACCACCTCCTCGGCTACTCGCTCATCGAGGACGAGGCCTGGGGCGACGCTGCCGCCAGCTGGGAGCAGCCTGACCCCGTCACGCTCGTCTTCAATCTCGAGCCCAACCTCGCCTTCAACCCCGAGGCCGCCGGTGGACGTCCAATGACGTCACAGGACATCGCCTACAGCTTCGGTCGCCTCCCCGCCGCCTTCACCAACCTGGCGTCCGAGGTTAACCCCCTTCAGTGGGCGTTCTTCGCCGGCTTCGACATGCCGGACGCCACCACCTTCGCTCTCCAGATGCAGTATCCGTGGGTCTCGGCTATCCCCACGCTTGCCTCCACCTCACTTGCCATCGTCGCTCCCGAGGTCGTGGAGGCGAACGGCGGCACCCTCTCGGACACCGTCAACGCCGGGGGCGGCGCCTACATGTTCGAGTCCCGCGGCCGCGATGGTCACAACTCCTACATGCGCAACCCCAACTACGCCGGCCACTCCACGGCCCGCGGCCGCTTCACCAAGGATCCGCCCTACATCGACCGGTGGGAGGACGCCCACATCACCGACCCCGCCACCGCCGAGGCCCGGTTCCTCGCCGGCGACTCCGACATCCTGACCGGCGTCGTCGGAGGCATCGATTCCATCAAGGCCGAGGAGCTCCGGGGCCAGGACGGCGTCAACATCCTCGAAGGGCCCACCAACACCCATCTTGTCATGGCCCTCGATGCCCTCAAATGGGCCCGCTTTCCCCAGCTGCGCGAGGCGCTTTCCCTCTCGATCGATTGGGACGGCTACATCGACGTCGTCCTCGACGGCAATGGCATCCGTGGGGCGCCCGTTGGCCCTGTCTTTCCCGAGGTTCTCTCCCAGGAGGAGATCCGGCAGCTCCAGCAGTTCGATCCCGAGCGCGCCCGCCAGCTCTGGGAGCAGGGCGGCGGCGATGCCGTCTTCCCCGACGGCTTCGTCACCCTCCTCGCCACCTTCACGGACACGCGCGGGACGCAGTTCGTCGCCCAGAGCATCGAGGAGAACCTCGGTGTGCCGACGAAGCTCGAGCCGGTGGACTTCGCAACCTATGTCGCCAGTCTCACCGCTCCGCCGGGCTCCAAGATCTGGAGCTACGCCCTGGTCACCGAGAACTCCATCTCGACCATCCCCGACTACAACGCCCTCACCCATTACGTGCCCACGGGCTACGGCGGCGCATTCGGGCTCTTCACCCACGAGCACCCGCAGGCGGCACTCATCCCGCCCGAGGTGATCGACATCACTCACGACATCGGCAAGCCCATCCAGGACCTCTACAACTTCCAGGCCGTGACCCACGATCCGGAGCAGCGCAAAAGCCTCCTGCAGGATCTGCAGCGCCTCATCTTCACGCAGTTCTGCTGCACCTTCCCGCTGCCCGTCGGGGCGATCGAACGGCACGCGGTCCGCACCCGAGTGCAGAATGTGCCGCCCCCGCCCGACTTCCGCGACAACGGCTCGATGGGTTACCGCCGGGCCCAGAACATGTGGCTGGCCGACGCCTGAACCCACGCTATTGCGGGGCGCAGGGCGTTCCGTTATGAATGGCCCGACCCGCCTGATCCGACAGGCGCCCGAGGAGGGAAGACATGGCCGAGGAATATTGGGGAAAGTACTGGCGCCGGCGCGTCTCGCGCAGGCGAGTCCTGGCCGGAGGCGCTGCCCTTGGAGCAGGCGCCGCCGCACTCGCCGCCGTCGGCTGCGGCGATGACGATGATGACGACGTTGCGGATGACACCCCCGTAGCCACGGCCGCGCCCGAGGAGACGGCCGCGCCAGAGGAGACGGCCGCCGCGGCCCCCACCGAAGCGGCCGATGCCATCACGCGCGGGGGCACTTTCCTTCACCAGAAAGCGGCTCAGAACACCTCGCTCGACCCGTCGGTCACCGTTACCGACCCGCTCTGGACCGCCCTCACCTACAACCATCTCCTCGGCTACTCCCTCATCGAGGAGGAGGCCTGGGGCGATGCCGCCACCGGGTGGGAGCAGCCCGACGCCACCACCTTCGTCTTCAGCCTCGAGGATGGCCTGAAGTTCAACCCCGAGGCCGCCGGTGGCCGCGCGATGACCTCCGAGGACGTCGCCTTCAGCTACAGCCGCTTCCCCACCAGCCTCTCCGAGCTTGGCTCCGAGGTGAACCAGCTGCAGTGGGGCTGGATGGGCGTCGACCGTGGCGCCTCCTTTGACACCCCCGACGCGCAGACGCTCGGCATCAACCTCGCCTTCCCCTGGGCCTCCGCGGTCCCCTCGCTCGGCTCGAGCGCCATGGCGATCGTCGCCCGCGAGAGCGTCGAGGCGGGTGGCGGCCACCTCAAGGACACCCCCAACGCCGGCGGGGGCGCCTACATGTTCGACACCATCGACGAGACCGCGAACACCTACAAGCGCAATCCCAACTACGCCGGCCACTCCAGCGACCGCGGCCGCTTCACTGCCGATGTCCCCTACATCGACCGCTGGGAAGACACCATCATCGCTGACCTTGTCGCCCAGGAGACCCGCCTGATCGCGGGAGATGCGTACGTCCTTGGCGCCGTTGACAAGTTCAAGGCCGAGGAGCTCTCGGGCGAGGCAACCGTCGAGATCTACGAAGGCCCCGCCAACGACCACGCCATCATGGAGCTGGACGGCTTCAAGTGGGCGCCGCATCCGCTGCTCCGCGAAGCCCTCTCGCTTGCCATCGACTGGGACGGCTACATCGATGTCGTCCTGGACGGCGAGGGCATCCGTGGCGCGCCCGTCGGCCCCGCCTTCTCCCAGGTCCTCCCCCAGGAGGAAATCCGCCAGCTCCAGCAGTTCGACCCGGAGCGCGCCCGCCAGCTCTGGGAGCAGGGCGGCGGGAACGAGGTCTTCCCCGACGGCCTGGTGACGGTGATCCCCACGTTCGTCGTGAGCACCCGGCACATCGAGTTCATCGCCCAGAGCATCGAGGAGAACCTCGGGGTGCCCACCCGGCAGGAACCGGCGGATCTGGCGAACTACGTCGCTCTCGCGACCGCCCCCGCGGGCCAGAAGATCTGGCACTACTTCATCGCGGGCGAGAACTCGCTCTCAACCATCCCCGACTACAACGCCCTCACCCACTACGTGCCCAACGGCTACGGCGCCATCTTCGGCGGCGTCTACACCTTCGACCATCCCCTGTCGGCCGCCTACCCCGAGGAGATCATCGCGGTGACGAACGACATCGGCGTCGAGTTGCAGAGCCGCTACGACATGCAGGGCGCCGCCTTCGACCCCGAAGAGCGCAAGGCGATCCTGCAGGACCTGCAGCGCTACATCTTCACCAACTTCTGCTGCGTGCTGCCGCTGCCGGTGCAGTCCATCCAGCGCTACGCCATGGGCGCCAATCTCCGCAACGTGCCGGGCGTTCCGGATATCCAGAACAACGCCTCGATGGGCTACCGGCGCGCCCAGAACATGTGGATCGACGCTTAGCCGCCGTCCACCTGGAGCGAGAGATCGGGGGCCCGGCCCGCTCCGGGGCGGGCCCCCGCTAGCAGGGAGGGGGATGAGATGAGCGGATACATCGTTCGCCGTCTGCTGCTTGTCCCCATAACCCTGTTCATCATCACCATCATCGTCTTCATCTTCATGCGCGCCATTCCCGGCGACGCCGGCCTCGTCAAGTGCGGCGCGGCCGGTAGCTTCGACGAGACCTGCTTCGAACAGGTGCGCCAGGAGCTCGGCCTCGACAAGAGCTATTTCGAGCAATACACCCTCTGGCTGGGTGACATCGTCCTGAAGGGAGACTTCGGCTTCTCCCCCATCAAGCGCGAACACATCAACAGCGAGATCGGTCCCCGCATCTGGAACACGGCCCAGGTCGGCCTCTTCTCCATCGCCTTCACGATGCTCATCGGCATACCCGTCGGCGCCATCTCCGCGATCCGCTCCGGACGGCCGATCGACTACGTGCTGCGGTTCTTCGCCGTCCTTGGCCTTTCCATCCCCAATTTCTGGATCGCCACGCTCGTCATCATCTTCCCCGTGGTTTGGTGGGGAACCCGCTGGGTTCCCGACTGGGTCGGCTGGGAAGAGCCGTGGAATCACATCCGCGTGGTGGCCATCCCCGCCCTCATCCTCGCCCTCGCGTCCGGCGCCACCATCGCCCGCATCGTTCGCTCGTCCATGCTCGAGGTGCTTCGCAGCGACTACGTCCGCACCTCGCGCGCAAAGGGCCTGCGTGAGTTCTCCGTCGTCAGTCGCCATGTCTTCCGCCCCTCGATGATCGCTCTCTTCACCATCGTCGGCATCCAGTTCAGCCTTGTGCTCGGCGGTTCCGTCATTATGGAGACCATCTTCGGCATCCCCGGCATGGGCGAGTGGGTCATCCGCTCCGTCGGAGATCGCGACTTCATCGTTATCCAGGGCGTGGTGGTCTTCTTCGCCACCTGGTTCCTGGTCATCACCCTTCTCGTCGATGTCGGCTACGCGTGGGTCGACCCGCGGATTCGGTACTAGGTGGTGGCGCAGCTATGAGTATCGCGGAGCAGGCCAGCGGGCTCTCGGGGCTGGAAGCGGAAAGGGGCTTCCGCGAGCGGTTCCTCCTCCCGCTCGTCCGCTTCGTGCGCAAGCAACCCCTGGGCGCCGTCGGCGCCGTCATCATCGTGGTGCTGATCGCCGGATCCATCCTCGCGCCCTACCTGAACACCGAGAACCCCAAGAGCTCGATTCGGGGAGCGCCCACGCTCGGCGCTCCCAGCGGCGACCACTGGTTCGGTACCGACCGGAGCAAGCGCGACGTGTGGTCGCGCGTGCTCTACGGCGGCCGTCCGACCCTCCTGATCGGCTTCGGCGCCGTCGCGCTCACCATGGCCGTCGGAATCACGTTCGCCCTCGCCGCGGGCTACATCGGCGGCTTCGTTGACATCCTCATTTCGCGCCTCATCGAGGTCATCGTCGCCGTCCCCGCCATCCTCTGGCTCTTAATGTTCACCACCGCCATCGATCGCAGCGTGCAGACGCTCATCTTCTCGGTTGCCTTCACGTTCACGCCCATCACGATCCGCTTCTTCCGCGGCAATGTGCTTCAGGAGCGCTCGATCGCGTATGTCGAAGCCGCCCGCGTGATCGGCGCTTCCGGTCCGAGGATCATGTTCCGCCATATCCTCCCCAACCTCGCCCCGCTCGTGATCGTGGCCGCCAGCATCACCATCCCCGCCGCCATGCTCTCCGAGGCCGGACTCACCTTCCTCGGGCTCGGCCTCGATCCGGGCACCCCCTCCTGGGCGCAGGACTTCGGCACCGGCAACCGCCAGTACTTCCGCACGGCCTGGTGGATGCTGATCTTCCCCGGCGCCGCCCTTGCGCTGGCGGTCCTCTCCTTCAACTTCTTCGGCGATTCCATGCGCGACATCCTCGACCCGCGCCTGCGCGGCTCGGGCCTGATCTAGGGACTAGCGCGCCTCGATACCCGGGACTGGCTAGGACTGGCTCTCCAGCGAGCGCACGACCGCGCCACCGTGGTGGTAGTCCACCTCGAGCTGCACCTTGCCCTCGTCGTTGAACTCCAGGTAGGTCATCCCGTCGGAGTACCACTTCTTGCCCTTGTGCTCCGCCCCGAACGCGTCGTGGGTCACGGTCGCGCTCATGCGCCACGTGAAGGCGACGCCGTCGTCGGCGGTCCAGAACTTCTCTGGAAGAAGTACGAGGTCCGGTGCGCCCTGCAGCCCCGCCGCGAAGAACTCGCGGATGGCCGGCCAGCCCACCTTGTCCTCGCCCGCCACGATGTCGCGCAGGATCGCGTCCTCGGCCAGGAACGGGCCGGGCGCGTCCGCGTCCCCGCTGCTCCACGCCTTGAACAGCTCGATGGCCGTGTCGATCTCTTTCTTTCCCGCCATTGCTCGTGTCTCCCTTACTCGCCCTCCCGGGCGTATGACATGCCGATGATAGTCGAGAGGTGCTGCACCATTGAGAGCTTCAGGGCCGTGCCGATGGCTGCCATGTTCGGCGCCGGGTTCGCCCCCGTGATGAAGATGCGCAGCGCCGAGGTGTTGGCGCAGGCTCCCTTGAACTGGTTGAAAACGTCCCAGTAGGCCCACGTTTCCTTCGTGATCACGTGGCCGGTCACGTCCGCGATGTACTCCCGCCACTCCGGGGGCTCCATGACACCCCGCCCCCGCATCCCCCCCAGGAACAGCCAGTCCTCGTTTGGGTCCCCGATGTGCGAGAACTCCCAGTCCGTGAACGCCTGGACGTGGTCGCCCTCGTGGATGAAGTTCAGCGGCCCCGGGTCGCCGTGGATGAGCGTCAGTCGCAGGTCGTCCGGCGCGTTTCGCTTGAGCCAGGTCGCGGCTTCCTCGAGCAGGGGCTCCGGCAGCACGCGGCCCCAGCGGTGCACCTCCATCCAGCGGTCCACCTGCTGGTGAACCGCGTCCAGCGGAATCGAGGGGATCCGTGCGAACGGGATCTCTTTCGCCCGCCAGTCCATCTCGTGCAGCTCGTGCAGCTTCGTCACGTAGTCGCGCAGCGCCGCCTCGTTCGGCGGACCGCTGCTCCCCTCGACCCAGTCCATCATGAAGAACGGGGTGCCGATCACGGACGGGTCGAACTCCACGAAGCGGATGTAGGCCACGGGGAACCCCGCTGCCCGCATCGCCCGCATCGTCCGGATCTCGTCGAGGGAGTTCGTCCCGAACATGCCCGCCTGCTCCACCCGCAGCGCGAACGACCGCTCCACCGCCTCCCCTTCGCGCCGGTAGCTCGCGTTCACCCGGAACATCCCCCGGGAGTGCCCGATGGTGATGCGCTCGAGCGGCCCCACCGTCACCCCGTCGTCCGACGAGAGCTTGGCCGAGAGGTACGCCGCCAGCTCAGGCCGTGCGACCTCAATGTTCAACACGGCGCGGCCTCCCCCCGAAAGCCATCAGCATCGGCATCGTCTCGTTCAGCGTGTCCGTTGCTTGCTGGACGATCAGCGGCCGGAGGTCGGCCCGGATCGCGTCCGCCGCCGGCGAGTCATTCGCCACCGCGTGGCTCAGCAGCAGGCTCGCCTGCTGCAGCGCCGTGAACCCGCGCGTCTCGCCCTCGCTCCCCTCCAGTACCGCCTCCAGGTCCGGGTGGTCGCGCAGCAGCCCCGCGATGGCCGCTTCCACCGCGTCGATCTGGGCATCCACGTGCTCGTCGCCGGCGATGAGCGCCCGTGCGTACTCGAGCGTGCCCATCAGCTGGCTCGCCGCCGCCCGCGCCCACGTGTCGTCCAGGTTCGGGAGGAGCTGGTTCTCGATGGTGTGCACCGCTCCCGCGAGCACCTCGTCGACGGTCGGTCGTTTCGGCTCAGGCATGGCGCCTAGCGCTAGCTGCCGCGGAGTGCCGCGGCCGCCTCGGCCTCGCGCTCGAAGTCCCAGCCGCCGCCCCACAGCGGGTCGCTCGGATCCTCCCCGATCTGCTCCATGCCCTCCTCCATGAACCACTCGAAGGTGTGGGCATGGCCGCTGCGGAAGTCGTACTCGTTCTGGAACCCGAACATCGTCTCCGCCTTCTTGATGCTCAGGGCCGAGTGATGGAAGCGGCTGAAGAGGTGCCCGAATACCGGGCGGTCCTGGGGCCGGTGCCAGTCGAAGCTCCACTTCCCCAGCTCGTTCTCCGGGATGTGCACGATGTCCGCCGGCTTCCCCACGATTTCGGCCAGCGTCTCGACGTAGTACTGCGTTGTTACCGCCTCGTTCGTCAGGTTGAAGGCCTCGCCCTTGGCTGCATCCTGCCCCGCGATGTCGATCTGGAAGCGTACGAGGTCGTCCACGTGCCCGTAAGAGCACACCACCAGCCCCTCATGCGGGATCAGGATGGGCTGGCCCCGCATGAGGCGCAGGAACATCGGCGCCTCCATGTCGTAGATGTTGTTGTTCGGCCCGTAGATCGCCGCCGGGCGCACCGCCGAGACCGGGAATCCCGTTGTCCGGTGCTGCTCGAACAGCCGCTGCTCCGTGTAGGCCTTGAAGCCCCCGTACGTCTCCCTCGGCTCATCCGTGTAGGCGTTCGTCTCTGGCCAGGGCATGTTTCCGGAGGGCTTGTAGCACATGATCGAGCTGCAGTAGATGTAGTGGCCGATCTGGCCGTCGAGCAGATCGATCAGGAAGTCGAGGTCCGACTTTCCCGCCACCATCACGAACCCCGAGATGTCGAACACCGCGTCGAACTCGCGCCCCCCAAGCGCCGCCTTCATCGACTCATTGTCCGTCCGGTCGGCGATCAGCCGCTCCGTGCCCGGCGGCAGGTCCACCGAGGTCACGCCCCGGTTCAGGACCGTCACCTCGTGACCGCGCGCGGCAAGCTCCTTGACGGTGCGAAGCCCCACGAACGTCGAGCCTCCGAAAACCAGCGCTTTCATCGCAAACCCTCCATCTCTCTCGTGGCGTCCCGTTGCGGACGGCTACTCGAAAACCACTGCCTCATGGTGCGCGAGGCCCACGTCGTCGCCGCTTCGCAGCAGCGTGAAGCTCTCCGCCCAGGCGTGGTCGAACTCTCGTTCGGTGCCGTCTTCCTCGATGATCTTCTGCGGGTGCGAGGCGTCCCACACCTCGCCCTCGACATGATACTCACCGCGCCAGACGCCCTGCCCCAGGCCGTCGTTGAAGCCACCGAAGTAGCCCCCGCCCTGGCAATACACCCAGCCCAGGTCCTCGAACTCGTACTCCCGCTTCGTCCCGCTTTCGTCCGTCAGCGCAAAAGAGCCCGACTTCACCCGCTTCGGGCCGTCGGGATAGAACTCGAGGTCGTGCTCGATCTCCTTCACTTCGACCTGCGAGTCCTCGAACAGGATTGCGCCCTCCTGCTGGAGCCGCTGGCCGTCTTGCCGGTCCATCGTCTGGTAGAAGCCGCCGTGGTCCGGCATCCGGAACAGGACCCACTGGCGCAGCGCCTGCGTGCGCTCCTGCCGGTGCGTTGAGGGGGCGCCGTGCTCGCGCGGCCCGCCCCGCCCCGGCATCGACCCCCACGAGTGGTTGCGGAAGAAGAACCACTTGTCGGGCGTCGCCGTGTAGGTCTTGCCCGCCACCGTCACCGTCCCCTCGACCGTGCCCACCACCTCGTACACCGCCCGCGAAGCGGTGAACCGCCCCCCCTGGCGCGTGTACGTGGGCTGGTCCTCGTACGGGACCGCCGTGGAGCGGCAGACAAGGTCGCATTCGATGCCGTACTCGTTCTCCTCCAGCACCAGCCGCACCGTCTCCATCGGCTCGACGATGTCGATGCGCAGCGGCCCGATCCCGATCGTGTTGATGTCCGACCGCAGCCGTCGCGAGAGCCGGATGTTGTGCTGCTTGCCCTCGTGGCGGATGCAGACGAACCCGTCGATCACGTCGTTGTTCGTGTAGAGCCGCACCAGACCGATCAGCTGGATCTTGCCCTCGGTGTCGCACAGGCAGATGTAGTGCCCGTCGTTCCAGTGCTTGTCCGTGGCGGTCACGGCCCCGAACGCTTCCGTGATCTGGTGCACCGGGTGCTCGTCGAAGTTCGTCAGCCCGTACCGGCTCATGGCGGTGTCCCTTCAGGGCGCCGTGGCGCCCTAGCCGTGCGCCACTTCGACGAGCGGTGCGAAGAAGTCGACCTGGTCGATCCAGTTCTGCGGGCTCGGGCAGGGCTCCCAGAAGCCCGTCTCGATGATGACGTGCTCGATGCCCGCCTCCTTCGCCTCCTCCACCTTCGGGATCATGTCCGCGGCCGTGCCGCTCCACGACATCGGCCCGAAGAAGCCGCCGTGCCAGGGCTCGATGCCCGGCATCGTCGGGTTGGCGAAGATGCGCATGTAGTTCTTCAGCGGCCCGCGGCCGTACTCGGCGGCGAGCGCATTCAGCCCGGCCATGCCCTGCATCACCATCTCCGGCGGCGCGCCCGCGGGGTTCCAGGCGTCGGCCAGCTCGGCGATGCGGCGCTGCCCCTGCGGGTTGCCGCCGCCGCCCATCGCGATCTCGATCTGCGGCTCTCCCGCCGCGTTGCGCTGGACCGGCTTCGGCGAGCTGTCGCACCTGGGGATGTCGAAGAACTCGCCGTGGTATTCGACCGGGTCCGGCAGCCAGGCCGCCTTGAGCGCGCGCACGAAGTCGGTCATCCGCGCCCCCCGCTGTGTGAAGGGCGTATCCATGTGGTCGTACTCGTCCTTGCTCCAGCCCAGGCCCAGGCCCGCGATCACACGCCCGCCCGAGAGGATGTCGAGGGTCGTCAGGCGCTTCGCCAGCAGCAGCGGCCGGTAGTACGCCGTCACCAGGATCGACGTCCCGATCTGCACCCGCTCGGTCGCCGCTGCCACGAAGGCCAGCAGCTCGATGGGCGAGAGCATGCAGCGGTACGGGTCCGGCATCTTGACCTCTTTGGGGCCGCCCGCGTACCCGACCTGCCCGTCCTCCGGGACCATGAAGTGGTCCTGGACCCACAGCGAGTCGAAGCCCGCCGCTTCGGCGTTCCGGGAGAAACCGAGGACCGCCGAGCGGTCCGCGTGGGGGTTGAGCTGGGGCAGGCAGAGTCCGATCTTCATGGGCGAAATCACCGTCCGTCAGAAGTGCGCGCAGTCTACCCGGTTTCCCCGGCCCGCGATGGTCCCTCGGGTCGCGCTCCAGGGCTCCCTGTGTAAAGGAAACTTGACAGGCGTGCGGGTGTCAAGGATACTTGACTCCCGGAGGACGCAATGTCGGTCACGCAGGATGCAGCAAAGCGAATCTACAACCGCTGGGTGTGGGTTGCCTTCCTTGCTTATTCGGGTCTGCTCGCCGGCGTCATCACGGTCCTCCAGACGCACCCGGACGCGGCTTGGCGCTACCCCGTGGCCGTCACGCCGATGATCCCCTGGTTGTTCACCGTCGTGGCGTACGTCCGCTACTACCGTCGCATGGACGAACTCCACCAGCGCATCGCCCTTGAGGCGTTCGCCTTCGCCTTTGCCGGCACCGCCCTCGTCACCTTCACGTACGGCTTCCTCGACTTCGCAGGGCTCTATCGCATCAACTGGTGGTTCGTCTGGCCCGTCATGGCGACGCTCTGGATCATCGGCGGCTTCCTCGCCCGGAAGCGCTGGCTGTGAGGAACACCCTCCGCGAACTCCGCGCCGAGCGTGGCTGGACCCAGGCCGACCTCTCCGAGGAGCTCGGCGTCAGCCGCCAGACGGTCAACGCCATCGAGACGGGCAAGTACGACCCCAGCCTCCCCCTCGCCTTTCGCATCGCCGCCCTCTTCGACCGCCCCATCGAGGCCATCTTCCACCCCGACGCCCCCTGACGCGGGGCTGCCGCGTCGCCCTGCTTCGAACCGCTCTCAAGGGGAGACAGTGCCTCCTAATTGATACTAAGTATCAATTAGGCTAGGGTCTCAACAACCGGTGGCCCAGGTAGCTACCGGAAATCTGCTCTTGCCCCTGGAGGTTCTCTCCCCGTGAGGTTCCCAATCACTCTGACGGCTATCCTGGCCGCGGCCTTCCTCGTTGTCGCCTGTAGCGACGACCCCGAACCACCCCCTGCCACCGAAGCCCCTGCCGCGTCTCATGAGGCCGTCGAGGACGACCATGCGCATGAGGACGACCACATGGTCGCCCACACCGAGGCGGGCCGAATCATCGTCACCGACGCTGCCTCGCCCCACGCATCCATCATCGACCTCAGTTCTGGCCTTGTTGTGCAGGGCGCCTTCGAGGTCGCCGCTCCCAACGCCCGCGTCTACAGCGGCTTGGGAGACCGATACGTGTTCGTCGTCGCCCGCGGTCCGGAAGAGGCCGACGACCGCATCCATGTCTTCGACGGCGGCATCTACAGCGTCCCCCACGGCGACCACGAGGATCTGGTCACCGGCCCCCTCACCCGCCTCCTCGACGTCGCGGAGGAACGCCCCATCCACTTCTATGCCGGCGACGAGTGGGTCGTCGTCTTCAGCGACGCCCGCGGCTTCGTCTTCCTCTTCGAGAAGGAAGGCCTGGCGAGTGGCGCCGGTGCGTACCAGCCCGTTGTCCTCGATGCTGGCCCGCAGCACGGCGCCGCCGTCGCTGCTGAGGGTGGCCTGTTCATCGTCTCCACGAAGAACCCCGACGATGCCGACGACCCCCTCCCCGTCGGCGTCGAGGTGCGCGACCTTGCCGACAACGTCGTCTACGACGCCAGCAACCGCTCCTGCCCGGGTCTCCACGGTGAGGCGCACGGCGGCGGGGGCACGCTCTTCGGCTGCGTCGGTGGCGTCCTCCTCATCAAGCAGGACGGCGAGGCCTTCAGCCACGTCTTCTTCCAGAACCCCGAGGAGATGCAGGAGAACGCCCGCGTCGGCACCGTCTACGGGCACCACGAGGCGGACGCGTTCTTCGCTACCGCCTCCTATCGCACCGAGCAGGGCTGGGGCCAGGACGGTCTCTGGCTCGTCGACCCGGCGACCGGCGCCTTCACCCGCGTGATGGACGAGTCGTCCACGGCTTCCTTCGGACCCCACGGCGAGCACTTCTTCGCCTTCACGGCCGATGGCGTCCTGCACGTCTTCGAGGGCGCGACGGGCGAACTCGTCACGAAGGCCGCCCTCCTCGATCCCGGCGCTGAGCAACAACCGGCTATGACCTTTGTCGGCGATGACATCGTCATCACCGATCCGGCCAACGGACTCGTCAAGCGCGTAAGCCTCGACACCTTCTCCACGGTCGCGGAGTGGGAGGTGGGAGGCACGCCTGCGAGCCTCGCCTACGTTGGGGCCGGAGGCGCCAGCCACTGACGGTCCGCCGTCCTGGGTGGGGGTGCGGGGCGGCGCCCCCACCAGGGTCGGCGGATCAGCCTCCGGTGAGCCAGCCGCTTCGACTGAGTGCGGGGCGGCTGGCTCGCACTCCCTTCCCGGTCAGCACTACAACCGCCCCACGCGCTCGCCTCCCCTGACCCCTAACCCCCGCCACCCGTAGACTCCCCGCCGTGGCCCGCAACTCGGGCAGGGAGCAAGCGGCATGGGACTCCTCGACGGCAAGAAAGCGATCATCCTCGGGGCCTCCAGCGGCATCGGCTGGGCCATCGCCGAACGCTTCGCCGAGCACGGCGCCGAGCTCATCATCGCCGCCCGCCGCCAGGAGAACCTGGAGAAGCTCGCCTCCCAGATCGGCGCCACCCCCATCCGCTGCGACGGTCGCGACTACGACGACCTCAAGGCCCTCGCCGACGCCGCCATCGACAAGTGGGGCACCCTCGACATCGCCGTCAACTCCGCCGGCATCGTCCGCTTCAACCTGATCAAGGACATCATGCCCGAGGAGCTCCACGAGGTGGCCGACATCCAGTACTTCGGCTTCATCTACTTCATGAAGCACATGGGCAACGCCCTGGCCGCCAGCGGCGGCGGCTCGCTCATCAACATCACGTCGAGCACGGCTATCTCCATCCCCATCGGGCTCACGCCCTACTCCGCCGCCAAGGCCGCCATCAACTTCGCCACCAAGATCGCCGCCCGCGAGTTCGGCCCCGACCAGGTGCGCGTCAACGCCGTCGCCCCCGGCTTCGTCCCCACCGCCATGAATGCCTACGGCGGCGGCGGCACCCCCATCGACGAGGCCCGCGTCGATCTCCCAGAGGACTCCCCCGCCGCCAAGTCCTTCATCGAGCAAACCCCCCTCCAGCGCATCACCACCGTCGACGACTGTGCCGACGTCACCCTCGCCGTCGCCAGCGATCTCTTCGGCGACATCACCGGCCAGGTCATCCCTGTCGAAGGCGGCAACCACCTCCTCCGCCTGCCGTAGGAGAGCGCTCGCTACGGTCGCTGAGTGGAGCGGCGGGCTCTCGCCCGCCTGAGAAGAGCGCTCGCGGCTGCGCCGCTTGCTGAGGAGAGCGGCGACTTCGCCGCCTGAGCGGGCGTGTCCCGGTTTTGTGTTCAGGCGCGAAAGCGCAGGAGTCACGCAGCGAGCGAAGCGAGCGC
>JAJDUR010000067.1 GCA_022826585.1 Dehalococcoidia bacterium
GCTCACCGAGACCGATGACAACAAGCGAACCGGCAAAGTTCCCGAGGCCGAACGCAGCCGTCAGCCAGGCGAAGCCGGACGGTCCGACCTCGAGAATGTCCTTGGCGAAGACAGGGCGGAGGAGAAGGATGGCGCCCGCGAAGAGGGTGATGAAGGTGGCGGGCATGAGCACCCACACGAGGAGCGTGTCGCGGCGGAGGTGACGCACGGTCTCGACGATGTCGGCCGTAAACGAGAACGCGGAGGCGGCCATGGCCTCCGTCCTCCCCTTGATGGGAATCGTGAGCATGAGCAGGGCGCCGACGACGAAGCCGACGCCACCGATGAGGTACGTTGCCTGGGCGCCCACGAGAGCGAGCAGCGGGCCGCCAAGGGTAGGTCCGGCGAAGCTGAGGACACCCGTCGACATCCCGATCAGGGCGATCGCAGTGGGAAGGCGCCTGGGACCCACCAGGTCGAAAACGTAGCTCTGGGTGGCCGGCTGGCTGAGGGCGAGAAAGGCGGCTTCCAGGCCGACGGCAACCAGCACGATCCAAACCTCGGCGGCGCCGATGGCGACAATCACAGCCATACCGATCGCGACGGCGGCAAGGCCGACGCGCCCGACGATGAGGAGGTCTCGGCGGGACGTGCGGTCGGCGATGATGCCTCCCGCGGGCGAGAGGACGATGACGACGACGGCGTGGATGCCGCCCATCAGCCCGAGAATGGTGCGGGAGTCGGTGAGATCGACGAGGAGCCACTGGGCTCCCAGCAGCACAAGTCCCTGCGCGAAGAAGAGGAGGGCGTTGCTCCAGAAGTAGCGGGCAAACGCTCCGTCGCGGAGGGAGCCGCCGGCGGAGCGGAAGGTGTCGCCCAGGCCGAGAGGCTGCGGGGTGTCGGGGGAGGCCGACGTTTCAGCCACCAGCGCTCCCTCCAGCCCCGCGGGGCGCTGGCCACTATAGGGGAGTGCGGGGGCGGGGGCCGGTGTGGGCGGGTATCATCGCGAGCCGCCGGAGGGCCGTCGCGCCCTTCATGAACGGACCAGCGAGGTGACGGAGATGCCAGAGCCAGAGGTAATGAAAGACCACGAGGTCGTCTCGATATTTCCCTTCAGCGAGGCGGAGATCGACGAGCTTCTGACCGACGCACGGGAGTGCGTGCTGATGTGGGGCACGCAGGATGGCTGGCCGGTGGGCGTGCTGCACCAGTTCTTCTGGAAGGACGGGAAGTTCTGGATCACGTGCACGGCGAACCGGCACCGGGTGGCGGCGATCAAGCGCGACCCGCGCGTCTCGGTCTCGGTGAGCGCGATGGTGGCGTTCAACTTCGAGCAGCGCGGAGCAGTGACGGCGAAGGGTCGCGCGATCGTGCGCGAGGACCGGGAGACGAAGGACTGGTTCTACCCGGCGCTGGCAGGGAAGGCGCTGGGGGACGACGAGGGGGCCGTGGCCGCGTTCGTCGAGCGGCTGGACTCGCCCCTGCGGATCGTGATCGAGGTGACGCCGGAGAAGTGGATCACGTTCAACGGGACGAAGGCCGACCGCATGGTGCGGGGCGAGCTCCCGACAGAGGAGATGGGCCCGCGGCTGAGCTCGGACGGGGCGCGCATGCGGAAGGCGCGCGAGGAGCGCGGTCTGGACCCGGACGCGAGGTAGGCGCTAGTCGTCCAATGGCGGGAAGGCCTGGATCCACTCCTCCATGCCCTCGAGGGGGCCGCCACGGTAGATGACGTCGTGGACGAAGGGGCCGAGGAACTCGATGGTGGTGCCGCCTTCCTTGATGTCCAGGTAGCTGAGGCCGTTGGTCGGGACGGCTTTCAAGAGGTCCTCCATGGGGGAGGCGACGGTGAGCTGGGCGGCGGCGTGGTAGGCCTCGGGGTCGTGGTCCTCCTGGGCGTAGACCCAGGTGAGGCGGGCTCCCTTGGAGAGCAGGTCTTCGGTGGCCTTCTTCACATCGGGGACCCAGACGCCGAGGTGCTGGATGCCCTCGCCGTGCTCGCGGAGGAAGGTGGCGTGGGGCGTCTCGCCCTCGAAGGGCTCGATGATCTCGATGGCGATGCCGGCGAAGGCCCCGTAGTAGACCTTGAGCTTGGCGGGGCGGTTGTAGATGTCCTGGAGCTCGTAGATGGGCTGGAGCTTAAACTTCGCGCCGAGCATCTGCTCGTAGCGGGCGGCAGTCACGTCGGCGTCGTACACGGCCCAGCCGAGGTGGTGGGCGATGGGCTCGTTGAAGGTAGTCATGGGGCGCCTCCTCGCTGCGATCTCGCGACGAGGGGATGATAGCGAGCGCGGAGGCGGTCGGGGCTAGAGGGCGTCGTCGAGGAAGGCGATGATCTCGCGGGCGAGCTCGGCGGGGTTGTTCTGCCAGTAGTCGCGCTCGGGACCGAGGTGGAGGCGGCAGTCGGGGATGTGCTCGGCGAGGAGGTTGGCGGAGCGGACGGGGTGGAGGGCGTCGTCGGGGTGGGCGAAGACAACGACGGGAACCTGGACGGCGGCGTACTCGGCGGGGTCGCGAGGGGTGTGCTCGTGGAGGCCGCGGATGATGGGGACGATCGTGTGGGGATTCTGGGAGCGCAGGATCTCGGTCCCCCGGGGGCCGGCGGCAGCGGCGAAGGCGGGCATGTTGGCGGCCATGTCGGCGGTGCCGGA
>JAJDUR010000060.1 GCA_022826585.1 Dehalococcoidia bacterium
GTTCGTGGGGGCGCCACGCGAGATCGCACCGACGGAGCTGACGTTGATGATGGAGCCGCCGCCGGTGGTGCGCATCGCGGGCCAGACGGCCTTGGCGCACATCCAGGGGGCCTTGAAGTTGAGCGTGGTGGTGGCGTCCCAGGACTCCTCGGGGGTCTTCACGAGGAAGTTGACGCTCTGCTCCTGCAGGCCACCCGCGTTGCTGACCCAGATATCGATGCGGCCGAAGTGGTCCATCATCGACTGGACGAGGCCCTCGACGTTCGACCAGTCGCGCACGTCCGTGGGGAGGGCGAGGGTGCGGCGACCGCGGTCCTCGATCTCCTTGCCGACGTCCTTGAGCAACTGCTCGCGGCGTCCTGCGACGGCCACGTCGGCGCCCGCCTCCGCGAGGCCGAGGGCGATGCCACGGCCGATGCCGCCGCCGCCCGTCACCATCGCGATCTTTCCTTCCAGGTTGAAGAGGTCGAGGATGCCCATTCGCACGCTCCCACGAAGAGATTGCCGGCAGTCTACGCGAGGCCAACCCGGTCTGGCTGGCTGACGCCCACCCCGCACAACCTATCGCAAGCATGTTCTATAGCAATCGTTTAACCAGGCGATTAACCTGCGCCGGCACTTCCGCTGGGCTCCAACCGGTCACAGCGGGGCGTCTTGTTTGCAGGGACATCGATGGCTATCCGACTCCTCTCGCTGGCGGTTGCGCTCGGGCTCGGGCTCGCGGTCTTGTCGGGGCCGGCCTTGCAGTCCCGGACCGCCATCCCTTCTCGCGCATCATCGGGCGCGCCCGAGTTCGTCGACGTCCGGACGACCCAGAAGCGGTCGAGCTCCCACCCGCAGGAGATCACCGTCGGCGTTCCCTCCGGGGAGAGCGGGGACTTGCTCATCGCGGTCGTGGCCCTCGCCCGCGACCGGACCGCCGAGGCCCCGGCCGGCTGGACGCTGTTCAACAGCGGCATCGCGGACGAGGACGAGGCGCGGCTGACGATCTGGTACCGGCAGGCGGCCGACGACGACGAGAGCGCCACCTTCACCTGGTCGGACGGGAAGAGCCGCGGCGCGGCCGCGATCCTTCGGTACCGGGGGGTCGACGCCGCGGACCCCGTGGCATCGAGCGCCTTCGCGACGGGGGAGACAGACGACGCCCCGACGGCGCCGTCGGTCGCCACGATGGTCGGGGGCACGAGGGTCTTGCGGCTCTTCATCGTCTTCGGCGCCTCCATCACGTCGACAGAGGGCGCCCCAACCGGGCACGAGGAGCGGTTCTTCACCGGGGCTCCGGGAAGCAACGGCGTCATTACGGGTGCGGCGGACGCCGTCCAGAGCGCAGCGGGGGCGACCGGAAGCGCGGTCTTCATGCTGGACCTGCCAAACCGGAAGGCGTGGCGGACGGGCACCATCGTGCTCAATCCAGCACAGGGCGCGACGCCGACCCCAACACCGACGCCCACGCCCACTCCGACTCCCACGCCAACTCCGACTCCGACTCCTACGCCAACACCCACGCCTACGCCAGCTCCGCCGACACCTACGCCTACGCCCACTCCGACACCCACTCCGACACCCACGCCCACACCGGCCCCGGTGCCACCTCCCGAGCCGATACCGGCTCCAGTGGCGCCGTCGCCAGAGTTCGTCGGGGCGACGGCAGCATCCAAGAACACGAGTGGAGGGATGCAGGAAGTCACCCTCAACACGCCTGCCGGGAGCAGTGGCGACCTGCTTGTCGCCATCCTGGCGACCCGCCGCGAGCGCTCTCCGATCGCGCCAGAGGGCTGGAGTCTGATCGACAGCGGGTTTGCGGAGGAGGAAGAGGCGACGATTGCTGTCTGGTACCGGCTCGCCGGGGACACGGAAGGCGCCAGCCACACGTTCTCGTGGCTGTGGGGGGAGAGCCAGGCGGTGGCGGCGATTCTTCGCTACGGCGGGGTAGACGGGGACAACCCCATCGGCGCGGTGGCCGGGAGTGTGGGGAAGGGGAACGCACCGCTCGCGCCCAGCATCCAGGCGGGGCGACCGGGCACGCGGATCCTGCACCTCTACGCAGTGGGCGACGGAGACCGGGTGATTGGCATCCCTTCGGAGCTCAGCGGCCGGTTCTCCAGGAGCAGCTCCGGAGGCACTGGGGTCCAGGCTGGAGCCGCCGACAGGGCGCTGAGCGCGGCGGGAGCCAGCGGCACCGCCACCTTCGCGTTCCAAGAGACGACGAAGCGGGCCTGGCGCGCCATCACGATTGCCCTCAATCCGGAGCCAGTGGGCGTCCCCACTCCACCAGCAACACCGGCCCCGGTCCCGATACCGACACCAACACCGACGCCAACGCCGGCACCCACCCCAACGCCGCCCCCCACGCCCCCACCGACACCGCCTCCCCCACCGACCGAGACACCGAAACCCGCACCTGTCCCCATCCCTCGTTCGAGGCCCCCGGAGCCCCGGACCGTGGTTGTGCTCCCGCCGCCGCGGGTCGCTCCAAAACCAGCGCCCGAGCCGATTCCAGTGGTCACGCCGACTCCCACCGCCACCCCGACTCCGGGCCCCACGCCAACTCCAAGCCCAACGCCTACCCCAAGCCCCACGCCGATCCCGAGCCCCACGCAGACGCCGAGCCCCACGCCCACTCCACGTCCCAAACCTCCCACACCCACCCCGACCGCCACGCCCGCTCCGACCCCTACCACCCCGCCGGCGACCACTCCTTCCCCCACTCACGCGCCCGTACTCCTCGAGGCCGGGACTCCGACATCCGGCCTCCCGGACCGCGTCGCGCGGGATCCGGGACTGGCCCGGCACCCGGTCGACCCGACACCTTCGCGGGCGGAGGAAGCGAATCCCCTTCGGAGCGCGGGGGCTGAGTCGCCGGGACTGACCGAGATTTACGTGGCGGCGGGCAGTCCTGACTCCAGGTTGGCGACGAACATCTCCGCGGCGGTGGTCTCGTTCACGGTGACGGCGGGCGCGACGTCGCTGGCGTTGCGGCTGCTGAGGCAAGGGCTGCAACGCTGGAGACGGGAAGCGCCGGCGCCGCTCGTTGACCGTGCGCCACCTCGAAGGGCAGGCTGAGGACACCAGCGATGCGAGCCACCCGACTTGCCGGCGCGCCGATCATCCACGCGGGACTGGAGGGTCTGGCGGGGGACAACATCAACGGGCCCTCCCTGATCCGGGCCCCGCAGTGGCTCTCGGACACGAAGGCGGGACGGCTGGGCGAGTACTACCTGTACTTCGCTCACCACAAGGGCCGGCACATTCGCCTCGCCCATGCGGACCGCCTGACCGGCCCCTGGACCGTTTACGAGCCGGGCACGCTCCGGCTCGAGGAGTCGCACTTCCCGGCGACACTCGACGAGTTCGCACGGGAGCTCGCCGACTCCATCACGGCGGGGCAGGTCTACCCCCACGTTGCCTCGCCCGATGTGCACGTGGACAACGAGACGAAGCAAATCCGGCTGTACTACCACGGTCAGCTCGCGGACGGCCGGCAGGTCTCCCGCGTCGCCCTCTCCGGGGACGGGATTCACTTCGAGGCGCGGGAGGAGATCCTCTCGACGAGCTACCTGCGCCTGATCCGGCTCGGCGACGTAACCGAGCCGGGCTGGTACGGCATGTCGATGCCGGGCATCGTCTACCGCTCGGACGACGGTCTGGGGGCGTTCGAGCGAGGCCCCCAGCTCTTCCCGGACTCGATGCGGCACTGCGCCCTGCTCCGCCGCGCCGACACGCTCTGGGTGTTCTGGAGCAACGTCGGTGACGCCCCGGAGCGCATCCTGGCCTCGCCGGTGGCGCTGCGGGGCGACTGGCGCGGGTGGGCGGCAGGGCCGGCGCGGGAGGTCCTTCGCCCGGAGCGCGACTGGGAGGGAGCTCACCTGCCCGTGACCCCAAGCGTGCGCGGGTACGCGCCCGAGCCGGTCAACGAGCTACGCGACCCGGCGATCTTCGAGGAAGACGGACGCACCTGGCTGCTCTACGCCGTGCAGGGCGAGCACGGCATCGCAATCGCGGAGCTCGAGGCGCCCCCAGGCTAGCCGCTCGCCCGCGTCTCCGGCGTCTCGATGAGCTGGCAGTAGTTGCCGTCCGGGTCGAGGAAGGTGGAGATGCGGCCGCCCCAGGGCTCCTCGCCCTTGCTGCGCACGAACTCGACTCCGCCTGCCTCAAGGCGGGCCTGCTCGGCGTCGAGGTCGTCGACGACGAAGTTGATGAGGTAGCGCTTCGCGTCGGTGGCGGGGCCGGTTACCTCGCTGTGGCTGCTCACGATGAGGAACCCCGAGCCGAGGGCGAAGGCGCCGGGGCTCATCTCGAGGGCGGGCGTGAGCCCGAGGGTGTCGCGGTAGAACGCGACCAACCGCTCGGGCTCGGGGCTCCCGAGGTTGAGGGAGAGCGCGGGCAGGATCGCCAACCGCTAGCTCGCGAAGGCGTTGATGGCGGCCACGTCGTCGTCGCTCAGGCTCCAGCCGCCGGCGGCCACGTTCGACTCGAGCTGGTCGGGGCGGGTGGCGCCGGAGATGACGCTGGGCACGCCGTCCTGGGCGAGGAGCCAGGCGATGGCCAAATCGAGCACGGAGTGGCCCTGGTCGGCCGCATAGGCCTCGGCCGCGTGGAGGATGCCCCAGTTCTTGTCGTTGATGTACTTGCCCGCGAGGCCGGCGAGGGCGCCCTCGGTGAGGCGGCCACCCTCGGGCATCGCCTCGCCCTGGCGGTACTTGCCCGTGAGGAAGCCGCCCGCGAGGGGGAAGTAGGGGAAGATGCCGTAGCCGCACTCGACGGCGGCGGGGGCGGCGTCGGCCTCGATGTTGCGGTCGACTAGGCTCCACTCGTTCTCGACGGAGATGTACGGGCTGAGACCGCCCGACTCGGTGACCTGCTTCGCCTCGCGAATCTGCTCGCCGTTCACGTTAGAGATGCCGGCGTGCCGGATCTTCCCTTCCTTGACGAGGTCGTCGAGCACGCCCGCGGTCTCGGCAGCGGGGGTGTCGGGGTCGGGGAAGTGGACCATGTAGAGGTCGATGTAGTCGGTCCCGAGGCGCTGCAGGCTGTTGGTGACCGCGTTGGTGATGTACTCGCGGGTGCCGCTGCCGGGAGACTGGATGCCGGTCGGGGTCATGGCCGTGGGCATGCCGAACTTGGTGGCGATGATGACATCGCCGCGGCGGTCGCCGAGGGCTTTGCCCAGGATCTCCTCGGAGGGGCCGTGCTCGCCAGCGTACATCTCGGCGGTGTCGAAGAAGTTCACGCCGAGCTCGATGGCCTTGTCGACGACGGCGTTGGCGCCGTCCTGGCCGATGCGCATGCCGAAGTTGTTGCAGCCGAGTCCGACGACCGAGACCTGCAGGTCCGAGTTGCCGATGTTGCGGTAATCCATAAGGGGGTGCGCCTCCTGTTCGGTTCGTTCGCGGGGGCAGTGTTGGGCAACGGGGCGCGCGGCGCGCCCGGGGGCTCAGGCGGGGTCGAACTCGATGTCGAGCGAGGTCACGGAGCGCATGCCGGCGTTCCCGCCCATGACGGGGTTGCGGCCGGGCTTGATGCGAACGTCGGAGATGGCTTCGAGGATCATGCGGGTACCGACGACGGCCTCGGTGCGGGCGAGCTGGTAGCCGACGCAGAAGTGCTTCCCGAGGCCGAAGCCGATGTGGCTGGACCGGCCGCCCTCGCGGTAGCCGACGCGCATCTCGCGGCCGATGTAGAGGTCGTCGCGGAAGATGTCGAAGGTCGTCGGGTCGGAGAAGACGCGCTCATCGTGGTTGGCGCCGTGGATCGAGAGGTTGACGACGCTCCCGGCGGGGACGGTCTCGCCGCGCATCTCCCAGTCGCGCATGACGAGACGCACTTCGCCGCCCACCGGGGCTTCGCAGCGCATCGTCTCGGTGAAGGCCTGGTCGATGAGGGAGTGGTCCTGCCTGACGGCGTCGAACTGCTCGGGATGGTTGAGGAGGAGCCACCAGAGGTTGGCGATGGCGCGGTCGGTGGTCTCGCCGCCGGCGGTCAGGAGCAGGCTCACGAACGACTTAATGTCGTGGACGGAGAGGCGCTGCCCCTCGACCTCGGCTTCGCAGAGCCTCGAGATGAGGTCCTCGCCGGGGTTTCGCAGGCGCTCCTGGACGAACGGTTCGAGGTACTCGTGGAACTCGGTGTTGGCCTCGATGCCCTTCTTGCGGAGGACGGGATCGGGGGAGAGCCCGGCGAGGAAGGTCGGGTACCAGTAGTGGAAGCGGTCGTGGTCGGACTGGGGCAGGGCAAGCATGTCCACGATGACGTTGACGGGCAGGCGCGTGCTGAAGGTGTCGACGAGGTCGGTCTCGCGGCGGTCGATGAAGCCCTCGACGAGCTCGCGCGCGGCCTTCTCCGTGAACCCCACAATGAGGCGGCGCACGTTGTCCTCGATGACAGGGAGGAAGGCTTCGAGCTTCCGGCCGACGAACTCGGGGGCGATGATCGCGCGCTTCTGGGTGTGCTCGTCGCCATCCATGGCGGTGAGGGAGGGGCCGAAGACGGCGCTGTGGGACTGCTCGAAAATGGTGCTGGAGAGGACGTCATGGTCGAGGAAGCCAGCGACGACGTCCTCGTAACGGGTAACGAACCACATGCCATGGGTGGGGTGTTGCCAGACGGGGTGCTCATCGCGCAGCCGCTTGAGCGCGGGGTAGGGGTTGAGCTGGAACTCCTCGCCCTCGAGCAGGGCGGGGTCGAAGGTGTCGGCGGTCATAGCGGCGTCAGGATAACGGGTGGGGTTGGGGGTGGCGGGGCATAGCCCGCGACCAGGCACCCTACCTTCAATGTAGTACAATGATATGTATGAAGGCCATACAAGTAACGTTCGACGAGGAGCTGCTGGAGCAACTCGACGAGCGGCCCGAGGTCCAGGAGCTCGGCCGTTCCAGGGTCCTGCGGGAGATGACCGCGGCATACCTCGCCGAGAAGCGCTCGGAGGACATCGCTCGCCAGTATCGGGAGGGGTACACGAAGTACCCGCAAACGGACGAAGAGATCGAGGACTGGGCTAGCATCCAATCATGGCCGGACGACTAGCGTATGGCCTTGCATCACGGTGAAATCTGGCGCTGCCACTTCAACCAGCCGAACAAGAGACGACCAGTTGTCGTCCTGACGCGCGAAGAGGCGCTCCCCTTCATGCGAACCGTCATCGTGGCCGAAGTGACCTCTACCATCCGGGGTATCGCCAGCGAAGTAATCGTCGGGCCCGATGAAGGCCTCAAGACCATTTCGGTCGTGAACCTGGACAACCTCCAGACAGTCGACCAGCGGCGGCTGCGCGGCTACGTCGGACGACTGAGCGCAGAGAAGATGGGTGATGTCTGCAGCGCGCTGGCGGTGGCCACCGGCTGCTCCTAGCGAGACTTTTCGTCCACCACCCCTGTCCAACCCCGCGGGCGTAAGATTGCCGCCACGAACGGCCCCGCGGGCCTGGAGGTTCCACATGCGAAGTGAAGTGCATGCCATCAGCGGCGCGACGTACGACGACCTGGGCGACGGGCGCATTCGCGTCCACAAGGGCGAGAGCTACGGCATCTTCGACTGGGAAGGGCGCTGGGAAGAGGGCGACATCACGCGCGCCGATCCGCACCTGCTCCAGTACGTGGGCGGACCCGACCTGCCGCCGGGCGTCGACGAGATGGCGGCGCAGGTCGAGCGGGCGCGCGCGGAGGCGCGGGGCGAGCAAGCGGAGGCGGAGCCGACCCAGGGCGACCTGGCCGAGGACGCCTACACGGGCTCGGTGCGGGACCGCCGCCTGGGGACGCGCCGGGTCATGTTCGCCGAGGGCGACACGACCGTCGCGAAGTACGTGGGCGATCCCGGCCGCCAGACCGAGAAGGGGCCGCGCTCGAAGGGCATCTCCTTCCACGAGGTGCTGGCGGGCGATTCCTACCAGGACCGCATCCCGCCGGAGCTGTGGGAAGACTCGCCCATGACGGGCGGGGTCACGCGGGTTCCCATCGAGCGCTTCACGAGCAAGGAGTGGCACGACCTCGAGGTCGAGCACCTCTGGAAGAAGGTGTGGCAGTACGCCGCCCACGTCGACGACATCCCCGAGATCGGGGACTACCTCGTCTACGACATCGCCCACCTCTCCTACATCGTCGTGCGCACGGGCGAGAACGAGTTCAAGGCCTACAACAACGCCTGCCTCCACCGGGGACGGCAGCTGCGCGAGTTCGACGGGAAGCGGGCGACGGAGTTCCGTTGTCCCTTCCACGGCTGGTGCTGGGAGATCGACGGCTCGTTGCGCGAGATCCCGTCTGAGTGGGACTTCCCCGAGGTGCGCGAGGACGCCGATCACCTGCGCGAGGCGAAGGTAGGCACCTGGGGCGGGTTCGTCTTCATCAACCCGGATCCCGACTGCGAGTCGTTCGAGGACTTCATCGGGTCGCTGCCGCAGCACTACGAGAAGTACGAGTACGAGAAGCGCTGGAAGCAGATGCACGTGGCGAAGGTGATCGCGGCGAACTGGAAGATCACGCAGGAGGCCTTCATGGAGGGCTACCACGTGATGGCCACGCACCCGCAGTCGATGGCCTTCGGGGGCGACGGCGCGAACATGCAGTACGACGTGTTCGGCAACTGGTGCCGGGCCATCACCGTGGGCAGCGGCACGAGCC
>JAJDUR010000069.1 GCA_022826585.1 Dehalococcoidia bacterium
GTCGAGAGCCGTGGCGGGTCGTTGCGGTCGTTCGCGTAGGCCGCGAACCCGTCGATCTCGCGTACGTCGATGCCCGCGTCCTCGGCCGCCAGCCGGATGGCGTCGAGCACCAGCTTGACCTCGGGGTCGGGGGACTGCCCGCGCTTGTAGTAGGTCGTCTCGCCGATGCCCACGATGGCCGTCTTGCCCCGCATGGTGGCGTCCTCTGCCATGCCTGCCTCCCGGCGCTGAAAGGGTATGGCCGAATCGTACACGCCACCTTCGTACGGGGCGGTACCATCGACCGTGACGACTGAAGCAGGCGCTCGCTGCGAGCCGCCGACGAGGGGAAGCGCGATGGACCGCTACGTCGACCCCACCGAGCAGCTGGTCATCGAGATCTTCGTGCGGGACATCAAGAGGTCCACGGCGTTCTACCGGCGGCTGGGCTTCGAGGTGCTGCGGGACGATGGCGACTTCGTGGAGTTGACCTGGGAGGGTCACCGCCTCTTCCTCGATGAGCGGGGAGACATGGGCCCCGTTCCCGACACCGTGCAGGCCAACGTCCGTGTGATGGTCCCGGACGTGGACCGGTACTGGGAGCTCACGCAGGAGATGGGGGCGCGCGTCCTCGCCCCGATTGCCGACAAGTCCTACGGACTGCGGGACTTCGCCATCGCCGACCCCGACGGCTTCGCGGTGCGGTTCGCGACCCGGCTCGAGGGCCAGGGGTGATGTCCGAACTGATCCGCTGCGAGTGGGCCGGCGACGACTCCCTCATGCAGCAGTACCACGACGAGGAGTGGGGCGTCCCCACACACGGCGACCGCGACCTCTTCGAGCTGCTCGTCCTCGAAGGGGCGCAGGCGGGACTCTCGTGGCGCACCGTGCTCCACCGTCGCGAGGGCTACCGCGCCGCCTTCGACGGTTTCGACATCGCGACCGTCGCCGCCTACACCGACGCCGACCGCGAACGGCTGCGCGCCGACGCCGGCATCATCCGCAACCGCGCCAAGATCGACGCCGCCATCGCAGGCGCCCGGGCGGTGCCCGCCGTGCAGGACGAGCACGGCTCCCTCGACGCCTTCCTCTGGTCGTTCGTCGGCGGCGAGCCCCGCCGCAACGCGTTCCACACGCTCGTCGACTTGCCCGCCCAGACCGACGAGTCCCGCGCCATGAGCAAGGGGTTGAAGGGCTACGGCTTCTCCTTTGTCGGGCCGACCATCTGCTACGCCTTCATGCAGTCAGCCGGCCTTGTGAACGACCACGTCACGAGCTGCTTCCGCTACGGGCAGGTGTAACGCTGGCTAGGCGGCCGCGATCTCCTTCGGCCACAGCGCCCTGGGGAGCCAGCGCGAGAACACCCGCACTGCTTCCTCGTCGCGCCGGTTCGGCGAGAGCATGTACTTCGCCTTCCCCTTGCCCGAGCGCGAGAACGCGAACGTGCCGTTGGCGGTCTTCCCGATCGCGATGAACCCGTTCGCGTTGTTCGAGCTGATCGCGATGACGCCGTTCGCATTCACGCTCGAGAACGCGATCACGCCCGTCGCGTTGATGGTCGCGAAGGCCACGACCCCGATCGCGTTGGCGCTGCAGATGGCGACAACACCGATCGCGTTCACGGCGCTCACCGCGATCACCCCGATGGCGTTGACGGCGCTGATGGCAATCAGCGCGATGGCGTTGTTGGTATCGAAAACCATGGTGCTCCTCGCTCTCTCCGTAGCTACCGGTGAACGGCCTTGTGCTTACCGTGACCGCTGCCCGCGAAGGGTAGGTGCAGGTGCACTCCACGCTCCCGCCCGCGCGCGATGACATGCGGCGTGCTGTGGTGCCGTGATTCCCCCAGGTCGTCCTCCTGCCGGGCGCCGTCGGGCCAGGTCAGCGTCCGGACCGTGCTGGTGCACAACCCTTCGTAGCCCGGCTCGATCACCCGCTCCTCGCCCGGCTCCAGGTCGGAGTCGAAGACGACTCGCGAAGGCGAAGGTTCCCGGGCGGGCTCGCTCACGGCCAGCTCCACGGCGAAGGGCCGCGGCTGATCCGCCCCGATCGCGACGCGCACGCGCTCGTCGCTCACCTCGACGCGTACCGTGACCGGATACGCGAACCCGTTCCGGAAGCGCAGGTCGCGGTAGCCGTACTCGATCGCGCAGTCGCGGCCCAGCTCGAAGTAGCGCGAGTCGCCGTACGTATCGACGCTGTGCGCCCACCGCTCGACGATCTCCATTCCCGCCAGCAGTGCCGCGTTGTACAGGACCGTCGAGAGCAGGCAGGTGGACCCGCCCATGTCGGTCGTGAGCCGCCCGCCCCTGATAGCCGCCGCTGCCGCGTACCCGGTCGCGGCGGTGGGCCGCCCCGCCAGCCGCCAGAGCGAGAACGTCTCCCCCGGACGCACGACGGTCCCGTCGAGGGCATCCCCCAGCACCTGCTGGTTGTGCCGCTTTGCCCGCGCCAGACCCTCCTGGCCCGGGTAGTCGGTGAATGGCAATTCGTAGAGGCCGTGCTCGAACGCAGGCCGTGGCGCCTCCCGCACCTGGACCGCGAAGGCCGTTGCCGCGTGCCGGTCAAGCCACGCCCGCCGCGTTAGGGTGATACGGAGCCGCACTTCGTACGGCAGGATCGCGCGCGCCAGCCGACGCAGGGCGCTCATGTCGCCACCACCCGGAAGCGGGTCGAGTCCAGCGACTCCATCACATCCGCGATCCCGGCCGGCATCCGCTCGACCCCCTCTGTCCCGGGAGGCGCCCCGTACCGCTCTTCGAGCGATGCCACCCGCGCGTCCAGCACCTCCTGGTCGCGCCACTGCTCGAACCAGCAGATCTGCCCCGGGATGTCCTCGCGCTCGTGGGCGATGTGCGTCACGTTGCCCGGGAACTCCTGCCCGGTGCGGCTCAGGTCCACCGCCAGCTGCCGCAGGTCCGCCTCCCGTCCCGGCTTCGCCCGCGCCACCGCCCACCCCGTGATCGACGCCTCGTACCAGTCCCGGTCCGGGTTCACGTGGTTCCGCAGGAGCTCGTACCCGAGCTGCTCGCGGTGCTGGATCGACGTGTACAGCCGCGAGCCCTCGGGCCCCTCCGGGCTCCCAGCCAGCATCGGCTGGATGCGCTCCACGTGACGCTCCAGGAGCGGCATCGTCGCCCACTGCTCGTACCAGAGGAAATCGCGCGCGTCGTCGAGGTTCTGCAGGCAGATGTAGATGTCGCAGCCCTCGTCCAGCCGGTTGGAGGTCTCCGTCAGCTCGTTCGCGAGCGCGATGAAGCTGTTCTCCCGCCCGGGACGCGCCGTCAGCCCTACCGTCCACGTGATCACCATGTCACTGCTCCGGCCCCTCGAACACGCCCGCCAGCGCTCCCGGGAAGTCCGCTTCCGTCCCCCGCCGCGTCGCCACCTCCCCGATGTGGTAGTAGGCGTGCGTGATCGTGCGGAAGACCAGGTAGCGCAGGGTCGTTGCCGGAAAGGGACCCCACGCAGGCACGACGGTCCCCGCCAGGTCCGCGTCGCTCATGCCCCCGAGAAACGCCTCCGCCTCCGCCCGCACCTCCCGAGCCGCCGCCGCGATCCCCTCCCAGTCCCCGCAGTCCCCGCTGAACTCGTACGCGGCGTGCTCGCGCGCGAAGGTCGGGTGCATGGCCCCGCCGCGCAGCAGCTCGTTCACGAAGAAGTCCACCCCGCCGATCAGGTGCCGCAGCGTCCACCCGAACGCGCTCGCGCCATCCGGCCGCGCCGTCGCCTCCTCCGCCGTCATACCCGCATAGGCGCGGTCGAGGTCGTCCCAGGCATCGAACAGCAGGGGGACGAGGGTTTGCTCGCCAGCCATACACACCCTCCCCGCGAGGGTGCCGGGAGTCTACGCGCTCTGCCACGGCGACGTGGTGATGGGGGTTGCTAGCCCGTTCCGCCTTCGTCCAGCGCCGCCAGCAGACGCGCCTTGTCTGCCACGAACTCCGGCTCCGTGACGATGCTCGGGAGCCGCGGCCGCGGGTAGTCGACCTCGAAACGGGCGGCCATGCGCGCGGGACGCGGCGTCATCACGTAGGCCACGTCCGAGAGGATGAGCGCCTCTTCCACGTCGTGCGTCACGAACAGCACCGTGCGCGCGTCCGTCGCCCAGACTTCCTGCAGCCACTGGTGCATCTCGCGGCGCGTGATCGCGTCCAGCGCCCCGAACGGTTCGTCCAGCAGGAGCACGTGCCGCGGGATGAGGAACGTTCGCAGCAGCGCCAGCCGCTGCCGCATTCCCCCGCTCAGCTGCGAGGGCCAGCTTTCCTCGAAGCCCGCCAGCCCGAACCGCTCGAACAGGTCGAGCGCGTGCCGTCGCGCCTCCGCCTTCGGCTCCCCCGCAATCTCCGCCCCCAGCACCGCGTTGCCGATGGCCTTCCGCCACGGGAGCAGCAGGTCCTTCTGGGGCATGTAGGCCGCCAGGCCCGGCTCCTCGACCGTCGAACGACCCTCGATCAGCGACTCGCCCCCATCCGGTGCGAGCAGCCCCGCCAGCACCTGCAGGAGCGTGCTCTTGCCGCACCCGCTCGGCCCCACCAGGGACACGAACGCGCCCGGCGCCGCCTCCAGGTCCACCCCGTCGAGCACCTCGACGGGGCGGTCCCCCGGAAACGTGTGTCGCAGCCCGCGGATGGCGATGGCCGCGTCGCTCATCGCGCCTCCTACGGGAGGAAGTCGTTCGTGAACGCGTCCTCCACGTCGATCGCCGACTCGGTCAGCCCCGCCTCGCGCAGGAACTGCTCGAAGCGGGTCCAGACGTCCAGCTCCTGGCGTCCCCAGTTGTCCGGGTCCGACGTATACCGGCTTGCAAGATACGCCGCGCTTGCCTTCACGAGCGCCTCGTCCAGCTCCGGCGCCGCCTCCAGCAGGATCTCGGCCGCCTCCTCCGGGTTCTCGATCGCGTAGCGGTAGCCCCGCGCCGTCGCCTCCATGAAGGCTTCGACCAGGTCGGGGTCGTCCTCGATCAGCGACTCGCTCGTCACGATCATCGGCGTGTACCAGTCGGGAATGCAGTCCGTGTGGTCGATGAAGCGCACGAACGAGACATCCCGGCCCAGCACCTCGGTGTAGCGGATGCCGTCCCAGGCGTCGAAGATCCAGACGAAGTCGTAGTCGCCCTGCTCCATCCCCACGATGTAGTCGACGTTCCCGATGATGGCGTACTCGACCGTGCTCGGGTCGCCCCCGCCGCACTCGACGAGCTTCGAGATGAGCGCCGTCTCCAGCGGGCCGCCCCAGCCGCCGTACGTCTTGCCGGCCAGGTCGCCGGGCCCCTCGATGCCCTCTTCCGCGAGGGCGATAAGGCTCGACGTGTTGTGCTCGATCACGGCCGCGATCGCGACGATGGGGATCTCCTGCTCCCGCGCGGGGATCACGTTCTCCTGCACCGAGATGCCGAAGTGCGCGGCCCCCGAGGCGACCGTCTGGTCGACTCCGCCGGCCCCCGGCTCGACGATCTCGACGTTGAGCCCGGCCTCCTCGTACCAGCCCTTCGCCTTGGCGATGTAGACGCCGGCGTGGTTCGTGTTCGGCGTCCAGTCGAGCATGAAGGTGACGTCCGTGGGCTCGTCCGGTTCGTCGTCGCCGCAGGCGACGACCACCAGCCCCAGCGCCACCAGCAGCAGGGGTATCAGCAGGTACCGTGTCTTCAGGAAGTTCATGAGCCGTTCTCTCCTTTGTCGTTGGCGTACTTCCACGGCGAGGCCACCCTCGCCAGCAGGTGCACCGCCACGAAGAGGGCGATGCTGAGCAGGGCGATCACCCCGATCGCCACGAAGATCTGGTCGATTCGGAACGAGGCCTGGGAGCGGATGATGAAGATGCCCAGCCCCTCCTTCGCCGCCACCCACTCCGCGATGACGGCGCCGATGACCGCGTAGGCGGCCGCGATCTTGAGCCCCGCGAAGAAGCCCGGGACGGCCGAGGGAATGAGCACGTGCCGCAGCTCCTCGATCCGGCTCGCGCCCATGCTCCGCACGAGCGCGACCATGTCCCGGTCTGCCGAGGCGAGCCCGTCGACCGTGCTCACCACGATCGGGAAGAACCCGACCAACGCGACCACGATCAGCTTCGACTCCAGCCCGATCCCGACCCAGACCATGAGCAGGGGCGCCAGCACGATCGCCGGCACCGTCTGCGAGGTCACGATGATCGGGTAGAGCACCCGTCGCGCCAGCGGGATGCTCGAGAGCAGCACGGCCAGCAGCACCCCGCCGACCGCCGCTGCCACCAGCCCAAGGACAGCCTCGATGGCCGTCGCCTGGATGTGGTTGGGAAGCAGGTGGCCCTTGTCGATCAGCGCGTTCCAGATGGCGCTGGGCGCCGGCAGGATGTACGGCCGCGTGTCGAGCACCTCGACCATCAGCTCCCACAGTCCCACCAGCGCCACCAGCAGCACGAGCGCGGGCGCGTACTCCCAGGCCGCGCTTCCCCAGCGGCCCAGCAGCCGTCCGCCTCTGATGGGAAGCGTGCGTGGCAGGGAGGGAACCTCAGCTGCCATCGCGGAACTTCCCGGTCAGGCTCTCGATCGTCGGGCCGCCCGCCTGCGCGGTCTGCTCGACCTTGATGACCGTCACCAGACCTTGCGCGCCCGCGTTGAGGCAGGCCTCGTGCACCTGCCGCATCAGCGGCCACACTTCGTCGGGCTCGCCCTCGACCGTCGTGCCGAGGGCGCCCACCTCGTACTTCAGCCCGGAGCCCTGGACGGCCGCGATCGCGGCGTCGATGTGCTTATACGGATCGTCGGGTGTGCCGGCGGGACTCGCCAGGCACTGCAGCTCCACGATCATGCGCGCCTCCTTGCGCTGCCGGGAGCAACCGATCGGTCCGGGGCTGGGGAGAGGGGTGAGGTCGGCTCAGCGCCTGGTGGCCGGGCCGCCGCCGGGCAGGCTCGCCGAACTCCGGCGCGCCTGCGCCGTGTCCGTACTCGCTGCCGAAGCTGTTACCTTCACGCCGCTTCCCTACGCTCGCATTACCGAGATCAGGTTCCTGGGGTGGTCCTCGCGGATCTCAGCCTTTCGGCCCCCCCGGCGGCAGATTCCGTTCAGGAATTTGCACCCTCCACGCTAGGCGGGGCCGCTCCCTGCGTCAACCGCCCTCACCCCCGCTGACCCTGCACGCGCATGGCGGTATACTCGCGTGGCTTTAGCGAAACCCATCCTCAGGCAATCACAGGGAGGCCCCAGTGGCAGTAGCCTCAACCACGCTCGAAGGCACCGCGCTCGAGCGCGTGCACAAGCTCACCCAGGTTATCCGCGAAGGCGGCGACGAAGCGCAGAAGCTCCGCCGCCTCCCAGACGAGACGGTCAACATCCTCATCGACGAGGGCATCTTTCGCTTCACCCTCCCGCCCGAGCTCGGCGGCGAGGATGCCAGCTCCATGGAGACCATCGAGGTGCTCGAGGCCATCTCCGCCATCGATGCCTCCGTCGGCTGGAACGTGATGATCGGCTCCGAGATCAACGCCATGGCCGCCGGCGGCATGGACAAGGACCTCGCCAAGGAGGTCTACCTCGATAACCCGCGCGTCATCATGTGCGGTGGCGGCGGCCCGGGAACCATCCCCGGCAAGGCCGTCGAGCAGCCCAACGGCGACTTCAAGATCTGGGGCCAGACCACCTTCCAGAGCGGCTGCCACCAGGTCGAGTGGGCCTTCATGTCCTGCCCCATCTACGAAAGCGAAGACGCCGAGGGCCCGATCATGGACGAGGCCATGGGCATGCCAAAGATGAAGATGTTCTTCGTCAACAAGTCCAAGTTCGAGATCGTCGATACCTGGGACGTCGCCGGGCTGCGCGGCTCCGGCAGCCACGACGTCAAGTGCGACGGCGCCATCATCGAGAAGAAGTGGCGGGACGTTGAGCTCGTGTCGCTTCCGGCGCACTACCCCAACCCCGTCTTCCGCATCCCCGTGCCCCTGCGTCTCTCCTACAACAAGGCGGCCGTGGCCCTGGGTGTCGGTCGCGGCGCCCTCGACGTGTTCGAGGACCTCGCGCAGAACAAGGTGCCGATGCTCTCGAGCGGCACCCTCCGCGAGCGCCCCGTCGCCCAGTACCGGACGGGCGAGGCCGAGGCCACCGTGCAGGCCGCCCGTGCCTTCGTCATGGAGTCCATGCGCGAGGTCGAGGACGAGCTCCACGCCGGGGCCGAGCACCCCAGCGCGGAAATCACGAAGAAGGCGCGGCTCGCCTGCACCTTCGCCGCCAACGCCTGCATGCACGCGGTCGATAGCATCCACAACACCGCCGGCACCACCGGCGCGCGCATGTACAGCCCGCTCGAGCGCAAGCTCCGCGACGCCCACGGCTGCGCCTCCCACCGCTGGGTCGCGCATCCGCTGTACGAGACCATCGGGAAGCTCTACCTGGGCCACGAGCCCGACTTCGAGTTCCAGGGCGCCTAGTCGACCAACCCCTCCGCACCCAACCAAGAGGCCGGGCGATTCGCCCGGCCTCATTGCTATTGCGACAAATGTCGCTGTGGCCTTAATTTGAATCATAAAGTCGCAGGCGGTAAAGTCTCAGTAACTTAAGTAATGGAGTCATGAGTCATGCGAGCACCCGTAGAGATCCCTGCCGTCCGCCACTTCCAGAAGGCGCGAACGTGCTACACGGGACACATGTCGGCGGAATACTCCGCCCGATTGACCTTTGCTGATAGCTACCCGGAGGATCCCGACTCCGGGCGACTTGGCTACCAGCGCCCACCCGACGAAGCACGAGCCAAGTCCTTCGCAGCCTATTTGGATGGCCAGGAAGCAGGGTTCATGACACCCCTCCTCTTGAACGCTCGGGGTGGGGTCGAGTTCGTAGAGGTTTCTCCCGGAAGCGACCTCGGCCACCTGCGGATATCTAGAGAGCAGGCGATCGCAAAGATCGATGGGCAGCATCGTGGGATCGGAGCGGAGAAGTTCCTTGATAACCCCGACTACCCAATCCCCTTCATGATGTTCGACGACCTTGACACCAAGCTGGAAGAGCAACTCTTCATAGCCATCAACCGTGAGCAAAAGAAGGTGTCGATGAGCCACGTCCACTTCGTAGGGCGCGAAGGGGACGAACTTGCTGAACTGGTCATCAGGCTCGAGTCCGATCCTGACTCGCCTTGGTTCCACAAGGTCAACCTGATCGGCGCGCGTGGCACCGGCAGACCCACTAGCCTTCAGTCGCTTCGGTCCGGCTTGGAAGACCTTCTGGATTCGGGAAAGATCAAGGCGCTTACGATTGATGAGCGTTACGAGATTGCCAAGGCGTATTGGCAGGTCGTCTCAGAGGTCTGGCCGGAGGCATGGGAGAATCCCCGAGGACATCTCCTCACCAAGTCCATCGGCATGATCGCCCTCAGCCAGCTAGGTCGCGACATCCTGCCCCAGTGCCTGAATGGGCGGGGAAGCCCGCCGGGCCACATCCTCGACAAGGCGAAGGTCGCCGAAGTGCTTGGACGGGCGACGCATGTTGACTGGTCCAGTGGTGGGGACTTCCAGGGCATCGCTGGTAGGGGCGGTGCCAAGATCGTCAAGGACCAGCTTGATCGCATCATTTTCTGAGCCACCTGCCTGTTGCTTGGGAGCCCGGGGACACGAATCGGTAGTCCTCCGCACCCACACAAGAGGCCGGGCGATTCGCCCGGCCTCTTGCGTTGCCCTACCCGATGATGCCCGCCTCCGCCAGATCCGCGAGCTCGCCGTCGTCCAGACTCAGGTCGGCCGTCAGCACCTCGTGCGTGTGCTGGCCCAACAGGGGCGAGGCCACGAGCGGCACCTCGCTCTCCGACATGCGGGGCGGCCAGCCCAGCAACTGCACCTCCCCCCACTCCTCGTGCTCGACCGTCTTCACGAAGCCGCGCGCGTTCAGGTGCTCGTTCTCGTAGATGTCTTGCGTGTCCAGGACCGCCCCGCAGGGCACGCCCGCCTCCCCGAGCACGCGCATCACCTCGTGCTTGTCGCGCACGGAGGTCCACGCCTCGATCTCTTCCGCCAGGGCGTCGCTGTTTTCCCGCCGTCCCGCGATGTCCGCGAACCGCTCGTCCTTGCCGAGGTCCGGGCGTCCGATGGCGCCGCAGAAGGCGTCCCACATCCGGGGCGTCACGATCAGCAGGATCACGTAGTCGTTCGGCCCGCCGGGCGCGCACCGGTATAGCCTCGACGTGGCCGTCGCGCCCACGCCCGTGCGTGGCGCGGCCCTGCGGCCCCAGTCCGCCCCGCTCGAGATGGCCGTTCGCAGCCAGTAGGTCATCGCCTCCTGCATGGAGATCTCGAGGGCCTGGCCCTCGCCCGTCCGCAGCCGCTGGATGTAGGCGGCGCAAATGGCTAGCGCCATCTGCACCCCCGTGCCCGAGTCGCCCACCGTGATTCCCGGACGCAGGGGCGGACCGTCCGGCTCACCCGTTACCGCCACCGACCCGCCCGCCGCCTGCGCGATCATGTCGAAGCACTTGTAGTCCGAGTACGGCCCCGACAGCCCGAACCCCTTGATGCGCGCGTAGATGATGGCGGGGTTCGCCGCCTTCATCACGTCGTAGGTGAGGCCGAGCTTCTCCATGACGCCCGGTCCGTAGTTCTCCACGAACACGTCGTAGTGTGGCGCCAGCCGGAGCAAGAGGTCCCGCCCCTGCGGGTTCTGCAGGTCCAGCGCGAGGCTCCGCTTGTTGCTGTTCCAGTTGACGAAGTAAGGGGAGTTGTCCTGGCCCGTGTAGACCCCCCGACCGGGATCGCCCACGCCCGGCCGTTCGATCTTCACGACGTCCGCTCCCAGCCAGGCGAGCGCCTGCGTGCACGAGGTTCCCGCCTCGTACTGCGTCATGTCGAGGATTCGCACTCCATCCAGGGCGGGCATCACGTTCCTCCGGGGGCAGCAGCCGGTTCCGCCCGCAGTCTAGAGCGTTGCCCTCCCCGTTTGTCGCTGTCCCGGAGCCCGCCTACGCTGGCTCGATGCCCCCCGACCGCATCCGCGTCGACTTTCGCAAGTACCCGGATACCCAGCACTGGCAGTACGACCTCCTCTGGCTTGCCGAGGACGAGTACGGCGCCTGGCTCTGGGGGCCGCCCGGCACCCGCGCCCAGCGGAGCGACGAGCCCCCCATCACCTTCAAGTCCACCAACCTCAAGCTCGTCACCGACGGCTGGTGGGCGGGCATCTGGCAGGAGACCGGCGAACCCGAGGTCTACGTCGACATCGCCACGCCCCCCGTCTGGAGCGAGGGCCGGGTCACGATGATCGACCTCGACCTCGATGTCGCCCGCCTGCGCTCCGGCGAGGTCCGCGTGCTCGACGAGGACGAGTTCGCCGAACACCAGGTCGAGCTGGGCTACCCCCGGGACCTCATCGAGGGCGCCCGCGCCTCCTGCGAGCGCGTGCGCGCCATGCTGGAACGCAACGAGGAGCCCTTCGCCACGGTCGCCGCCGCCCGCCTCGCCGAGGCGGTCGCCATCGCCGGCGAGGGCGACGCCGCCGGAACGGCCGTCGAGTAGGCGGGACCGGGGGCCCGCCTACTCCCCCGGGAACTCGTCGGCCGGGAAGACGTCGTTGATGAGCTGCAGGTCCTCGCCCGGGCAGTGCGGCAGCCAGACGCGGCGCCACTCCTCCCTGGCGATGTGATAGAGCACCGTGTCGCCGACCACGACCTCCGCCTCCAGCTCGTAGCGGTGGTGGCGGCTGATCCTGACGCCCTCGTGCGGAAGCTCGAACTCGATCGGGAACCCGTCGAGCCCCTCCCTGCTCGTTTCCGTGACCAGCACCGGCGCCTCCGGTTCCGTCACGTCGACCAACCACACGCGCAGCGCCGCCCCCTCGGGCAGCGTCCGATCCTCGAAGCTCGAGTGGATCACCCCCGGTAAAGGCTCGACGCACGTGTCGAACGGGTTGGTGGAGACTACCACCACGTCGCTCTGCCAGGGGGCGCCCCTCGTGAGGACGGGGTGGACGGTGTCGTTGACGTAGAGCAGCTCGTCGCCACGCCTCACCTCGGCGCTGAGCGAGTACTCACGGCCACCGGCAACCTCATCGGGGTCGAACTCGATGCGGAAGCGAACCGGCAGCTGCTCCGCGTTCTCGATGACGTCCCGCCCCAGCTCCACCGCCGGCGCATCGGCCAGCGACGTGTCCAGCAGCCTGACGGTCACGACGGCGCCTTCGGGCAGCTCGACCTCGCGCGCGAACCGCACCTCCCCGGTGACCGCGCCGCCTGATCCGGCGGAACTGCAGGCGGCGGTCATGGCGACGACCGCGGCCATGGCGGCCATGGCGAGGCGGGGACTGCCCATGCTCAAGAGTATGCGCCGAACGGCGGAGCCGTTCCCCGGAGCCGGGCTGGAGTGCACCTGTATCCGGGGCGGATCGAGGGTCGGCGGATGCCGGCCCATGCCGCCCCGTTCAGGGCCTTCGAATGGCAGGTGTGGTACGCCAGAGAGGATTCGAACCTCTGACCTCTACCTCCGCAGGGTAGCGCTCTATCCACTGAGCTACTGGCGCACGTCGTTTCTGGTGCCGAAGGTGAGATTTGAACTCACACGCCCGCAAGGGGCACTACGCCCTGAACGTAGCGCGTCTGCCTGTTCCGCCACTTCGGCGCCAACGACCATTATCTTCCGGCGTCCGCTCGCCTTCAAACCACGCGCCCTCCGCAGGTGGCCAACGACAATGCTCGGCCCTAGACTCAGAGGGCTGGGCGGTTAGCTCAGATGGTTAGAGCGCGTCGTTCACACCGACGAGGCCACTGGTTCGAGTCCAGTATCGCCCACCAGCACCTTCGCCCGGCCCTCCGCTCCGTCGCTTGCCCGCGGGGCTGCACGTTCCTCCCTGGAGCTGTTGCTACCGTGGGGAAGACTGATCGAGGAGGGCATGGTTGGCCATGATCCTGGAGACGACCGACGACAGGGTGGCAATCTCCTCCTCGCTCACGCCTTCCAGCAGCCGCGAGTCCTGCGCCTGGACGTGCTGGTACAGCCTCCAGGCGAGGTACCGTCCGCGTTCCGTAAGCGCCAGCAACATGGCGCGAGGATCCGCCGCTCCCTCCCCGTAGCGCAGGAGCCCCCGGTCGACGAGTTTCCCCACCAGTTGGGAGAGGCGCTCGCGGTCGATGGGGAGAACGTCGGCCAGCTGGGAGAGGGTTCGTTCCCGCTTCTCGACCAATGCTCGCAGCAGCACGAATTCCAGCGCGGTGAGTCCATGGGCCGCCGTCTGCCGCTCGATGCTTCTCACGACCGCCTGTGCGAGTCCGGCTACCCAGCCTTCCAGATCGAACTGTAGCGTCCGCGCACCGCTCGATGGTGCGCCTGCAGGTTGTCTATCCATCCGTATTGTCCCGTGCAGAGTAGTGACACGTTCGTATCATAACTCCTGGAAGGGCAACCGTTAGGGCAGGCAAGCGAGGGCCCGCAATCGAGTCCTTCGGTGCGAGAAGGGACGCTGCCGTGGTTACCGCGCCTGGGAACGCTCCAGGTTCGCGTGGTTGGCCAGGATCTTGTCCGTGACCGCCCGAAGCGCGTCCAGCTCCTCGGCGCTCACGCCGGTAAGGAGCTGCGCTTCGTGCTGGTTGACCCGTGCGCAGAGCTCGTCCGTGACCTCACGCCCCGTCTTCGTCAACTTCAGCAGGACCACGCGGCGGTCGTCGGTCCTTCTGCGCCGGCGCAGGTAGCCCCGGTCGACCAACCTCGAGACGAGCCTGCTGATCCGCGGTGCGTCCGCGGGCAGGAGGTCTGCCAGGTGGGTGACCGTCCACTCATCCTTGTCGTTGAAGGCCTTCAGGATGGCGAACTCCATATTGATGAGGCCGAGCGGCTCAAGTTGCCGCTCCATGCCCTTCACTACGGCGTTCACCAGGAGCGCCACCCCCTCCGCAAGTGCAGCAGGTGGACCCCCCTCCTGGGAATACTCTTCACTGTCCGTCGTTCGCGCTGTATCAGCTATGTTCGTAGACACCCGATCGCTCCAACAAATGGTGCGCGGCGCAGTATGTACTATTTAGAGCCCTCGTGGTGAGCGATCTGCACCGAATCTGTGAGCATGCTGACACTTTTCGGCGCAAAATTCGAGCCCCCACCAGTTTTTCGCCCCCTCTGGCCCCGATTTCGGGCCAACAGCGGGAGGTTGGAACCCCCTCCGACGTGGAGCGCTGAGCGACCGCGCTAGTCCTCGCTGAGCGACTTCAGGTTCAGGGGAAGCCCCGCCACCATTAAGTATACGTGGTCCGCGGCCGCTGCCATCATCTGGTTCACCCGTCCCAGTTCGTCCGCGTAGAGGCGGCCTAGCTCGGTTGGCGGCACGACCCCCTGCCCCACCTCGTTGCTCACGACGATCCACGAGGCCGTCCCCTGCTCGTACGCCGCCAGCAGCCTGCGCGCCTCCCGGGGGATATCCACGTCCGCCGACTCCGCTGTCCCGCCCCGCAGAAGCAGGTTGCTGACCCAGAGCGTGAGGCAGTCGAGCAGGATCATGTCGTACCGATCCCCGACCCCCGCCAGTGCCCCCACGAGGTCGAGCGGCTCCTCGAGTGTGTCCCACTCCGCGGGACGGCTCTCGCGATGCGTCCGGATGCGCGCCTCCATCTGATCGTCTCCCGCCTCCGCCGTGGCCACGAACAGGACGCGCTTCCCGCCTGCGGCCAGGCGCTGGGCGTAGGTGCTCTTGCCCGCCCGGGCGCCCCCCAGGACCAGCGTCAGTTGCTTGTTCACGTGCGCTCCCTCATCTCAGTGTCTACCAGAGCGGCGCTCCGAAGATGCCGGGCATCGCCGAGTAAAGCGCGATGCCCAGCACCAGCACCGCTACCTCCCCCACCTCGTTCACGGCCCCGTACGTGTCACCCGTCATCCCACCGAGCATCCCTGTCATCCACTGCCCCAACCCCAGCGCCACGACGCTCGCCACGCCCAGCAGAATCGCGCCGCCACCGCCGAGGAACAGGACGGCCACCGCCGCTGCCGTCGCCGACGCCACCGCCACCTGCCACCACCCCCGCCCCTCCTGGAACGCTGTTCCAAGGCCCTGCTCGCGGACGTACGGGAACAGCGCCATCGTCGCCACCATCCCGAATCGCGAGAGGCAGGGGAACGCCAGCAGGAGGCCCGTGCGAGCACCGTCCGGGATGCCTGCGATGGCGCTCCACTTCAGCAGCAGCAGGGCGGCCCCGCCGATGACGGCGAAGGCGCCCACGTGCGTGTCCCGCAGGATGCGCAGCCGCTCTTCGCGGCTGTAGCCCCCGAACAGGCCGTCACAGCAGTCGAGGAACCCCTCCGTGTGGATGGCCCGCGTCAGCACGAGTAGCGCCGCCACCAGGATTGCCCCCACCACCAGCGGTGGCAGCGCCTCCCGAGCCGCCACGTCGAGTCCCAGCAGGACTCCGCCCAGCCCCAGCCCTACCAGCGGGAACCACGCCCGTGCCGGCCCCATCCGCACCTCTCCCGCAGGCGCGACGGGCAGCACCGTCAGGAACCCGATCGCCAGTCGCAGGCCTGTCACCGGACCCTTTCCCCCCTCAATCCGCCCCGGCGCCCGAGACGCCCGCCTCACCGAAGGTCGCCATCTCCGTCAGGCACGAGGCGGCCGCCTCCACCAGCCCCATCGCCAGCACCGCCCCCGTCCCCTCTCCCAGCCGCATCCCCAGGTCGAGCAACGGACGCAGCCCCAGGTGCGCAAGCACGACCCGGTGCCCCGCCTCCGCTGAGAGGTGCGATGCCACGAGGTAGTCGGCGACCGTCGGGCAGAGCCTGTGCGCGATCAACGCCGCCGCCCCCGAGATGAAGCCGTCGAGCACGACCACCCGGCGAGAGGCCGCCCCGCCCAGCACCACGCCCGCCAGCACCCCGATCTCGAAGCCGCCGACCCTGGCGAGCACGTCCAGCCCGTCCGCCGGGTCGGGACCATTCACCTCCAGCGCCCGCTCCACGACCGCGACCTTGCGCTCCAGCTCCTCGTCGTTCCGGCCCGTTCCCCGTCCGGTCGTCTGGCTGGCGGAGCGTCCGGTCAGCGCCGCCGTGATGGCGCTCGAGGCCGTCGTATTGCCGATGCCCATGTCGCCGGTCCCGATCAGGTCCGCACCCTCGGCGGCCGCCTCGCGGGCCAGCTCCACGCCCGCCATCACGCAGGCCTCCGCCTGTTCTCGCGTCATCGCCGGTCCCCGCGTGATGTCGGCCGTGCCCGGCCCCGCCCTCGCGACCCGAAGTCCCGGATGCTCGGGCAGCGGCGTCGCCACACCCGCATCGACGATCACCAGCTTCACGCCCGCGTGCCGCGCCATCACGCTGACGGCGGCGCCGCCCGCGAGGAAGTTCAGCACCATCTGCGCCGTCACCTCCTGGGGGTACGCCGTGACGCCCTGAGCCACCACCCCGTGGTCCCCCGCCGCCACCACGACCGCCTTCCCCCCGACGGTCGGACACTCCGTCCGCTGGATTGCCGCCACCTGCAGGGAGAGTGCCTCGAGCCGGCCGAGGCTTCCCGGCGGCTTGGTCAGGCGCTCCTGCCGCAGGCGAGCCGCCTCCCGGGCCGCGGGATCCCCGGGCGCGATGCTCGCGACCACGTCCTCGATCGCCATCGCCTAGTACTCGAGGCCCGGCTGCGCCCGGATGCCCTGTTCCTGGTACGGGTGCTTGACGAGCTTCATTTCCGTCACCAGGTCCGCGAACTCGACCAGCTCATCGGGCGCGTACCGCCCGGTGATGATGACGTGCATCCCCTCGGGCCGCCGGCTCAACGTGTCCAGCACGTCCTCGACCGGCACCCAGCCGTAGTGCATCGCGTACGTGAACTCGTCGAGGATGATGACGTCCTCCCCGCCTTCCAGGATTGCTTCCTTGCAGCGCTCCCACTGCGCCACCGCCAGCGCTGTCGTCCGGTCCATGTCCTTCGAGAGCCAGGTGAAGCCGTCGCCCATCGCCTCGATGCGGATGTCGAGCTTCTTTGCGGCCCGGTGCTCCCCGAACCGCGCCGTGGAGTGCTTGATGAACTGGAACATCCGGACGCGGAAGTCCCGCCCCCACGCCCGGAACAGGACTCCCAGCGCGGCGGTCGTCTTCCCCTTGCCCTCGCCCGTATTGACGATGACGAGGCCGTGCTTCACGCGCCGCCGCCCGGCCGCCTGCGTTTCCCCCTCGTCGGGGGAAGAGCCGTCTAGCTGGTCATTGTCGGGAGGCATTGGGCATGCCGTTCTGGCCGGCGGACTTGCGACCGTTCCCGCCTGCGCTCACAGGGGGCGCGGCGCCGTTGCCCTGCGCCGGACCAATCAGGCTGATGGCGAGAGCATCGGTCACCGGCTCGCGGTACACCGCCGCCCGCACCCCGAAGGCGGACTCGATCGTCTCCGGCGTCAGCACCTCCTCGGGACGCCCCTCGGTCAGCACCCTCCCTTCGCTGATCAGCACCAGCCGGTCGAAGTAGCGGGCCGCCAGGTTCAGGTCGTGGATAGCCGCGATCGCCGTCAGCCCCTCCTCGACGAGCTTCCGCACCAACCCGAGGATCGTGAGCTGGTGCAGGATGTCGAGGTTCGAGGTGGGCTCGTCCAGCAGCAGGATGCGGGGCTGCTGGGCCAGCGCCCGCGCCAGGAAGACGCGCTGGCGCTCGCCCCCCGAGAGCGTATCGAGCGTCCTCGTCTCGAATTCCTCCGTCTCCGTCAGCCGCATCGCTGCTTTCGCGACGCGATCGTCGTTCTCACCCTCGACCTGGAATCGCCCCAGGTGCGGGTAGCGCCCCATCAGGACCAGCTCGAAGGCCGTGAACCCCTGCGTGTAGGGCGCGATCTGGGGCACCAGCGCCAGCATCGCGGCCACGTCCCTGGCGGGCATCGACTGCAGGTCCGAACCCTCCAGCCAGACCGCGCCCTCCTGGTTCCGCAGCACCCCCGATAACGTCCGCAGCAGGGTGGACTTGCCGGCGCCGTTCGGACCGATCAGCCCGACGAACTGCCCCCGCTCGGCGCGCACGTCGACGCTGTCCAGGAGCGTCTTCGCCTCGACGCTGAAGGAGACCGCTCGCGCGTCGACCGATGCGGGGGAGTTGCCGTTCGTGCTCATGTCGTCACCTACTCGGCCAGGCTGAAGGACTCCGCGGGCGGATTGGGGAAGTCGTCCGGCCACAGCATGCGCGCCAGGTCCTCCGCTCCGCGGATGTTCCAGTAGGAGAGCGTCGTGAAGTGCTTGCTCTCCACGACGAAGACCGCCCCATTCGCGATGGCCGGCAGTTCCGACAGGGCTTCGTGCTCCAGCAGGCTCTGCCGGAACTCCTCCGCCCCGAACGCCACCGGCTGGGCAATGATGATGATGTCCGGGGCCATCGCGATCACGCCCTCGAGGCTCGTCGTCTGGTTCCCCGTGACGCCCGCTTCCTCGGCGGCGTTCACGCCGCCTGCGGCCGTGATCACGCCGCCCTCCGTCGACCCGCCACCGGCCACCCAGAGGGTGTCCGAGTACTGCGTCAGGGCGAGCACGCGGGGCTTCGGGTCCTTGGCGCTGGTCACGCTCACGAGGGCGTCGTAGCGCGCCTGCACTTCGTCGGCGAATGCGGAGGCGCGTTCCTCCTCGCCGTAGATGTAGCCCATCAGCAGGATTGCGTTGATTCGTGCCTCAGGACCCTGCTCGAGCTCCGTCTGGATGACGGGAATGCCTGCTCGCGTGAGCGCCTCGACCACCTCGATCGGGAAGAAGGGGCTCGTCACGACGACGTCGGGAGCCTGCGCGATGATGACTTCCGGGTCGCGCGAGATCTCGGCCTTCTCCTGCACCAGGTGCGCGACGTTCGAGTACGTCTCGTTCTTCGTCGCCCCGCCGACGGCCACCAGCCGCTCGTTGGGCACGATCGCGAGCGTCATCTCGTCGTGTCCCACCGAGGCCGTGATGATGCGAAGCGGCTTCGCCGGGATGCTGACGACCCCGTTCAGCCCCTCCACCTCGCGTGGCCAGCCCCGGTTCGTGGGGTCGACGATGCCGCGCACGCCCTCGAGCGAGCGCGGTGCGGGCGTGGGCGCCGGCGTGGGTTCGGGCGTCGCCGCCTCGGTGGGAGCTGGCGTTGCCGTTGGCGCCTCGGTAGGCGCTTCGGTAGGCGCCTCCCTGGCTGCGGCAGTTGGTTCGGGCGTCGATGTCGGGGTGGGCTCGGCCGTTGCGGCCGGGGTTGTCGGCGGCTCCTCGTCGGAGCCACAGGCCACAAGCGCCAGCGCCAGCACGGCCAGGGCCAACGGCACGACAAGGAGGCGAAACGGAATAGGAATAGTGGACACGATTGCTCCCTTGCGACAGGCCCCGCTCATAGCGAGTAGACCTGCCGTTTGTTCTTGATCAACAGGAAGATGAAGAACGGCGCGCCCACGAATGCCGTGAGGATGCCGACGCGGATCTCGGCCGGCTCGATGACCATCCGCGCAACCGTGTCCGCCGCCATCACGAACACCGCGCCGCCGAGGGCGCTCATCGGGATGAGCACGCGGTTGTCCGGTCCGAGCACCAGCCGCAGGACGTGCGGGACGACGAGCCCCACGAAGGCGATCGTCCCGCTGACCGCGACCGCCGCCCCCGTGGCGAGCGCTGCCGTTGCCAGCAGCGCCACCCGCGTGATCCCCACGCGTACGCCCATCGAGCGCGCCTCGTCGTCGCCCAGCATCATCAGGTTCAAGTCGCGCGACATCAGCAGGAGGATGGCCGTGCTCCCCACGATCAGCGGCGTCGCGATGCGCACGTGCTCCCAGGCGCGCGCGTCCAGGCCTCCCGCCAGCCAGAACAGGATCTCGCGCAGGAGCTCGTTGTCGGGCAGGAAGATGATGATGGCCGAGACGATCGCCCCCAGGAACGCGTTCACCGCTACTCCGGCCAGCAGCAGCGTCGCCATCGAGAAGTGCCCGCCGACCACGGCGATGCCATAGACGAGGAACGCCGCCGCGATCGCACCCGCGAAGGCGAACAGGGGAAGCGCCAGGAAGAACAGTCCCGTGAATCCCGCGGCGATGGCGATTACCGCTCCCAGCGCCCCGCCCGCCGAGACCCCGATGATGCCGGGATCGGCCATCGGGTTGCGGAACAGGCCCTGCATGGTCGCTCCCGCCACCCCCAGCGCCATCCCCACCGATGCGCCCACGATGATCCGGGGCAGGCGTATCTGCTCGATGACGAGCTGCTCCGTGCGCCCGAACTCCGGCGTGTCGAAACCGAGCGCCGAGAGCACGATCCAGGCCACGTCGCTGACGGAGATGTCCACGGGCCCGAGGCTCAGCGAGATCAAGCCAACCACGATTACCAGCGCCAGCAGGATCGTCCCGCCGATCGCCATGCGGGCGCTGATGCCCAGCTGGCGATAGCCGCGCAGTGTGGTGAGCCCGACTGCCTGCAAAAGAAAACCCCCAGCGTCTCTCCGCTGGAGGTACCTTCTTCGACCATTCCGGAACGGTGCCCGGAGATCGAGGGCACCTCTCTATGCGGAGAGATGTCACCTCTCGTCCAGGCAGGTCTCCTGGCTTACGGGCTGGATGTCTGCCGGACCCTTCCCATCGGTTCCCCGACAGTGGGCGCCGGCTCCGTCTTCCCGATTACAGTGGCGCTACCGCGGCGGAATCTCACCGCCTTCCCTATTCTCCCGGGACGGGCACCTGGACGAACAAAGCCATCGCGAGCCTATGGCCGCGCCGCTCGCCCGTCAAGGTTTCGCCCGTCTGCTGGAAGTTGGCTGGTACCGGGGGAGGGATTCGAACCCTCACGCCTTTCGGCCACGGATTTTAAGTCCGCTGCGTCTGCCAAATTCCGCCACCCCAGCGCCTGACCTTGATGATAGGCGCTCACGGCAACCCGCGACCCTCGCGGTCCCGCTACCGCGCCTCCCAGACCCCGTCCGCCTCCCGCGCCTCCCCCCGTGACGCGAGCAGGTCGAGCTGACCCTGCACGCTCGAGGTCGTCTGCCAGAAACGCCGCTCCGTCCCGCGCGGATAGAGCCGCATACAGAGGTCGTACACGGTCGCCGGCCCGGCCTTCCGCAGCGAGCCCCGCACTCGCTCGCAGCGCCGCTCGATGCGGCTCAGCGCCCCTGTGATCGCTTCACCGGCGCCGTCGAACGGTTCCCCGTGGCCGGGGAAGCAACGCGTGAACCCGCCTTCCGCCAGCCGTTCAAGAGAGGCCGCGAAGTGCGCCAGCGAGGGGAAGCGCCTCAGCTCCTCACCCTCGCCCACGAACTGGATCGCTGGCAGCGGGTCAACGTTCGGGAGGAGCTGGTCGCCCGAGAACAGCCACCCCTCCTCCGGGATCGCCAGCACGACGTTTCCGGGTGTGTGTCCGGGAGCCGCCACGATCTCGACCCCGCCGACCTCCCCGTCGCCCTCGACGAGAAGGTCTGCCTCGAACGGCGGATAGCGCAGCCCCGTGGGCCAGCGCACGCCGTCCTCCGGGTACTCCGCCGACCCGGCCGCCCGCAACGCCGCCGCCCGTCTCGACTCGATGCGCTCCCGCACGTGCACGAGCGTCTCCGGCGGCGCGCCCGTGCCCTCCGCCCATGCCAGCATCGCCTCCCTCTCGGCCGCCGATTGCAGCAGGGGGCGTGCCGTCAGGGATCTGTCGGCAGCTCCTATCCACACGGGGGTTCCGGTCTGCTGCCACCTTCGCCCCAGCCCCGCGTGGTCGTGATGCCCGTGCGTCGCCACCACCACCTCCGGAACGTCGCCGCCGAGCGCCTCACGCAGCGTCTCCCAAGCGCCCGCGAAGTCCGGCCCCGTATCGACGAGCAGGCTGGCGCCGCCCCGCTGCACGAGGTGCACGGTGTTGTCTCCCAGCGCGATCGAGCGCACGTCGGCCATCCCGTCAGTTTGCCACGGGATTCGCGCGCGTCCGGTCCACGCCCTACCATCGCTCCGCCAGGGGGTTCCCATGACCGATGCCACCACGACCCGTCTCTCCCCCGAGGACGTGAACACGATCCACGGCGTTGCTTCCGAGATGCAGTCGAGCGTCGAGCGCGTCATCGTGGGGAAGACCGAGGTCGTCCAGCTCGCGCTCGTCGCCCTCCTCTGCGAAGGGCACATCCTCCTCGAGGACGTGCCCGGCACCGGCAAGACCACGCTCGCCAAGGCGATCGCCCGCTCCCTCGGCTGCTCCTTCCGGCGCATCCAGTTCACCCCCGACCTCATGCCCTCCGACATCACCGGCATCCACTACTTCGACCAGAAGGAGCAGGAGTTCGCTTTCCGCGAGGGACCCCTCATCGCCCAGATCGTCCTCGCCGACGAGATCAACCGCGCCACCCCGCGCACCCAGGCCGCCCTCCTGGAGGCCATGGAGGAGCGCCAGCTCACGGTCGAGGGCGAGACGACCCTGCTGCCCCGCCCCTTCCTCGTCATCGCCACCCAGAACCCCGTCGAGCTCGAAGGCACCTTCCCCCTGCCCGAGGCCCAGCTCGACCGCTTCCTCCTGCGGCTCAACCTCGGCTACCCCGGCGAGGACGACGAGGACGAGATCCTCGCCCGCCAGGAGCACACGAACCCCCTCGACGCCCTCCAGCCCGTCGTCACCGCCGAGCGGCTCACGGAGTTGGCGGCCGCCCTCCAGCGCCTGCACGTAGACCCCGCCATCCGCCGCTACGCCGTCCGTATCGTGCGCGAGACCCGCAACGAGGCCGCCTTCGAGCTGGGCGCCAGTCCGCGCGCCAGCCTCGCTCTCTTCCGTTCCGCCCGCGCCTACGCTGCCGTCCAGGGTCGGGACTACGTCCTCCCCGACGACGTGAAGTCGATGGCGCCCCACGTCCTCCCCCACCGCGTCATCCTCTCCACCCAGACCCGCCTCCGCGGGCGCGAGGTCGAGGATCTCATCGACGACGTGCTCGACCGCGTCCCCGTCCCCGTCGCGGACGAGCCCCTCGCCCGTTCCGCCCCTTCCCCCTCCTCCCGTCCGGAACCGACCGCGGCCTCCCGGCCGTCGCCCGCCCCGGCCCTGTCCGACGACGAGTCTCCCTGGCGCCGCCGCTGATGTCGCCGCCACCTGCCCGCCGGCGCTAGCCCATGGTCTTCCGAGACCTCTGGCTGCTCGTGGGACCGGTCCTGATAGGCGTGGGCGCCGGCACCGGCCAGCCCATGATCACCGGCATCGGCGTCGTCGTCCTCGTTGTTGGCGCCATCAGCCGGCTGTGGGCGCGCTATCTCTTTCGGCGCGTGAGCGCCCGCGCCGACCTCAGCGAAGCCCGCGCCTTCCAGGGAGAACAGGTCGAGCTGCGCTTCGAGGTCGAGAATCGCAAGCTCCTCCCGCTCCCCTGGTTCGACCTGCGATTGACCATCTCCGAAGAGATCGACGTCGAGGGAGAGACGCCGGCGGCTGCCTCCGCTCCGGGTCTCAACTGGCTCTCCCGTCGCGGCGCCCTCGGCTGGTACGAACGGCGGCGCTGGCGCCTACGGGTCAGCGCCGGTGAACGCGGCCAGTTCCAGATCGGCCCCACCCAGATCCAGTCGGCCGACATCCTCGGCATCTTCCCCCGTTACTGGGACGGGCCCGCGATGACGCCCTTCATCGCCTACCCGCGCGTCTTCGCCCTCGACGACCTCGGATTCCCCGCCGACCGCCCCATGGGCGAGTCGAAGGGCCGCAACCGCGTCTTCGAGGACCCCCTCCGGATCGCCGGCGTGCGCGACTACGAGCCCGGCGACCCCCTCCGCCGCATCGACTGGAAGGCGACCGCCCGCCACGGCGAGCTCCAGTCCCGCGTGTACGAGCCCTCCGCCGTCCAGCACCTCTACGTGCTTCTCAACATCGATACCCTCGAGCATTCCTGGGAGGGGTACCTGAAGGACGACCTGGAGCGGACCGTCTCCATCGCCGCCTCGCTGGCGGTCTGGGCCACGGGGCGGCGCTACGCCGTCGGCCTGCTCGCGAACGGCTCCCTCCCCAACTCCGACCGCCCCATCCACCTCGCCCCCTCCCGCGCCCGCTCCCAGCTCACCCGCATCCTCGAGACCCTGGCGGTCGTCCAGCCGCTCACCATGGGGGACCTCGCCGGCCGCCTCCGCCGCGAGGCCGGCCGCCTCCCCCTCGGTTCCACCCTCGTCCTCGCCGCCGCCTACATCCCCGACGAGCTGGCGGAGGCCATGCGCCGCCTCCAGGACGAGGGCTACCGCGTTGCCGTCGTCGTCACCTCCGACCGCGTCGACCTCGACAAGCTCCACGGCCTCTCCGTCCGCATCACGGGCCGCCAGTTCGAGGAAAGCGAGGCGCTCGTGTGATCGCTCGCGCCGCCCTCGCCCTCCTGCTCGCCTCCGAAGCGCTCGCCTTCTACACCGTGGGCGAAGTCGTCATGCGCATCTTCCCCGAGCCCGGCAACGAGCTCGTGAGCGCTCCCGGTTTCGTCCTCGTCGCCTTCGTCGCCTTCTTCGCTCCCGCGGCGCTGGACTGGTTCGCGGTCGAGGGTGGAAGGAGGGCCACGGCGATCACCGTGCTCGCCTTCCTGCTGCTCTACGGCGCTCTTCGCCTCCAGTATGGCCACGACCTGGCCCTCTGGGACTTCGCCTGGGCTCGCGACTTCGTCGTCGAGACCGGCAAGGTGCGGGAGTGGATCGCTCCCGTGATCACGAGCGGATCCCTCCTCCTGGTCACCTGGTCGTGGGCCGCCTGGCGCTCCCGCAGCGAACTGTGGCTGGACAATGCCCCCCGCGCCCTCGTCGTCCCCTTCATCGTCGTCACCATTGCCCTCGTCGTGACCGCGGGAAGCGAGCAGGCCGAGGTGGTCACCCGTGGCGGTGTCGTCTTCTACGGCGTGGCCCTTGCCGCCCTCGCCTGCTCCCAGCTCTCGCAGAGCGGCTCCTCGATCGGCGGCCTCCGCGGCGGGGGCATCACGACCGTCATGCTCGCCGGAACAGCCGCCTTCGCGGCCCTCGGCGTCCTCCTGGTCGGCGTTCTCCTCGAACCACTCGTCGATGCCCTCTCCACCCCGGCCCTGGCCGTCGGCAAGGCCATCGCCTGGTTCATGACGTACGTGATTTTCATTCCGATCGCCTGGGTGATCACCAACCTGCTGGAGTTCATCCTCGGGCTGCTCGGCGGGGGCGACTCAGAGCCGCCCGAGATCCAGACTCCCGAACCACTCGCCGGAGCCGAAGCGGCGGGCGCGGACGGTGGCGGGGAGACCCTGGCCGCCCGGGTTACGAGGTACACACTGGCGGGCGGCATGATCTTCCTTGGGGTCGCGGTCGTGGCCGCGATCATCTTCATCCTCGCCATCCTTCGCCGTCGCGCCGCGGAGGCTGAACCCGAGGCGCCAGAATCCGAGCGCGCGGGCAGCCTCGGTGACGACCTGCGCGATGCCGCCCGCGGCCTCCTCCGCCGCGAACGCCGCCGCGAGCCCTCCGGCGAGGGAGCCGTCCGCCTCTACCTCGACGTGCTCGAATCCGCCCGCAGGCAGGGCACGCCCCGTGCCGACGCCCAGACCCCGCACGAGTTCGCTCCCATCCTCACCAGTGCTTTCCACCGCGACGTGACCGACGAGATCACCGCCGCCTTCGAGTACGCCCGCTACGCCGGCCGCCCACCCGACGAAGCCACCCTGGCCGATCTCCGGCGCCGCTGGGAGAGCCGCGACTAGCGACCGTCCCGCAGCAGCGCCCACCCTTCCCCGTGCTCGACCACGATCGGGACACTTCCCGACGTGTCCTCGCGCGCCGCGAAGGCGATGTCCGCCTCCAGTCCGAGCGCCTTGAGGCCGCGCGCGTGGTGCGCCCCCGCGACCAGGCGTGCGCTCCGGTCGGTCCGCTGCGGGAGCCCCGGCGCGATCCAGTCCTCGTAGCCCGTCGCCTCCGCCGCCACTCCCGCCGCGTCCCCCAGCTCCAGCCCCGGGCTCTCCCGCGCGATGATCTGGACCAGGCGCGCCGCCGCCGCGAAGTCCTCCAGCGCGAACCGCTTGCCCCCCGAGTTTCCCGCGCACACGAGCGCCACCCGTTCGTGCCCCGCCGCCCACCGCGCTGCCGCCCCCGCGTTCGCGAACGCTGCTGTTGCCGCCTGCCCGCGTCCCGCCACCCCACAGATCGCGCGCGTCCCGTTCGTGGTGAACAGCACCGCTCCCTTGCCCCGCACGTCCAGCCCGGCCGCCTCCGCCGGCGAGTTCCCGTGGTCGAACCCCTCCGGGGGCAGTCCGCCGACCTCCCCGAACAGGACGCGCCCCTCCCGTCGCGCCCGCTCCCGCGCCGCCTCGATGTCGTCGACCACGAGGAGGTCCGCCAGCCCATGCTCGAACAACGTCGCAATCGTCGTCGTCGCCCGCAGCACGTCGATGACGAGGAAGGCGTCTGCCTCCATCGTCTCCGCTTCCGAGGGCAGCAGGGCCACGTCCAGCCACGTCGTCATGGGCGCAGCATGCCCCGTGGACGGAGAGCGCGCACCTCCGGCAGCGGCAAGGCGGGCCAGGCCGTATGCTTGACGGGATGGACCCGCGACCCGTCGGCATGTTCGATTCCGGCGTCGGCGGGCTCAGTGTTTTCCGCGAGTTCCGACGCCTGGCCCCCCGCGAGCGCACCGTCTATTTCGCCGATACCGCCTACTTTCCCTACGGGCCCCGCGACCCCGGCGAGGTGCGCAAGCGCGCCTTCGCCATCGCCCACCGCCTCGTCGATGCCGGCGCCAAGCTCATTGTCGTTGCCTGCAACACCGCCTCCGCGGCCGCGGTCGCCGATCTGCGCCAGCTCTTCGAGGTGCCCTTCGTCGGCATGGTGCCGGCCGTGAAGCCCGCCGCCCGTGCCTCCCGAAGCGGTCGCGTCGCCATCCTCGCCACGCCCGGCACCTTCGACGGCGACCTCTATTCCAGCGTCGTCGACGAGTTCGGCAAGGACGCCGCCATCGACCGCGTCGTCGGCCACGACCTCGCCGAGCTCGTCGAGCTCGGCGACGTGGACACCCCCGCCGCCCGCGAAGCCGTCCGCGCTGCCCTCGCCGGTCCGGTCGCGAACGGCGCCGACATCGTGGTGCTCGGCTGCACCCACTACGAGTTCCTCGCGCCCGCCATCAACGCCGAGTTCCCGGGCGTCTCCGTCCTCGGGACGGGCGAGCCCGTCGCGAGGCGCGCCTGCGCCCTCCTCGCCGAGCTCGACCTGGAGGCGCCTCCCGACGCCGAGGGCGCCCTCGACCTCATCGTCTCCGGAAACCGCGAGGCCTTCCTCCAGACCCTGCCGAAGCTCGGGTTCGCCCCCCGCGAGGCGGCGGAGGCGCAGTCGTGACCACGTACGTCGAGCGCCTCGCCCGCCGCAGCCGCGAGGTGAGCAGCTACGTCTGCGTCGGCCTCGACCCGCCCGGCGACACGCCCGTCGGGGAGGTCGCGGACCGCAACCGCCGCCTCATCGAGAGCACGGCGCCCTATGCCGCCTGCTTCAAGCCGAACCTCGCCTTCTACGAGCAGTTCGGCATTCCCGGCCTGCGCGCCCTCGAACAGACCCTCGAGGCCATTCCCGACGGCATCCCCGTCATCGCCGACGCCAAGCGCGGCGACATGGGCAACACCGCCGCCGCCTACGCCCGCGCCCTCTTCGAGGTCTGGGGCTTCGACGCCGCCACGGTCAATCCTTTCCAGGGGCAGGATGCCGTGCAGCCTTTCCTCGACTACGAGGACCGGGGTGTCTACCTCCTCTGCCGCACCTCCAATCCCGGCTCCGCCACCATCCAGAACGCCACCCTCGAGAGCGGGGTGCCCCTCTACGAGCGCCTTGCCGCCGAGATGCCCTCCTGGAGCCCGAACGTCGGCCTCGTCGTCGGTGCGACCGCCCCCGCCGAGCTCGCCCGCGTGCGGGCTCTCGCCTCCCGCGCCACCCTCCTCGTGCCGGGCGTCGGCACACAGGGCGGCGACCCCGCCGAAGTCGTGGCCGCGACCCGGGCCGAGTACGGCCTCATGGTCGTGAACGCCTCCCGCAGCATCGCCGGCGCTCCTGACCCCGGCGCCGCCGCCCGCGAGCTGCGCGACGCCCTCAACGCCCCCGCCCCGTGAACGAAGAGGTAGCCGTCGGCGACGTCTGGCGGATGCGCCGCCGCCACCCCTGCGGGAGCTGGGAGTGGCGTGTCTATCGCATCGGCGCCGACATCGGCCTGGTCTGCCTCGAGTGCGGGCGGCGCGTGATGCTCGAGCGCCGCCGCTTCGAGCAGCGGGCCAAGTCGCGCGTCTCCGCCGCCTCGTGAGCGCCGCTCCCGCCTGGGACGAGGTCGCCGAGCCCTCCCCGCCTTCTGCCCTCCTCCAGCAGATTCCCTTCCGCCGCCTCAGCACCTCGCGCTTCTTCGCCCGCGTCGCCCAGAACGCCCTCAACCTGGCGCTCGTCCTCCTCGTCCTCGACGCCACCGGCAAGGCGTTCTTCACCAGCCTCCTCGTCCTCGCCCTCGTCGTCCCCATGATGGTCGCCGGCGTCATCGCCGGCGTCGCCGCCGACGCCATCCCCCGGCGCCTCATCGTGGCGCTCGGCAACCTGGCGCGAGCCGCGGTCTGCGTCGCCTTCATCGTCGAACCGGGCGGAGCCGGGACGCTCTACGTGGTGGCGGTCCTCCTCGCCGTCGCCGCCCCGTTCGTCTCCGCCGCCGAGGGCGCGATCCTTCCCGCCATCGTGACGCGCGGCGAGCTGGCCCGGGCCAACGCCATCGGCCAGGCCGTCGGCGGGGCCGCCCAGATCGTCGGGTTCGCGCTCCTCACCCCCGTCGTCCTCCGCGTCTTCGAGCGTGCCGACGTGCTCTTCGGGATCGTCGCCGCGCTCTTCGTGCTCGCCGCTGTTGAGGCCGTCCGTATCGGCCCCGTGGCCCGCACCCGCGACGAGTCCGACGCCTTCCTGCCCGAACCCGACCCATCGCCCGCCGCCGCGGTCGTGGGTGGCCCTCCCGACGAGTTCGCCCCGGCTCCGCTGGAGCGCGCCTCCTGGTGGCAGACCGGGTGGCGGGCCATGCGCCGCGACCCCATCGTCTTCAAGGCCGCCGTCGAGCTCACCCTCATCACGATGATGCTGATCATCCTCGGGGGGCTCATCCCGACCTACATCCGTGACGTCCTCGGCCTCCCCTTCGAGATCGGCGCACTCGTCTTCACGCCGGCGGCCCTCGGCGTGGTGGTGGGACTGCGCATCGCCGGTCCCCTCGCCCATCGCGTCCCGCACGGGCTCCTCAGCTCCGCCGGTTTCGCCATCTTCACGGGACTCTTGCTGGCTCTCGCCTTCGTCAACGAGGAGGCTTCTTTCCTCGCGGGCTACGGTGCCTTCGTCTGGCTCAACGACGTTCACCTGGGGGACTTCGACGGCGGAACCCTGCTCGCCATGCTCATCGTGCTCCCCCTCGGATTCGCCTACGCCATCGTCGGCGTCGCCGCCCAGACCGTGCTGAACGACCGCGTTCCCCTCGCCCTCCAGGGCCGCGTCGTCGCGACCCAGGGCGCGATGGCCGCCCTCGCCGCCTCCCTCCCCGTCCTCGGTGCCGGCGCCCTTGGAGACTGGGTAGGGGTGCAGCCCGTCATGGCCATCCTCGCCGTCAGCATCGCCGCCGCAACGGTCGTCAACCTGCGTTCCTGAACGGCCGGCGTCTTGCCGCCTCTCCTCGCCTCCTCCTATCATCGACCCGATCGAGCCGGATACTGCCGGCGGGGGGTGGGCCATGCGCGAGATGAGCATCGAGAGCATCCGTCTGTCCCTCAACAGCTACCAGCGCATCGCCATCCTTCGCGAGAAGGACACCGATCGCTACCTCACGATCTGGATCGGGCCCTACGAGGCCGAGAGCATCTCCCTCCGCCTCCACGACGTCACCCCACCCCGGCCCCAGACCCACGACCTGCTCTGCAACGTCATCGAGCAGCTCGGCGGGAAGGTCCAGCACATCCTCCTGAACGACCTCGCCCGCGATACCTACTACGCCCGCATCGTCCTCGACGTGAATGGCGACGCCGTCGAGATCGACTCCCGCCCCTCCGATGCCATCTCCCTCGCCGTCCGCACCGGCGCGCCCATCTATGCGGAGGAGGCCGTCCTCGACCAGGGCGGCGAGATCATCCGCGACGGCGACATGGACGAGAGCGTCGAGCGCGAGCCGGAGAAGCCCGTCGACCCGGCCGAATTGGAGCGGCTGGGCCCGTTCAAGGACTTCATCGAAGGGCTCGATCTGAGCGGGATCGACGATCCGCAGGGGTAGCCGGGTAGTGGGCCCCGTCGCCGCTTGCGCATCTCTTCACAATCACCCTATGATCCCCGCGGTTTGAGCGCGGTCATGGCGAAGCCTGAGCGTGGCGGCTGGATAGCGCCCACCGCCTACCTCATGGGGGCAGGCTGGTATTTCGCCACCTGCATTGTCGTCGGAATCGTGCTCGGCCTCTGGCTCGATGACCTTACCGGGCTTGAGCCGCTCTTCATCCTCCTGGGGATTGTCCTCGGGCTGACTCTGGCCATCGGTGGCGGAATCCGCATGCTTCTCCCCTTCATGAAACGCTTCGGCGGCGGCGCCAACGGCGCCCCTGGTGACGGCCAGTGAGGCGTTTCCGGCTCCCCCTCATCATCATCGCGGCGATCGCCTGGATCGTGGTCGGCCTCATCGTCGCCCGCGGCCCCCAGCCCGAGATCATCGTCCCCGCCGAAGTCATTACCAAGGTCGGCTTCCTCAACATCTCCAACACGATGATCTCCGCCTGGGCGGCGATGTTCATCCTCCTCGTCGGCTGCTTCCTCGCCACCCGCACGATGCGGCTCATCCCCACCGGCGCCCAGAACTTCGTCGAGTCCGTCATCGAGTTCCTCATGGGTCAGCTGGAGGACATCGCCGGCACCAGCAACGCCCGCCGTTTCTTCCCCGTCATCGCCACCTTCTTCATCTTCATCCTCCTCGCCAACTGGATGGGCCTCCTCCCCTTCTTCAACGCCATCGGCAAGACCGAGGACATCGGCGTCGAGGTCTTCCACTACATCGAGGAGCACCACGAGCACCACGAGCCCTTCGAGGAGGAGATCGCGCATTCCTCCGGCTGGCTTGTCGACAACGTCGGCATCGGCCTCGTCAAGCCCAATGCCGGCGACGCCCACTTCGAGATGGGCGCCAACCCCTCGAATCTCGTGTCCGCCGAGGAAGCCCTCGACAAGTACATCGTCTTCCTCGCCGAGACCTTCACCGATTTCGAGGCTGAGGGCGGCGGCGGCCACGGTCCCGTCCAGGTCACCCCCGACATGCTCGAGGGCGCTATTGCCGCCCTCAACGCGGACCCCGACGCACCCAAGCTCCTGCCCGCCAGCGAGAAGCATGCCGTCCCCAGCGCCGCCCTTGGCGATGAGCTCGTCGTGAGCGGCATCGACTTCCCCGGTCAGAAGCTGGCGCTCATCATCCCGCTCTTCCGCTCCGTCTACAGCGACGTCAACAACACGATCGCGCTCGCCCTCATCTCGTTCGTCATGGTCGAGTTCTGGGGCCTGCGCACCCTCGGCTTCAGCTACCTCGGGAAGTTCTTCAACTTCAGCGGGGCCATCCCCTTCTTCGTCGGCATCCTCGAGCTGCTCTCGGAGTTCATCCGCATCGTCAGCTTCGCCTTCAGGCTCTTCGGAAACATCTTCGCCGGGGAGGTGCTCATCTTAATGCTCACCTTCCTCTTGCCCTTCCTCATCGTCGACATCATCTATGGCCTGGAGCTCTTCGTCGGCTTCATCCAGGCTGCGGTCTTCGCTCTCCTCACGCTCGTGTTCGCCGTCATGGCGGTCGAGCACCACGACGAGGAGCACGACGACCACGAAGGCGAAGCCGGCCACGACGAAATGGAATCCCAGGGGACCCCGGGGCAGTAGCCCCGCCCCTTCGAACAACGCTCCCCGCGGAGGCGGGGAGGAAAAACACGGGAGGAACCACCAACCATGGGAGTACTCGACTTTCTCGTCCTTGTCGCGCTTGAGACCGATGCCGCCAAGGCCATCGGCGCCGGCATCGCCATGGGCCTCGGCGCCCTTGGCCCCGCCATCGGCATCGGCATGCTCGTGGGACGCGCCATGGAAGCCCTCGGCCGCAACCCCGAGGCCCGGGCCGCCATCCAGACGAACATGATTCTCGGCGTCGCCTTCGCCGAGGCGATCGGCATCTACGCCCTGCTGACCGCCATCATCATCGCCTTCGTCATCTAGCCCGGCGGAAACGCCAATCGGGAAGAAGGGAGCTCGCGATGGGCGAGGCTTTCACCGCTCTCGGTATCAATCTGCCGCAGTTGATCGCGCAGATCGCGAATTTCGTGGTCCTGCTCCTCATCCTGCGCTTCACCCTCTACAAGCCGGTCCTGCGCATGCTCGACCAGCGCCGCGAGCGCATTGCCGAGGGGCTCGGCGCGGCCGAACAGGCCCGCGCCGAAGCCTCCGACGCACAGGAGCGCATCGAGGCCCAGCTTGCCGAGGCCCGCGGACAGGGTCAGGAGATCGTGGCCAACGCCCAGCAGGTGGCGGCCCGCATCCAGGACGATGCGCGCCAGCAGGCCGAACGCGATCGCGAGGCAGCCGCCGAGCGCTCGCTCCAGGAAATCCAGCTGGAGCGTGACCGCGCGATCGCCGACCTCCGCGCGGAGTTTGCCGAGATCACCGTCACCGCCGCCGAGCGGGTCATCCGCCAGTCCCTCGATGGAGACGCCCACCAGCGCATCATCGAGGAGACCCTGGCCGAGTCCGACCTCGGGGAGCGAAGCTAGATGGCCGACAGGCAGGCGGCAAAGCGCTACGCCCAGGCGGCCTTCGCCATCGCCCGCGACGGCGATGCGATCGCCCAGTGGCGCGCCGACCTCGACGACGTCGCCGCCGTCCTGGCGGACTCCGATGCCGCGGGCTGGTTCGCCGCCCCGCGCGTACCCGTCGCCGACCGCCAGGCCGCTGCCGAACGCGCGCTCGAAGTCGGGCAGCTTGCGCTGAACCTCGCCCGCTTGCTCGTCGCCAAGGGGCGGACCCTGGAGGCGCGCGACATCGCCGACGCCTTCAACCGTCTCGCCGATGAGCACGAGGGCCTCGCGCAGGCCGAGATCACCACGGCCGTCCCCCTCGGGGACGACCAGGTCGCCGCCATGGAGCAGCGCCTGGGCGAGGCCCTGGGGAAGCAGATCACCGCCACCGCCACTGTCGACTCCGACATCATCGGTGGCGTCGTTCTCCGCATCGACGACCATCTCATCGATGGCAGCGTGCGCACTCGCCTGCGGCGGATGCGCCAGGAGCTGAGCGGCGCCTAGGGCCGCACCACACAAGAGGGAACCACCATGGCCGTTCGCGCCGAAGAGATTGCATCCATCCTCCGCGAGCAGATCGAGCAGTTCGAGGCTCCGTCTGTCGCCACCGACGTCGGCGTCGTCATCGAAGCCGGCGACGGCGTGGCCCGGGCTCACGGCCTCACCAACGCCCGCTACTCGGAGCTGCTCGAATTCCCCAACGGCACCATGGGCCTCGCCCTCAACCTCGAGGAAGAGTCCGTCAGCGCCGTCGTCCTCGGCGACTACGAGGACATCAAGGAAGGCGACGAGGTGCGCGCCACCGGCCGCATCATCGAGGTTCCCGTGGGCGACGAGCTCATCGGTCGTGTCGTCGATGCGCTCGGCAACCCCATCGATGGCAAGGGTCCCCTCGGCACCACGAAGACGCGCCCGGTCGAGCGCATCGCCCCTGGCGTCACCCTCCGCCAGAGCGTCGACACCCCCGTCCAGACCGGCATCAAGGCGATCGACTCGATGATCCCCATCGGCCGCGGCCAGCGCGAGCTCATCATCGGCGACCGCTCCACCGGCAAGAGCGCCATCGCCCTCGACACCATCATCAACCAGAAGGGCGGCGACCTGATCTGCATCTACGTCGCCGTCGGCCAGAAGGCCGGCAAGGTCGCCCAGGTGCTCGGCCAGCTCGAAGAGTACGGCGCCATGGAGCACACCATCATCGTCGCCGCCGGCGCCTCCGAGTCGGCGGCTCTCCAGTACCTCGCGCCCTACGCCGGTTGCGCCATGGGCGAGGAGATCATGGAGAGCGGGCGAGACGCCCTCATCATCTACGACGACCTCAGCAAGCACGCCTGGGCCTACCGCCAGATCTCCCTCCTCCTGCGCCGTCCTCCCGGGCGCGAGGCCTACCCCGGCGATGTCTTCTACCTCCACAGCCGCCTGCTCGAGCGCGCGGCCAAGCTGGAGGCGGGCGGCTCCCTGACCGCCCTGCCTATCATCGAGACGCAGGCCAACGACGTGTCGGCCTACATCCCCACCAACGTCATCTCCATTACCGACGGCCAGATCTACCTGGAGCCCGACCTCTTCAACGCCGGCATCCGCCCGGCGCTCAACGTCGGCCTCTCCGTGAGCCGCGTGGGCGGCTCCGCCCAGACGCGCGCCATGCGCTCCGTCGCCGGGCGCCTCAAGCTCGACCACGCCCAGTTCCGCGAGCTCCAGGCCTTCGACCAGTTCGGCACCAGCGACCTCGACGCCGCCACCCAGCGGCAGCTCGAGCGTGGCCTGCGCGCCAACGAGGTGCTCAAGCAGCCCCAGTTCGCGCCCCTCAGCCTCGCGGAAGAGGTCGCCGTCATCTTCGGCCTCACCAACGGGCTGCTCGATGACGTGCCCACCGAGAAGATCGCCGACTTCGAGGCCGCCTTCACCGGCTACCTCTCCAGCAACAAGCCCGACCTCTCCGCCCGCATCGAGTCCGAGCGCACCATCAGCGACGAGACCGACCAGGAGCTTCGCGACGCCATCGCCGAGTTCAAGGAGACCGTCCCCTACTAGGGAGCGCCATGCCCACCATCCAACAGCTCCGCCGCCGCATCGGGTCGGTCCGCAATACCGCCAAGATCACGAACGCGCTCCAGCTCGTGGCGGCTTCCAAGATGCGCCGCGCCCAGGAGCGGGCCACCGAGGGCCGCCCCTACGCGGAGAAGATCCAGCTCGTCCTCTCCTCCCTTGCCTCCACCGCCCCCGGCGGCGGCGAGGGCGACAGCGACGAGTCGCATCCCTTCCTCACCCAGCGCCCGGTCGGGAACATCGGCATCCTCCACATCACGCCCGACCGCGGCCTCTGCGGCGCCCTCAACGCCAACCTCAACAACAGCGCCGGCGGCTTCGTCGCCGAGACCGAGCCCCCGACCGCCATCGTCGCCGTCGGGCGCAAGGGCCGCGACTTCTTCGTGCGCTCGCGCCAGAACGTCGCCGCCGAGTTCACCGACCTCGGCGACTATCCCGCCCTCACCGACACGAGCGTCATCGCCCGCCTCGTCATGGACGACTACCTCGCGGGCGAGGTCGACCAGGTCTTCATCAGCTTCGCCGAGTTCGTCAGCACCGTGAACCAGCGGCCCGTCGTGCGCCGCCTCCTCCCCGTCGAGCCCCCCACGGCGGCGGACGAGGCGGAAGCCGAGGCCTTCCGGCAGGAGTACATCTTCGAGCCCGACCCCGGCCAGGTCTTCGAGCGTCTCCTCCCCCGCTACGTGGAGATGCAGGTGCACGCCGCCATCCTTGAGTCGGCCGCTTCCGAGCAGTCCGCCCGCATGGTCGCCATGAAGAACGCGACCGACAACGCCAACGAGATCGAGCGCGAGCTCACCCTCACCTACAACAAGGCTCGCCAGGAGCAGATCACCACCGAGCTGCTCGACATCGTCGGCGGCGCCGAGGCCGTTGTGAATGAGTAGCAAGGCCCCCTTCGACGCGGTCATCTTCGACATGGACGGTGTCCTCGTCGATGGCGAGCCTATCTACTACGAAGCCGCCCGCGCCCTCCTGGCCGAGGACGGCCTGACGCTTCCCCTCGATCGGTACAAGCAATACATGGGCACCAAGGCCGGCTGGGACGAGCTGGCCGAGGACCTCGAACTGCCGCGCCCCGCTTCCTACTATCGCGAACGCGGGTATGTGCTCGTCGCCGCCGCCTACGCTGCCGTCGACACCGCCCTTCCCGGCGCCGTCGAGCTCGTGCGGGGCCTGCAGCGCCTCGGGCTGCCCCTCGCCCTCGCCTCCTCCACGCACAGCTCCAACGTAGCGGTCTGCCTCGACCGGCTCGGCATCGCCGACGCGTTCACGGCCGCCGTCTGTGGCGACGACGTCACGAACGGCAAGCCCGACCCCGAGATCTACCTGGAAGCCGCCGCGCGGCTCGGCCTGGACCCGACCCGTTGCCTCGCCATCGAGGACGCCCCCGCCGGTATCAGGGCCGCCCGCGCCGCGGGCATGGCCTGCTGGGCCGTCCGCACCGAGTACACCCGCGGCCTGCCCCTCCCCGACCCCGACCGCACGCTCGAGTCCCTCACCGAGATCAACCTCGCCGACATCGCGGGGGTGCCCGCATGAGCGAGCTCGTCCTGCGCGAGGACCGCGACGGCGTCGCCACCCTCACGCTCAACCGCCCCGAGGCTCTCAACGCCCTCAACATCCCGCTCTTCACCGAGCTGCGCGAGCACGTGGCCGCCATCACCGACCAGACCGACTCCGTCGGCTGCGTCGTCCTCCGTGGCGAGGGCCGCGCCTTCAGCGCCGGCAACGACCTGAAGGCCCTCGGTACACCCGCGCCCGACCCCTACTACCAGGCCGAGACGCTCGACATGATCGAGGCGCTCCCCCAGCCCGTCATCGCCTCCGTGCGCGGCGCCTGCTACACCGGCGCTCTCGAACTCATGCTCGCCGCCGACCTCTGCATCGCCGGCGAGTCCGCCATCTTCTGCGACTCTCACGGCGAGTGGGCGCTCACGCCCCTCTGGGGCCTCACGCAGCGTCTTCCCCGCCGCATCGGTCCCCTCCTCGCCAAGGAGATGATGTACACCGCCCGCCGCGTCGACGCCCACGAGGCCGTCAGCATCGGCCTGGCGAACCGCGTCGTCCCCGACGACGAGCTCGACGAGGCCGCGGCCGCCATGGCCGCCCAGATCGCCTCCAACTCGTGGCACACCCTCCGCGCCGACAAGCGTCTCGTGAACGAGGGTCAGAACTACAACCATGCCGAAGGCCTTGTCTTCGAGCGTCGAACCAGCCCCGGTGCGGGGCCCGAGCTGGCGGAGCGCCTCGAGCGCTTTCGCTCCAAATCCTGAGCAACCCCAGAAGGAGCCCCATCATGGTCACTGCTGCTACCGCCGAGGGACGCATCGTCCAGATCATCGGCACCGTGATCGACGTCGAGTTCCCGCCCGACCAGCTGCCCCCCATCTACAACGCCCTCCGCATCGACCGCGGCGACGGCAC
>JAJDUR010000065.1 GCA_022826585.1 Dehalococcoidia bacterium
CTCGTGGTCCTCCGGAAGGTGCTCCGTGATCGGCAACCCCTCTTCGTTCACGAAGAGCAGGCAGTGGCAGTATTTGAACTTCTGCATCTCGTCGCAGGCGCAGATCCAGTCCCGGCGCTTCGCCTCTTCCTCCCGCGGCAGGTAGAGGCCGTCCGGCCAGTTCCCGTCCTCGTCCTTCTCGGGGTAGAAGTTGCAGGGGCAGATGGGCCGCCCGTATTGATCCACGTTGTCCGCCAGGCCCAGCACGACTGCCTCTGTGATGGAGCGATCCGGGTGCAGGTGCGTGCCCGACTTGTTCGCGAACTTCTCCGCGTAGTTCCACATCTTCTTCGTCGACTTCTCGCTGGGCTGCTCGCGCATCGGGTCTGCCTCCTGCTGTCACCTTCAAGCCTAGGCCGCGCGTGGCCGCGTGACCAGTTGCCAGGGCGTGCGGTGTCCCGAATCGAACGGCCAATATTGCGCTACGTGATGTCCTGATCGGGACCGTCGCCATTGACTCGCCGATCGCGCATTTCGTATGCTCCCGCGATGGGACGCCGCAACAGCGGTGGAGGGAATGGTATGCGCGAAAACTACTGGGCCCGAAGGCGATTTAGCCGGAGGATGGTCCTTAAGGCGTCGGCCGCTGGCGCGGTCGGAGCCGGTGCGCTCGTGGCCGTTGGTTGCGGCGACGACGACGATGACGACGACGAGCCTGTCGCGACCGCAGCTCCGACCGAGGCCCCCACCGAAGCCCCTACCGAGGCTCCAACCGAAGCCCCGGTGGCGGGCCCGACGGATGGCAGCTTCTTCAGCCAGTACACCGGCATCAGCGGAACCACCCTCGATCTCCATCGTGAGCTCTACCGCAGCAACGTGTACGTGTCGGGCCAGGCCTACAACAACCTCCTGAAGTTCACCGACATGGACAACTTCGAGATCTCCGGGGAGATCGCGCGTGGCCTGCCCGAGCAGCCCGACGAGGTGACCTACAACTTCACCATCCGCGACGACGTCAATTACCACAACAAGGCGCCGGCCAACGGCCGCGCGATGACGATGGATGACGTTCGCTGGAACATCGAGCGGCAGCGCAGCAGTACCCGCGCCGATGGGACGGAGGACACAACCTTCTTCCGCCACCCGCTCATCTACAAGAACATCGAGAACGTCGACTATGTCGACAGCACGAATCTCACCATCAGCATGAGCTCTCCCCAGGTCACCTGGCTCGGAGACATGACGGACGAGTTCAACTCGATCCTCTACCCCGAGATCGGCGAGAAGCTCGAGGACGAGAACGAGTTCGGCGTCTTCAGCGCCGACCACGTCCTCGGCACCGGTCCCTTCATCTTCGACGAGTTCGAGTTGCAGGATCGCGCCCACGCCGTGCGGAACGATGACTACTTCTTCCGCAAGGACGGGACCATCCCGGGCATGGTGGATGAGGCGTTCTTCGTGAACCTCGGCGGCGACATCAACCCGCAGCGCCTCGCCTTCGAGCAGAAGCAGATCGACGAGCTTGCCTCCCGCGACAAGGCCGTGATGGAGGAGATTGCCGCCAACAACCCCGATGTGGAGGCATTCCGCATCGGCGACCCGAACAACAATCTCGAGTTCGCCTACAACTACACCACCAACCGTGCCCTCTCCGACGAGCGCATTCGCACCGCGATGTTCCTCGCCACGGATCGCGCGCTGGTGGCCCAGCAGCACTTCCAGGGTCTCGGCAGGCCCAACCCGGCCGTCAACTGGCCGTTCACGGCCTGGGCGCTCTCCCAGGAGGAGCTCTCCGAGGCGCCGGGCTACCGCCAGCCCAAGGACCAGGACATCGCCGATGCCCGCGCCCTCTGGGAGCAGGCGGATGCGGAGAGCCACGACGACCTCGACTTCCGCGTCACCACTGTGGACTTCCCGCAGTACGTGCCGCTCCTCGAGTGGTTCCCGGCGATGCTGAACACCAACCTCGGTACCGAGAAGTGGAACGCCCAGGCGATCCCCGTCACCTCCCTGCTCGAGTACAACAACTCGGGTCAGGCGTCGGTCGGCTACCTCGGTGGCTGGGACCAGTGGAACAGCCCCGACCCGCGCACCCGCTTCGCGCAGGTCTACTCGGCGCACCCCGACGATGGCGGTCGCGGGACCATCAACTTCTGGAAGTACACCACTCCGACCATGGAGGGGTACATCGATGCGATGTTCACCGAGTTCGATACCGAGAAGGCTCAGGAGATCATCAAGGACGCCCAGCGCTTCGCTCTCACGGACGCCGGCTCCGGGCATCTCCAGATGGTCTGCGGCCTCACCAGCTGGGTGAAGTGGCCCTACCTGCACCGCAGGGGGCCGTTCTTCATCACCTACGGGACGACGATCAGCCAGGAACTCTGGATCGATCAAGACGATCCCACCTTCCAGGGGAAACAGCGCCCCGCCTGACCGGCCACTAGCTCTCAGGCGCCTCCCTCGCAACTGTGTGGGGGAGGCGCTTGGAGTATCTCGGAGTGAGGATCTCCCTCCATGACCGAGTACGTCATCCGGCGCTTCTTCCTGGCTCTGGTCACGATCTGGATCGTTCTGACCTTCGTCTTTTTCGTGCTGCGCGTGCTCCCCGGCGACTACGCCGAGCAGCAGCTCGCAAACCAGATCCTGGCAACCGGCGCCCGCACCGAAGAGGCCCGAGCTGACCAGCTCAGGCAGATCCGAGCTCGCCTGGGAACCGACAAGTCGCTCCCCGAGCAGTACGGCCGCTTCTGGTGGAACATCCTCCAGGGCAAGTCGGAGACATCCTTCAGGAAAGCCCAGCCCGCGTTTACCGTCGCCGGCGATGCGCTTCCCTACACCCTCCAGCTTGGCGTCATGTCGCTGATCATTGCGATCCTTCTTGCCTTACCGGTCGGCGTGTTGTCAGCCGTCCGTCCCGACGGCTTCCTTGACGCGGGCTTACGCGTGTTTGCGATCTTCTTCCTGGCAGCACCTGCCTTCCTCACCGCTGCGATTGCCGGTGCCTACGCCGTCAAGTACGACATCCTCAACATTGGTGTGACTTCTCAGCAATTGCTGTGGGAAGAGCCCTGGGAGAGCTTCCAGCTCTTCCTTGTGCCTGCCCTCGCGGGGGGGTTGGCGGTGGGTGCGATCCTCATGCGCTTCCTGCGTTCGGGCATGCTGGAGGTGCTGCGCCAGGATTACGTGCGGACGGCCCGTGCCAAGGGGCTCGCCGGCTCGGTCATCATTGCCCGTCACGTACTCCGCAACGCCCTCATCCCCGTTGTCACAATCCTCGGCTTCCTCGTGGCTGCTCTCGTGGCCGGGAACGTCGTCCTCGAGTCCATGTTCGCCATCCCCGGGATGGGCAACGAAATCCTCGCTGCCATCCGCTTCCGCGACATCCCTGTCACACAGACGTTTACCCTGCTCCTGGTGGGTGCTGTCGTGTTCGTGAATCTGGCTGTGGATCTCAGCTACTTCCTTATTGATCCGCGGGTCACCGTTTCGGGGGCTGAGTCATGAGCAACGTCGCCCTGCCTGCCACCGAGGATGCACTTGCGGGCTTCACCCCGCCCGACGATCCGTCGCTTCTGGTCAGGAGCCTGCGGGCGCTGGGGCGTTTCTTTGTGCAAAAGACCGCTGGAGGCGTCGCCCTCGTCATCGCAACGATCATCCTGGTGCTGGGCATCATCGGACCGTGGATAGCCCCGTACGACAAGGACGAGACGTTCCGCATCGAGAATCCCAACTACGACATCAACTCCACCGACGAGGATGCCCTCAATCCCTTCATTTTCCTCACACTCGCCAACCCCTCCTGGGATCACCTCCTTGGCACCGACCACCTCAACCGCGATCTCTTCACCCGCGTTCTGCACGGCGCCCGCCGCTCGATGCTCCTCGGCTTCGGCGCCGCCGCCATCGCCACGATTTTCGGTGCCATCCTCGGCGTCGTCTCCGGCTATTTCGGAGGTTTCATCGACCTCATAAGCCAGCGTCTCGTCGATGCGTTCATTGCCTTCCCGCCTTTGCTCTTCCTGCTCTTGCTGCTGCAGACGGGGGAGGCATCGCTCCCACGGACGATCATCGCCTTATCCTTCCTCAACATCTTTGGTGTCTCGCGCGTCGTGCGCTCGGCGACACTTGCCGTACGCAACGATGTCTACGTTGAGGCCGCCCGCGTCGTGGGCGCGCAGCCGCCGCGCATCATCTTCCGGCACGTCTTCCCGAACGTGTTCGCGCCCATCATCATCATCTTCTCCACGACCATCGGTGGCGCCATCCTCGCCGAAGCCACGCTGGCCTTCCTCGGCCTCGCGCCTCCCGGCCCCAGTTGGGGCGCCATGGTGAACAACGGCCGCCAGTTCTTCGGTTCCGAGCCCATCCTCGTTGCCATGGGCGGTGGAGCCCTCACGCTCACGGTGCTCGCCTTCAACATCTTCGGCGATGCTCTCCGCGACGTGCTCGACCCGCGGCTCCGCGGCGCGTAGGGAACGCCTTGACCGAAGCGGCGACCCACCAGCACGGACACGACCACGGCGATACCGGCCAGCACTGGCGCGAGCCCGCCCGCGTCCGCGACTTCGTCGCGCGTATGGATGCCCGCGCCCAGGAGCGCGCTCCCCAGTTCGAACTGATGACCCAACTCCTTGGCCGCGACGCCGACGCGCCCCTCCGCATCCTCGACCTCGGCGCCGGCTACGGGGCGGAGGCGACGGTCTTCCTGAACGCCTTCCCCAACGCCTCCGCCGTGCTGGTCGACGGCTCCGAGGAGATGATGCGCGTCGGCGCCGAGCGGCTGGCCCGGTTCGACCGCCGCTACCGCTACGTCGCCTGGGACTTCGGCGAGGGCGTCCTGCCCGATGACCTCGGCGGCCCCTTCGACGCCGTCATCTCATCGGCCGCCATCCACCACCTCCCCGAGCCGGCGCTCAAGCGCCTCTACAGGCAGGTCCGGGAGGTGCTCGCGCCCGGTGGCGCCTTCCTCAACCTCGACCTCGTGGCCCCGCTCGACGAGTTCCTGGAGGCGCGCTATCGCGACATCATGCAGGGCGAGGAGACCGTCCGGGACGACCCCCCGCCGTCCCCCGAGGTCCGCCGCCACCACTCCCACCTCGAGCCCCTCGACCGCCACCTCGCCTGGCTCCGCGAGGCCGGGTTCGAGCACGTGGATTGCTTCTGGAAGCGGCTCGCCGGCGCCCTGTTCGGCGGTTACCGCCCCGACACCCCCTAGCAACCCCTCCCGCGCGCCGACTCCTCCCCTCGCGGCGAGACCTGGTCGCCAGGAACGACTGCAGGCGACCTCAGAGAGTCAGGCGTCGTGGGTGAGGCCCTGGATCGGCTCCTGCACATCGCTCTGCTTGAAGACTTCGATGATCTCGCCGTTCTTCATCAGCCGGATGATCCGGTTCCCGTCGTCGTCGACCGTGTCGACGCGTGAATCCGCCTCCACGACCACCTCGCGCCCGTCCACGAGCGTTACCTTCATCGCCAGCAGGCCCATCGCTATGTCTCCCTCGGGTCGGGCACGTTGACGACGATCGCGTCCATGGTGGTCCGCGCCAGCAGGAACACCGCCTCGTTGCCGGGGTCGAGGTTCTCCTCCGCGTGGATCTCGTACGGCGGCACGAAGATGAAGTCCCCCGGCCCCGCGTCCGCCACGTGCTCGAGCGAGTCGCCCCAGCGGAAGCGCAGGCTCCCCTCGATCACGAAGATGCCCGACTCGCTTTCGCCGTGGTGGTGAACGCCCGAAGCGCCCCCTGGCTCGTTCCGTCCCACGCCCATCCACAGCTCCTCGGAGCCCGTGAGCGTCCCGGAGATTCCGGCTTCGCGGCGCATGCCCGGCGTCTGCGCAGTGCCCTCGTCACGTTCCGCCGGACGGATGATGCTGACCATGGCTCGGATTCTACGGGGAACCTTCGAGCGGGCGAGTCGGGGCCGCCCTCAGCCGTCGATACGCTAGGATCGCGCGAGCACCGCGACGGTGTCAGGAGGCCCCCGTGACCATTCCCGAAGGCGCAACCGAGGTCATCCTCAGCTACGTTCGCAAGAAGGCCGCGGAGTGGACCGCCGAGGAGATGGCACAGCGCGTCGAGGCCGCTGTCGTCGAGCTCGAAGCCGCCGCCCGCGCCGTTCCCGATGACCTCCTCGAGGTGCGTCAGCAGGGCCAGGAGTGGAGCCCCCTCGAGTGCATCCGGCACGTCGCCGAGGTGAACCACGGAACGGCGACCCGCGTCCGCGGCGTCGTCTCCGAGGGCGTGGTGCCGGACGACATCCCCGCCGTTCCCGAGACCCGCGAAGAGGTGCTCGCCACCCACGCCGGGGTCATCGCCGGGGCCGTGGCCGCCGTGCGCGAAGGCAGTGCCGACCCCGACGCCGAGGTGGTCTGGCTGCACCCCTTCCTCGGCGACCTCAACTGGAAGGAGTGGCTCCTCACCCTGCGCGTGCACTCCCTCGACCACGCCCGCCAGTTGGAAGCCCTCCAGCACCCCGCCTAGCCACCATGACCGGCGGCGACGAGGCCGTTCGCTTCCTCGACATCCTCACCACGGCGTCGAGCGTTGCCCACGCGCGTGGCGGCGAGGCGGTGCTGGCCACGCACATGCTCGAAGCCATCGATGTGCTCACGGGCGAGGCGGAGCCGGATGCTGGCTCCACGCCTGTCTCCCCGCTGGGACACCGTCGCGCCGAGCTCTCCGTCGAGCCTGCCGTCCGCGAGCTGACCCAGCGCTGGTTCGCGCGCCTGGGCGGCACGCCCGAAGCCGCCGTCGATGGGGAAGCCCTCTCGGAGTTGCGAACGGAACTGGAGCTGCTGGTCAGGTCGTGATCGGGCGCGCCTGGAGCAGGAACATCGTCCCCGAGTCGTCGTACGCGAACTCGATGTCGACCGGCTGGCCGTACTCGCGCTGGACCGCATGCGCCGTGTCCACCACTTCCTGCACCTCTGCGTCGCTGATCGAAGGCCGGGACACCAGCTCGGGAGCCACGGGGGCGCGCTCGGTGCCGCCGTCCGTGAGGCGCACCTGCTCGTGCTTCTCGCTGATGGCGCGCTCCCGCACCTCGCCGCCGGGCCCCACGATGAACGAGTCTGGAGTGACATAACCCGAAACGACCGCCTCCCCCAGCCCCCACGACGCGTTGATCAGCACCTCGTCGGTCGCCCCCGTCATCGGGTTCTTCGTGAAAGCCACGCCGCTCGAACGTGCCCGCACCACCTCCATCACCACCACCGCCATCGCCTCACTCGCGTGGTCGATGCCGCGGAAGGTGCGGTACTGGACGGCCCGCTCCTGCCAGAGGCAGCGGTAGCAGTCGAGCACCGCGCCCACGATGGCGTCCTCACCGCGCAGGTTCAGGTAGCTCTCGTACAGCCCGGCGAAGGAGCTCCCGGCGCTGTCCTCGTTCACGCTGCTGGAGCGCACGGCGAAGGTGGCGTCGGCGCCGGCGCGACCCTCCAGCTCCGCGACTGCGTCTGCGATCGCCGCGCGCGAGGCCCCATCGATGCTCGCCGCTTCGAGCCGGTCCGCCACGGGCGCGAGCGCCTCGCGGATGGCCGCCATCGGCGTCCTCTCCTCCAGGTCCGCGAGCGGGGCCGTCAGCGAGGCCAGGTCGTGCGCTGCCGCAAACGCCTCGTACGCCTCCGCCGCCACCACGAAGCCCTGCGGGACCGGGAACCCCAGGCCCGACAGCCGCGCCAGGCTCCCGCCCTTGCCGCCAATGCGCCGTTCGGCCCCTCCGGGCTCGTTCAGCCAGACGATTGCGTCGGTCACGGCGATGGAGTCTATCGACGGCGCCCGTACGGGGTAGCAGGACCCGGCGACCGTGTCCGGGGACCCTCGTAAGATCGGGACTCGTGGACGCCCTGCCCCAGCCCGACATGGTGAGCCTCGAAGGCGGCGTGCTGCTGATGGGAAACGAGCGCGGGCGCCCCGACGAGCAGCCGGTCCACCGTGTCGAGATCGCGCCCTTCCGGGCTGCCCGTTGCCCCGTGACGAACGCGCAGTTCGCGCCCTTCCTCGAGACCGGACACGAGCCCCCGCGCTTCTGGGACGACGATCGCTTCAACGCCCCCGACCAGCCGGTCGTGGGGGTGAACTGGTTCGACGCCGTCGCCTATGGCGAGTGGCTCGCCTCCGAGACCGGCGTGCCCTACCGGCTGCCGTCCGAGGCCGAGCGCGAATACGCCTCGCTCGGCGGCCTCGAAGCCGCCGACTGGCCGTGGCCCGGCGACCGCTGGCAGGACCACCCAGTCGCCGACCGCATCGCCGCCAACGACCGCCCCCATCCTCCCGGTCCCGAGTGCGCCAACGGCTACGGCCTGTGCTGCATGGCCGAGAACGTCCATGAGTGGTGCCTCGATTGGTACCACGCCGACGCCTACGCCGAGCCCGGCGCCGGCGGTCGCGAGCCCGCCGAGCGCGCGCGCAAGGTGAGCCGCGGCGGGAGCTGGCGGCACTCGGTCAAGTTCACGCGCCTGACCGCGCGGGCCAGCCTCGCCCCTGAGCGGCGCTACAACGACTTCGGGTTCAGGCTCTACGCCGACGCCTGAGCGTCTCTAGGCGTCCGCCGCCGCCAGGAGCTGGGCCGTGTGCTCGACCAGGTGGTTCACGTTCATCTCGAAGATGCCCGCGACATCGCCGAACATCTCGTGCTTCTTTTCCAGGTCCTCGGGCGTCACGTACTTCAGCTTCGCGTCGCAGTTGCTCACGACGGCGTCGAACTCGTCGACGGCCTCGATCGAGGAGGCGCAGTCGGGTTCCCACGCCTCGATGCCGGGGTAGCCGCACGCCTCGCAGACCATCGTGGTGATGCGGGCCTCGATCTGGATGACGTGCTCCGCCACCTCCTGCGGTGTCCACTCACCTTCGCCGGGCGACCGCCGCCAGCCCATCTCGGCCGCCTCGATCGCCTCGCGAAACGTGGCGCGGGCCTCGGCCAGTGTTGCTCGCAGCTCGTCCCGTGTTGCCATGATGCGTCCTCCCCGGCGTCGGTTCTCCCTGTGTGTACGCCGTTCGCTCGCAACCGTCGAGAGCCCCGCCCTCGACCCCGGAGGGACACGTAGAATGCCGCCGATGGAGCTCAGGAGCCTCGGTCGCACCGGCGTGCAGGTCTCGAGCCTCTGCCTCGGCTGCATGATGTTCGGGCGCCGCACCGAGCCCGAGGAGTCCTACGCCATCATCGACCGCGCCCTCGACGCGGGCATCAACTTCCTCGACACCGCCAACGTCTACGCCCTAGGCCGTAGCGAGGAGATTACGGGCGAGGCGCTCAAGCGGAACGGCCGCCGCCACCAGGTCGTCCTCGCCACCAAGGTCCACGGCTCGATGGACGCCGAGGACCCGAACGCCCGCGGCAACAGCCGCCGCCACATCATCGAGCAGTGCGAGGCCAGCCTCCGCCGCCTCCAGACCGACTACATCGACCTCTACCAGCTCCACCGCCCCCAGCCCGACATCCCCATCGACGAGACCCTCCGCGCCCTCGACGACCTCGTCCGCGCCGGCAAGGTGCGCTACATCGGTACCAGCACCTTCGCTTCCTGGGAGATCGTCGAATCCCTCTGGGTGGCGAAGGAGCTGGGCCTGAACCGCGTCGTCTGCGAGCAGCCGCCCTACAACCTCCTCGACCGCCGTGCGGAGCGCGAGCTCCTCCCCATGACGCAGACCTTCGGCATCGGCGTCATCCCCTGGGGACCCATCGGCGGCGGCCTGCTCGCGGGCCGTTACCGCCGCGGCGAGCCCCTCCCCGAGGACGGGCGCTACGCCATGAACCCGCAGCAGCGCCGCCGCCTCACCGAAGAGGTGTTCGACGTCATCGAGGGCCTCGAACCCATCGCCGCCGACAAGGGCTGCACGCTCTCCCAGTTCGCCCTCGCCTGGTGCGAGCAGCAGCCGGGCGTGACCAGCCCCATCATCGGCCCGCGCACGCTCGAGCAGCTGGAGGACAACCTCGGCGCCGGCGACGTCGTCATCACCGACGAGGACCGCGAGCGGATCGACTCCGTCATCGCCCCCGGACGCACCGTCTCCCCGTACTACGAGGCGGACTGGCGCCCGCACGACTACCGCATCCTGTAGGGAGGCCCGCCAAACGTGACGACCGATGCCGCCACGCCCGCTGCTCTCGACGGCATCACCGTGCTCGACCTCGCCGCCCACATCGCCGGCCCCTACTCGACCAAGCTCCTCGCCGACCTCGGCGCCCGTGTCATCAAGGTCGAGCGGCCCGGCGGCGATCCCGGCCGCACCTTCGGCCCCTGGCTCAACGACGAGCCCGGCGTGGAGCGCAGCGGCACCTACCAGTTCCTCAACACGAACAAGGAGTCGATCGTTCTCGACCTCAAGTCCGATGGCGGACGCGAGGTCCTCGAACGGCTCCTGCCGAGCGTCGACATCGCCGTCACCAGCTACCCGCCGGCCGTCGCCGAGCGCCTGAACCTGACGCCCGACGCCCTCCGCGAGGCCGCCGACGTGAACGTGCTCTCGCTCACGAACTTCGGCTGGGAGGGCCCCTACCGCGACTATGCCCTCTCCGAGACGGTGCTCTACGCCATGGGCGGCGAGATGTTCTCGCATGGCTCGGTCGGCCGCGAGCCGCTCAAGATGGGCGGAACGGCCTCGCTCATCCAGTGCGGCGCCATGGCCGCGATCGGCGCCCTCGGCGCCGTGTACGAGACCGAGGTGCACGGCATCACCCAGCGCGTCGACGTCTCCCTCTTCGATGTCCAGCTCAACAGCGTCGACCGGCGCAGCTCCGCCATCATGGCCTACCGCTTCTCCGGGCGGATCAACTCCAAGCCGATCATGGCCGGCCCCTCGACCGGCGCCGGCGTCGTCGGCGTCTTCCCCTGCGCCGACGGCTACGTCGAGATGACCGCCTCTGCCGGTCCCTACTGGCACCGCTTCGCCGACATGATCGACCACCCCGAGTTCCATGACCCCAGGTGGAACGACCCCGCGTGGATGAACTCGGAAGAAGCGCGCGAACAGATCGACGTTGCCCTCTACCCCTGGCTGGCAGAGCGAACCCGAGCCGAGATATGGGAGGCGGCGCGGAACGCCCACGCCATCCTCGCCCCCCTCTTCACCGCCGCCGACCTGTACGAGGACCCCGTCTTCCGCGAGCGCGGCCTCTGGACCGAGGTCGAGCACGAGACGCTCGGCTCGTTCCCCATGCTGGGGCGGCCGTACATGCTCAGCGAGACGCCCTGGACCATCCGCCGTGCCGCCCCCCGCCTCGGCGAGCACACGACCGCCATCCTCGAGGAAACCGGCTACGACGAGGACACGATCGCCGAACTCCGCCGAACGGGAGCCGTCGCATGAGCGCCAACCTGCCCCTTGAGGGGATCCGCATCTGCGACTTCGCCTGTGTCTGGGCCGGCCAGACCGCCACCATGTACCTCGCTGACCTCGGCGCCGATTGCATCAAGGTCGAGAACCCGTACGTCTGGAACCCCGCCACCCGAGCCGCCGCCCCGGTCCTCCCCGCCCCCCTGGCGCAGATGCTCCCGCCCTGGATGGCCGGCCACCCCAACAACGACCCCGGCCCACGCCCCTGGAACAACAGCCCTGCCTTCATCCACGTGATCCGCAACAAGCGCTCCTTCACGGTCGATAGCCGCCGCCCCGAGGGGCTCGCCATCGTGAAGAGCCTCATCGCCCTCAGCGACGTGCTCGCCGAGAACCTGGCGATCGGAACGCTCGAGAAGCTCGGGCTCGACGACGACGCCATCCGCGCCGTCCGTCCCGACATTGTCATCCTTCACCTGCCCGCCTACGGCCGTACCGGCGCCTACGTCGAGGGCCGCGGCTACGGGGCGCACATCGACGGTGTCGCCGGCTCGACCATCCTGCGCGGCTACCGCGACTCCGCGCCCGAGACCAACATCCAGACCTTCGCGGGCGACTTCTTCGTGGGGATGCACGGCGGTTTCGCGGCGCTCGCCGCCCTCCGCCACCGCCGCCTCACCGGCCGGGGCCAGACGATCGAGCTGGCCCAGGCCGAGTGCTCCGCCTCGATGTTCCCCCAGGCCGCCCTCGACGCCGCCTGGAACGGGCGCGTCGCCGGCTCCATCGGCAACCGCAGCACCGAGGGCTTCACCCCCAACGGCGTCTTCGCCGCGCGGGGGGAGGAGCAGTGGCTCGCCCTCAGCTGCCGCGACGACGACGAGTGGCAGGCCCTCGTCGACCTCATCGGGCGTCCCGCCTGGGCCACGAACCCCGGGCTCGCGACGGCCGAGGGTCGCCGCGCCGCCGAGGACGCCATCGAGGAGGAGCTGGCCGCCTGGATCGCCGGGCGCGACCGCGACGAGCTGTTCCGTGACCTCCAGCAGGCGGGCGTGACTGCCGGTCCCGTCCTCAGCGCGAAGGACGTGACCGAGGATCCTCACGCCGCCCGGTCCCCTGCCTTCCAGCGCCTCGACGCCACCGTGGACTACCCGTCCACCGAGTTCCCCGCCCCGTCCTTCACCTTCTTCCACTCCGACATCACCATCCGCACCGCCCCCGCCCTCCTCGGCGAGCACAACGACTACGTCTACCGCGAGCTGCTCGGCGTCAGCGACGAGGAGTACGCGAAGCTCGAAGCCGGTGGCCACATCTCGACCACCTACGCCGACGAGATCATGGGGCGCTAGGCTGGCAGCCAGTCCGTCAGGGCCAGCGCCAGCAGCACTCCGAAGACGAGGTGCAGCCGCGCCGTCTGCACGAGCGTGGCGTTCAGCGCCCGCCCCGCCGTCCCGCCCGCCACCGCCCGCAGCGGCGCCAGCGCGAAGGGGAGGCTTAGCAGCACGAGCAGCGCCCACGCCTCGACCTGTGTCGCCGGCCATAGCGCGATCGCGACGCCGTAGGCGGCCGCCACCAGCAGCAGGTACCAGGCCCGCGTGCCCCGCTCCCCCAGCACGACCGCCAGGGTCGTCTTGCCCGCTGCCCGGTCCGTGTCGACGTCGCGCAGGTTGTTCGCCACGAGGATCGCCGTCACCGTGCACCCCACCGGCACCGCCGCCAGCCACACCACCCCGGGCGCCGCTTCCGCCTGCACGAAGTATGTCCCCACCACCGCCACCATCCCGAAGAACGCGAACGTGAACACGTCCCCGAGGGCGTGGTACCCGATGGGCCACGGCCCTCCCGTGTAGATGAGCCCCGCCGCGATGCTCGCCAGCCCGATCACGACCACGATCCAGCCCGCCACCACCACCAGGTAGATGCCGGCAAGCAGCGCCAGCAGGAACGCTACCCACATCCCCACCTTCATCTGCGTTGGGGTGAGCAGCCCCATCTGCGTCGCACGGGGCGGACCGAGACGGTCGCCGGCGTCCGCTCCCCGCTCGAAGTCGAACACGTCGTTGGCGAAGTTCGCCCCGATCTGCAGGCAGATCGCGCCGAAGAGCGCCGCCACGAACGGTCCCGCCGAGAACACGCCGTCCCCGATGGCCGCGCCCGTCCCCACCAGCACCGGCGCTACCGCCGCCGTCAGCGTCGGCGGACGCGCCGCCGCCCGCCACGCGCCGATGCTTCCCTTCGCCGGCAGCGCCCGCTCCGCGCTCACGCCCGCACCGCCGTGATCGACTGGGCCGCCCCGCCCAGGTGGCTGCGCTTCTCGACGCTCGTGAAACCCGCGTCTTCCAGCATGTCGCGCAGACCCTCCCCCTCGGGCAGGTAGGAAGCGGAGGCGGGAAGGTAGGCGTAGGCGCGACCGTCGCTCAGGAGCGCGCCGATGGCCGGCACCACCCGCCGGAAATAGAGGCCGTGCCCCAGCCGCAGCACCGCCGAGCGCGGCTCGTCGACCTCCAGCAACCCCACGCGCCCACCCGGGCGCAGCACGCGCGCCAGCTCGGTCAGCACGGGCGGGATCGCGACGAAATTCCGCAGCGCGAACCCCGAGACCGCCACCGATACGCTGCCGCTCGCGAGCGGCAGCCGCAGCGCGTCCCCCCGCACGAGCGCCACGTCGTCGGGGCAGCGCTCGCGCGCCGCCGCCAGCATCGCGCCCGAGAAGTCGAGCCCGATGACGCGCGCCCCCCGTGCCCGCGCCATGATCGCGAAGTCTCCCGTGCCGCAGGCCAGGTCGAGCACCGTGTCGTCGGCTTCTACTCCCAGGGAGTCGATGAGCGAGCGCCGCCAGCGCTGGTCGAACCCCAGCGTGATGATCCGGTTCATGCGGTCGTAGGAGGGAGCGATGCGGTCGAACATCGTCCGCACCACGGCGGCCTTCTCGTCTGCCTCCGGCAGCACGTCCATGCCCGCGATCCTACGGCGAGGCTAGGACTCGGGCTCCTTGCCGTGGTCCCAGAGCTCGGTGCCGCGCCACTCGCGGTCCCGCCACTTCAGCGCCTCGCGCAGCCCGTCCGCCTCCACCCGCTCCCGGAAGCCGGGGCGCCCCTCGATGAAGGCCGTGTACACGTCGAACTCCGCCGCCGAGTGGATCGCTGGCTGAAGCCCCTGGATTTCCATCCAGCGGTTCACCGAGTGCTTGTGCAGAATGTTCACCTCGAGCGGGATGCGCATGATCTTCCGCGCAAAGTGGAGGGTTGCCTCTTCCAGCTCCTCCTCGGGAACGGCCTTATTCACGAGCCCCCACTCGTCGGCGGTCTTGCCGTCGATCAGCTCGCCCGTCATGAACAGCTCTTTGGCCCGACGGTAGCCGATCGTCCAGGGCCACATGGAGAGCGTGCGCAGCGTGCCCATGTGCCGCCCCGCGATATGCCCGAACTTCGCCGTCTCGCTGCATACCACGAAGTCGAACATCGAGATCAGCTCCGTGCCGCCCGAGATGCAGTGGCCGTGCACCTGCGCGATCGTCGGCTTGCGCGTGTTGAACAGCCGCAGGTACCGGTCGACCGAGTCGATCATGGTGCGCCGCGAGCGCCCCACGCTCTGCTCCTGCAGGATGTCGCCGGGCGAGCCCGGCTCCACCGTGCGGCTCGACGCGAGGTCGTAGCCGGCGCAGAACGAGCGCCCCGCCCCGCGCAGCAGCAGCACGTACGCGTGCGGGTCCTCCTCGAAGTGTCCGAGGAAGTCGAAAAACTCGTCCAGCAGGTCGGCCGAGAGCGCGTTCAGCGCCTGGGGCCGGTTCAGCGTGACTCGCACCACGCCTTCCGCCTCGGCGAGCGGCTCCACGATGATGTTCTCGTACTCCGGGTAGCTCATGTGTCTCCTCCTGCTGTGTGGTGGGCCCGGACTAGCCGGGGTTGATCTCGATGAGTTTGCCGTCCCGCTCCGTCTGCCTCGCGACGTAGCCGAGGATCTCCCGCCAGAGGTCTTCCGCCGCGCCCTCCCGCTCCGCCGGGAAGGCCTCGACGATGGCGTCGACGGCCGCGCGTAGCCGGGCGTTCTCGGCGGTCAGTTCCTCGGCGGCGGGCCACTCTCGTGCCTCCCCGGGGGCGAGATCGACGGCCGCCAGCGCTTCCCCGAGCCCCGCATCCCCGGCCCGGGCCGCCGCCGCGGCCGCGAGCACGTCGCGAAGGTCGGCGTTCTCCTCGACGGCCAGCGCATGCTCCTCTTCGAGGCGCTTCTTCAGGTGCTCCAGCGCCCAGAGCATGTTCCCGGCGATGCGCTTCCCCCACCGCGTTTGCAGCTCGGGGATCAGGTCCGCCCGCAGGTTGTACTGGAGGCCCTCGACAATCTCCGCTGGCGTCGGTCGCATCGTCAGGCCGCATCCTCGCGCACGATGCGCTCCATCCGCCGCAGGAACGAGCGCGGGGCGGCCATGCCCAGCACGAGCGTCTGCGTCTTTCGCATCTCGCCCGTCGCGAAGCGGTTGACCGCCGCCAGGCACGCCGAGACCGCCCAGTACGACTGGAACACCGTGTAGAAGCGCATGTTCTCGCGCCGGATGGGGATGCCGCTCAGCTCTTCGTATCTGGCGATTAGCCCCTCCACCACCTCATCCCCGACGATTCCCCGCACCATGAAGTCGAGGTAGGCCAGGTCCGACATCGGATCGCCGATGAAACCCGACTCCCAGTCCAGCGAGGCCACCACGCGATCGTCCCGGAACAGGATCTGCCCCGGCCCCACCTGCCCCTGCCCCAGCACGATGCGGTCCACCTCCGTGGGCAGGTTCCGCTTGAGCCAGGCCATCGTCGCCGTCATGACCGGCTGCGGTTCGAGCAGCTCCCGCTTTGTCGCCCGCTCCCAGCGCTCCACGACCATGCGCGCGCACTCGGGCCCGTCCTTCGGCGCGCCCAGGAACGAGAGCCCCATCGCCTCCCAGTCCAGGTTGTGCTGGGTCGCCAGGATCTCGACGAAGTGCTCGAGGATCGCCCGCTGGCTCTCGGCCGAGAGGGCGCGGAAGTCCGTATCGCCGTCGACCCGCTCGCGGATGACGAAGTCCTCGCCCGCCCACGAGGGGTCCCGTTCGTACCAGTAGTTGGCCGGCACCGGGACGGGCGTGTCCTGGAGCGCGCGGAAGATCCGGTATTCCTTCTCCAGGCTCGCCTCCTCGTCGCGGAAGCAGGTGCTCTCGTTCGCCCGGAACATGAGCTGTTTCGCGACCGGCGCCTCCCCTTCCCAGTCCGCGTCAAAGAACCACATCGAGCGCGAGTTGCCCCCCGGCGAACGCGCGACGTTGTGAATCGAGACGTTCCGCACCTGCGGTAACTGCTCGGAGAGGTAGGCCCGCAGGATTTCGGGGAGACGTTCGATCGTGTCTGGTTCCAACCCTGCCCTCCTCGGCGGTGCGGGGAGTATAGGGGCTGGCTGCGCCTTCAGGACACGGTCAGCCAGTCGCTGACCATGCTCGCTGGGGGAAGGGGCTGGGGAAGAGTCTGGTGTCTACCAGTTGCGGTCGCGGTCGCGGCCGCCACCGCCGCCGCCGCCGCGCTGCGGCCCGCGGGAGCGGAAGCAGTCGCTGCAGTAGACCGGGCGGTCGCCTCGGGGCTGGAACGGAACTCGCGCCTCGCGCCCGCATTCGGCGCAAACCGTGGTGAACATCTCGCGGTCGCGATCGTAGTTGCGGTAGCCGCCGCCACCACCGCCGCCGCCTTCGCCGCGGGCTGCCTTGCGCGCCGCGCGGCACTCCGGGCAGCGGCGCGGCTCGTTGGTGAATCCGCGGGACTGGTAGAACTCCTGCTCGCCTACCGTAAAGGTGAACTGCGCGCTGCAGTCCGAGCA
>JAJDUR010000066.1 GCA_022826585.1 Dehalococcoidia bacterium
CAGGCCTTCTGGTCGTCGAGGTCCTGGAGGATGGCCTCCTCCTCGAGGGAGCGCTCGTACAGTTCGGTGAGGGTCTGGCGCGGGCGGAGGATGAGGTAGATCCAGTGGCCGGGCAGGAAGCCGGCGAGCACGAGCAGCACCGAGATGAGCTGCATGATGGGGTCGCGGGTGCGCTGGCGGATGTCGCGGAAGACCCAGAAGATGAGGGCGACCCAGATGATGGCGCCGTAGATCGAGAGGACCGTGAGGACGAGCCGAACGGTGTCCTGCCAGGAGCCGCCGGGCCAATCGAACATCGAGAATTCCTTACCTTCGGGCCACGCACTCGACGCGCGGCGCGCTCACCGCGCTGCCACGTTCTGAGGGTACAGCATCGCCCCATACGCGCGCGACGAAAACTGCTCAGTTTGCTGATCAGACGGGGCGCGGGAGCCCCCGAGCCGATACGATAGGGGCGTGCCCGCCACACAGCAGCCGTCCCCTGCCGTCGAGGGTCTGAACCCGGCGCAGCGCGCGGCTGTGGAGCACGGCGAGGGCGCCCAGCTCATCCTGGCGGGGCCGGGCAGCGGCAAGACGCGCGTCATCACGAACCGGATCGCGTGGCTGGTGGGGGAGCAGCGGATCGCGCCGTGGCGCATCCTCGCGGTGACGTTCACGAACAAGGCGGCGCGGGAGATGCGGGCGCGGGCGCAGGGGCTCCTCGGCGAGGACGCGGCCAAGCTGCATCTCGGGACGTTCCACTCGATGTGCGCGCGCTGGCTGCGCATCCACGGCCAGGACATCGGGCTCTCGCCCGACTACGTGATCTACGACGACGCAGACCAGACGGCGTTGATGAAGCGCGTGCTGACGTCGCTGCACGTCGACTCGCGGCAGTTCACGCCACGGTCGGTGCTCTCGGCGATCTCCAGCGCGAAGAGCGAGATGCGGGGCGCGGACCACTTCAAGCGGCAGAGCGAGAGCTACTTCCAGGAGATTGTGGCGAGGGCGTACGAGGGATACCAGAAGGGCCTGCGCGAGGCCTCGGCGCTGGACTTCGATGACCTGCTGACGGAGACGGTGCGGCTGTTCCGCGAGTCGGAGGAGGCGCTGGAGCGGCGGGCGGGGCGGTACCTGCACGTGCTCGTGGACGAGTTCCAGGACACGAACCCGGCGCAGTACGCGCTCGCGCGGCAGCTTGCCTCGGGGCACGGGAACATCTGCGTGGTGGGGGACCCTGATCAAAGCATCTATTCGTGGCGGGCGGCGGACTCGCGCAACACGCAGTACTTCCTGCGCGACTTCGACGAGGCGAAGACCTACCTCCTGGAGCAGAACTACCGATCGACGCAGCCCATCCTGGACGCGGCCAACGCGGTCATCGAGAACAACCGCAGCCACATCGAGCGCGCCCTCTGGACGGAACGGAAGGACGGGCAGGCCCTCGTGCAGTACGAGGCCTACAACGACGAGGAGGAGGGGGAGTTCGTCGCGCGGGAGGTGGAGCGCCTCGCCACGACGGACCAGCCGCTGGGGTCGATCGCGGTGCTGTACCGGACGAACGCGCAGTCGCGACCGATCGAGGACGCGCTCGTGCGGCACCGGATTCCGTACCGGCTGATCGGGGGTGTGCGTTTCTACCAGCGGCGCGAGATCAAGGACCTGATCGCCTACCTGCGGCTGGTGCACAACCGGCTCGACGAGGCGAGCCTGCTGCGCATCATCAACGTGCCGGCGCGGGGCATCGGGGACACGACGCTCGCGCGCCTGTCGGAATACGCGGGGTCGACCGGTCTCGCGATCTGGGACGCCTGCGAGGCGGTGGCGAGGGGGGAGCCCTTGCCCGGGATCGCGGCGCGGGCGGCGACGGCGATCAGGCGCTTCGTGCTCGCGATCGAGGGGATGCGCGGCGAGCGGGACCGTCCGCTGGCGGAGCTGCTCGACCACGTACTGCAGGAGAGCGGGTACGTCGACTACCTGCGCGACCGGGACGAGGGCGGGGAGGAGCGCCTGGAGAACGTGCTGCAGCTGCGCACGGTGATGGCGCAGTACGAGGACACGACGGGGGGCGAGGCGGCCGACCTCGCGAGCTTCCTGCAGGACGTGGCGCTCGTGGCGGACGTGGACGAGATGGAGGGGGCGGCGGAGGCGATCACGCTCATCACCCTGCACGCGGCCAAGGGGCTGGAGTTCCCGGTCGTGTTCCTGGTGGGGATGGAGGAGGGAGTGCTGCCGCACATCCGATCGTTCGACGATCCCCGGCAGATGGAGGAGGAGCGCCGCCTCGCCTACGTCGGGATCACGCGGGCGGAGGACTCGGTGTACCTGACGCGGGCGTACCGGCGCTACCTCGGCGGGCGGCCGCTCACGAATCCGCCCTCGCGCTTCCTGGCGGAGATTCCGGAGCACCTGCTCCAGCCTTACCGAAGCGGCGAACGACGCACCGTGCGGGAGCCCGCTCCGGAGGCCCCGTCGCCAGGATCAACAGCCCCGTCCGCGGACGCCGGGACTTCGGAGCCGGAGTGGCAGGCGGGCGAACGGGTGCGTCACGCGCACTTCGGGGAGGGCATCGTCGTGAGCTGCCAGGAACGTCGCGGGGACGTGGAGGTGGTGGTGGCGTTCGACGACACGAAGGCGGGGGTCAAACGGCTCCTGCAGAGCCTGGCGCCGCTGGAGCGGGCCTAGCTGCCCCAAAGTTCCTGTGGAAGCGGCCGCCCCCGGTCTTGGTATATCTCGACCACGAGTGCGAAGGCCTCCCGTGCGTTGCTTTGGCACTCTTCAAGGGTGTCACCCTCGGTAATCAGCTCCGGGAACAGGGGCGAGGTGACGGTGTACCCGCCCTCAGGCTGCGGGTCCAGGAGCAGGGGGATGCGTGCCAGCATGGGTGCAGCTACTCGCCTGTGTCGCGCTTCGGGACCATGACCTTGCGGGTGAAGGTGAGGACGGTCTCGCCGCGCTGGTTGTAGCCGCGCGTGTCGACGGTGACGATGCCGCGGTCGTTGCGGGATCGCGACTCGACCTTGTCGGTCACGGTGGTCTCGGCGTAGACGGTGTCGCCGTGGAAGGTGGGGGCGGTGTGCTTGAGCGACTCGATCTCGAGGTTGGCGATGGCCTTCCCGGAGACTTCGGTGACGGTCATGCCGAAGACGATGGAGTAGACGAGGGTGCCGACGACCACGTTCTTGCCGAACTGGGTCTCCTCCTCGGCGTAGCGCGCGTCGATGTGGAGAGGGTGGTGGTTCATGGTCTGCATGCAGTGAACGATGTCGTCGTACTCGGTGATCGTGCGCCCGGGCCAGTGCTTGAAGACGTCGCCGACCTGGAACTCCTCGTAGTAGTGGCCGAAGGCTTCGCGCCCGTCGTGGACAGTCATTTGCTGGCTCCTGGCTGTTGGCTCCTGGGGGCTAGTCGATGGCGTATTCGCGGAGGAGGTTGCGGGCGATGACGATCTTCTGGATGTCGCTGGTGCCCTCGGCGATGACCATGACGGGGGCGTCGCGGTAGTAGCGCTCGAGAGGGAGCTCCTTGCTGTAGCCGACGCCCCCGTGGAGGCGGAGGGCTTCGAGGACGACCTCCTGGCAGACCTCGGTGGCAAAGAGCTTGGCCATGCCCGCGTCGAGGTCGGTGCGGGCGCCGCTGTCCTTGCGGCGGGCGGCGTCGAAGGTGAGGAGGCGGGCGGCGCGGATCTTGGTGGCCATCTCGGCGAGGCGGATCTGCTGGGCCTGGTGCTCGCCGATGGGCTTGCCGAAGGCGTGGCGCTGCTGGGCGTAGGCGATGGCGTCCTCGAAGGCGGCCTGGGCCACGCCCACGCCGCGCGCGGCGACGTTGATGCGCCCCACCTCGAGCGCGCTCATGACGTGCTGGAAGCCGCGGCCCTCGTCGCCGCTGAGGAGGTTGCCGGCGGGGACGCGGGCGTTGTCGAAGGCGAGCTCGGTGGTCTCGACGCCCTTGTAGCCGAGCTTCTCGAGCTTGCGGCCGACGAAGAACCCCTCCATGCCGGGCTCGACGAGGAAGGCGCTGATGCCGCGGTGGGCGGGCTGGGCCTCGACGTCGGTCTTGGTGAGGACGAGGTAGACGCCGGCGCGCTGCCCGTTCGTGACCCACATCTTCTGGCCGTTGATGACGTAGTCGTCGCCGTCGCGGGTGGCCTGGGTCTTGATGGCCTGGGCATCGGAGCCGGCGTCGGGCTCGGTGATGCTGAGAGCGGCGCGGATCTCGGGCTCGGTCATGCGGGGGAGGAAGCTCTGCTTCTGCTCCTCGGTGCCGTAGGTGGAGATGGCGTAGCCGACGAGGACGTGGGTGTTGAGGACGCCGGCGAGGCTCATCCAGCCGCGGGCGAGCTCGACGCAGACGCCGGCGTAGCACTCGAAGCTGAGGTCGAGGCCGCCGTACTCCTCGGGCACCTTGATGGCGAAGAGGCCCATCTCGGCCATGCCGTTGACGAGGGGCTCGGGGTACTCGTCGGCGTGCTCGTACTCGCTGGCGACGGGCTTGACCTCGCGGTCCACCCAGACGCCGACGTTGGAGACGATCTCCTGGGCGATGGGATCGAGGATGTCGGCGGCGAAGTCACGCGCCATGTCGGGGGCCCCTTCCTGGTGTGGGTGGTTGCGGCCGCCCGGGCACGGCCCTAGCTGCGCCCCTGACCCTCTTCGGTGGCGCCGACGAGGATGGCCATGTTGCCGTCGGGGTGGCGGTTCTCGAACATGAGCTGGTGGCAGGCGCCCGTCTCCTCGAAGGGGAAGACCCGCGAGAGGCAGGGGTCGATCTTGCCCTGGATGACGAGGTCGTTGAAGGCGCCCGCCTGCCCGTCGTTGGCGAAGTGGGAGCCCTGGAAGCGCTTCTGGCGCATCCAGAGGTAGCGCAGGTCGACATCGGCGTTGTAGCCGGTGGTGCCGGCGCAGATGACGACCATGCCGCCGGTGTCGCAGACGAACATGGAGGTGGGGAGGGTGTCCTCGCCGGGGTGCTCGAACACGATGCGGGGGCTGCGGCGCTCGCCGAGCACGTCCCAGATGGCCTTGCCGAAGGCGCGCGCGCCCTTCTGGAACTCGCCCATGCCTGCTGCGTCTTCCCAGTTGGGGAGGCGGCCCCAGTGGTCGAAGTTCTTGCGGTTGATGTAACCGACGGCGCCGAGCTGCTTGCAGAACTCGCCCTTCTCGTCGCTGGAGACGACGGCGATGGGCTTGGCGCCCTGGAGGGCGGCGAGCTGGATGGCCATGGTGCCGAGTCCGCCGGCGCCGCCCCAGATGAGGACGACGTCGTCTTCGCGCACGTCGTGGGGGGGCCAGGAGAAGAGCATGCGGTAGGCGGTCGCGCCCACGAGGGTGGGCGCGGCGGCTTCCTCCCAGGTGAGGTGCGGGGCCTTGGGCAGGCACTGGTGGGCCTGCACCCGCGTGAACTGGGAGAACGAGCCCCAGTTCGTCTCGTACCCCCAGATGCGGTAGGAGGCGTCGTACATCGGGTCGTTGCCGGCGGTCACCCAGGGCGCGTGAATGTTCCAGATGCCGCAGTGGATGATGACCTCGTCGCCGACCTTGATGTTGGTGACGTTCTCGCCGACCGCGTAGACGATGCCGGAAGCATCGGAGCCGCCGATGTGGAAATCCTCGACCTCGCCGGCCTTCTGGCGGGCGGCGATGACGTCGATGGGGACGCCGCGGCCGGCCCAGACGTTGTTGTAGTTGACGCCCGCGGCCATGACGTAGACGAGGGCATCGTCGGGACCGACGGGGGGAATGTCGACGACCTCGGGGGCGAAGGCCTGGATGGGCTCGCCGAAGCGGGACTCGCGGATGAGCTGGGCGTGCATGCGCTTGGGCACTTCGCCCAGCGGGGGCGCTTCGCCAAGGGGGTACAGATCGTGGTCGGCGCCGGTGGCCATGTGACCCCTGTGCACGAGGGTGGCCGAAATGTTACGCCGCCGTGTCACAAGGGCAAATCGGGTCACGGAGGAGGCAGGAGGGGGACTGGCCGCCTCGGGAGCCATCCCTCCATGGCGCGGTACCCGTAGACTCCGCGCGATAACGCGCCGTGGTGGCCGGGGACGCGTTCCTGTCACGTGGTGGCGCGGCGAGACGGTGCGATGTCAACTGACCGCTCGGGATGGGGGGCGCCGGGTCCCGGGAAGATCGTTGCCCTGGCGGCGCTTACCGCCCTGGTGGTGGGCATCTCGCTCGTGACCGCGCGGAGCGACCCGGCGGCTCCGGACCAGAGCGCACCCGACGGGCCGCCCGAAGCCGTGGCGGACGCGCCTCCCGACGGTGAAGCGGCCCCGGCTGCGACGGCCCCCACTCCCGGCATGGCCGCAAGCACAGCGGCCCGGACAATGCCCACGGACGACGACGTAGCGCAGGATGCTCCGACCAGTCCGCCACCGGCGGCGACGGAACCGGCGGAGGTGTCCATCGCGTCGGGGCCGCGCCTGGTCACGGAGGCGGCGCCCGCGGTGTTCACGTTGACGCGCACGGGCGAAACGGTGAGAACCCTGACGGTCGCCGTGGGTGTGGCGGAGAGCGGTTCGATGCTGGACGGCCCGGCGCCGGAAACGGTGACGTTCGCCGTTGGTGAGCGCACGACGACGCTCTCCGTTGCGCTGGCCGACGACGACATCGTCGAAGCCACCAGCAGGGTGACGGCGGCGATCAGCCCCGGGGCGGGCTACCTGGTCCGGGCGGACGCGGGCTCGGCCGCCGTGTTCGTGGCCGACAACGACCGCGACTTCCTGCTTCCCGACCTGGTGAGCGATCCGCCCACGCCGTGGGACGGGGCGGAGGTGGTCTGGTGGGACGGCGAGGAGATGCTGGTCCTGCGCTTCGAGGGGTACGTGACCAATCTCGGAGACGGTCCCCTGGACCTGCTCGGCAATCCCCAGCTGGCCGATCCGGACGATCCGACGAGCCACGACGTGTGGCAGCGGGTTCGGACGTCGACCGGCGACTGGGTCAACCTCACGAAGCCGCCGGTGCGGTACGAGACGGCTGATGGACATAACCACTTCCATCTCATGGAGATCATGGGGTACTCGCTGTGGGACGAGACCGGCACGACCCAGGTTGCGAGCGGCAGGAAGGTGGGCTTCTGCATGCTGGACGTCGAGCGCCTGGACGAGCGGCACGACGCCCCGGGGGAGCGCAACTACGAGGAGTCCCTCATCGAGAATTGTCGCGCCAACCAACCGGAGGCGGACAGCCTGGTCATGGGGGTGACCGAGGGTTGGCGGGACGTGTACGAGGGCAACCTCACGTTCCAGTGGGTCGACGTGTCCGACCTGAGCCCCGGCCATTACCGCCTGGCCGCCCAGGCCGATCCCCACGACATCGTGGTCGAGAGCGACGAGACGAACAACGGCATCGCCATCTCCGACGCCATCAGCGTCGTCCCCGGGCATGTCGCGCAGCCGGTGGCGGTGGCTACGGAGCGCGACACGGCGATCGACATCGTGCTGGAGGCCACGACCTTCGGCAGCCCGGGACCGCGCTACTTCCGCGTCGTCACGGCGCCGGCCAACGGCACTCTCGATGCCGGCGTCGGCGTGTGGCTGGCGGGCACGATCCTGTGGTACACGCCGAACGCGGGGTTCACCGGGTACGACCTGTTCGAGTACGAGGCGTTCGATCCCTACAGCGCCTACCCGAGGCAGGCGGTACGGGCGGTGGTGGCCATCCGGGTGGGCGAGGCAGACGCCGGCTTCCCCATCCCGGGCGACAAGGAGAGCCTGGAGCGGTGATGGAGCCCGTCACCGCTGCGGTGGTGACCGGTCCCTGAGGGCTGCCGCCCGTGAGCCGAGCGCGGGGCTTCTGTTTGGTCCCTGGAGGGGCGTCCGTGCTATAGTGCCGCGGGTCTTAGCGAGAGATTTCACAAACGGCTGAGGCGTGCTCCACGAATACGGCCACATCGCCATCCTCGTCATCATCGCGCTGATCTTTCCAGCGGGCGCGATTGTGCAGTCCTGGGCATTCAAGTTCGTCAACATCCGGCCCGAGGTGCCCTCCGATCCGGTCAAGGAAGACACCTACGAGTGCGGCATGGTGACGCGCGGGTCGGCGCTCACGCAGTTCAACTTCCGCTTCTACTACGTGGCCTTGCTGTTCCTGTTGTTCGACGTCGAGATCGTGTTCCTCTTCCCCTGGGCGGTGGTGTTCGAGGATGCGGGACTCGTGGGGCTGGGGAAGATCGCGATCTTCATCGGAACGTTCGTCGTGGGCGGACTCTACGCCTGGCGCAAGCGCGCGCTGGAGTACTCCTGATGACGCGCTGGTGGAGCGGCGAGGAGCTGGCGGCGGCGGCGGAGCGGCTCGTGCCCGGTTCGGTGGCGAAGACGACCGAGACGGCGTGCATCCTGAAGGCCGAGCACGCGCTCGAGACCTTCCGGGCACTGCGTGACGACCCGGAGACGAACTTCGCGCACCTCTCGAACCTGTGCGGGGTGGACCAGTGGGACCGCTTCGAGGTGGTCTACCACCTGCAGTCGCTTGAGCGGAACCAGATCGCCTGCGCGAAGGTGGAGGCGCACGACCGTGAGAACGCGTCGGTGCCGAGCGTAGTGGAGGTGTGGCAGGGGGCGTGGATCCAGGAGTCGGAGACGTACGACCTCTTCGGGATCGGGTTCGAGGGGCACCCGAACCTGCAGCGCATCCTGCTCTGGGACGGCTACCCGGGGCACCCGCTGCGCAAGGACTTCCTCTCGATGCCGGGCGGGTTGCAGCCGGGCCTGAACGAATTCGCGGGGACCTCGGCCAAGCCCGAGCCCCCGGTGCGGCCGGTCACATGAGCGAGATCGTTCAGTCCGAACCGTTCGTGATGAACATCGGGCCGCAGCACCCGTCGACGCACGGCGTGTTCCGGGTGAAGGCGACAGTCGACGGGGAGCGGGTCGTCGATGCGGAGATGGTGATCGGCTACCTGCACCGCTCGATGGAGAAGCTGGCGGAGGAGCGGACCTACACGCAGAACATCCCCTTCACGGACCGCACGGACTACCTGAGCAGCATGTCGAACAACCTGGGCTACTGCCTGGCGGTGGAGAAGCTGGCGGGCATCGAGGTGCCTCCGCGGGGGCAGGCGATCCGCGTGATCATGGCGGAGCTGCAGCGCCTGGCGAGCCACTGCATGGGGGCGGGCGCCTTCGCCAACGACACGGGCGCGTGGCAGACGCCGATCATGTGGTTCATGCGCGAGCGCGAGAAGATTCTCGACATCTTCGAGATGACGAGCGGCGCGCGGCTGACGTGCAACTACATGCGCATCGGCGGCGTCGCCTTCGAGCTGCCGGACGGGTTCGAGGAGCAGGTGCGAGCGCTAATCGGTCCGCTGCGCGAGACGATCGCCGACGGCGAGGGGCTGCTCTCGGGGAACGAGATCTTCCTGACGCGGGCGCGGGACGTGGCCGTGATTCCGCCGGAGATGGCGATCAACGCCTCGCTCAGCGGGCCGATGCTGCGGGGCAGCGGGGTTGCCTGGGACATCCGCAAGGCGGACCCCTACTGCGGCTACGAGCAGTACGACTTCGAGATTCCGATCGGGTACCAGGGCGACGCCTACGACCGCTTCATCGTGCGGCTGGAGGAGATGCGCCAGAGCCTGAACATCGTGGAGCAGGCGCTGGACGGGCTGCCGGGCGGTCCGCACAGCACGGAGGTGCCGCTGGCGCTGCGTCCGCCCGCGGGCGAGGCCTACGCGCGTATCGAGAGCCCGCGCGGCGAGCTGGGCTACTACCTCGTGAGCGACGAGGGGCCCTCGCCCTACCGCTTCCACATCCGCCCGCCCTCGCTCATCAACCTCAGCGTGCTGAAGGAGATGACGGTCGGCGGCTCCATCGCCGACGCCATCGTGGCGCTCGGCTCGATCGACATCGTCGTCGGTGAGATTGACCGCTGATGCCGATACTCGCGACCGACCACTGGTACGACTTCCGCGACCTCTCGAACCTGTCGCGGGTGATCCTCGAGGGGATCGACAAGGTGGCGCCGTACGAGCTGGCGTACATCGTGGCGCCGATCATCGGGTTCGTGGCGGCGTTCGTGATCTTCGTGCTGCCCTCGCAGCTGTTCGTGGGGGTGTACGGGGAGCGGCGGCTGATCGGGCGCATCCAGTCGCGCCGGGGGCCGAACCGGGTGGGACCGTTCGGGTTGCTACAGCCGGTGGCGGACGCGCTCAAGCTGCTGCAGAAGGAAGCGCTCACGCCGAGGGTGGCGGACCGCACGCTGATGTGGGCGGCGCCGGTCTTCTTCGTGGCGCCGGCGGTGCTGCTGTTCGCGGTGATCCCGTTCGGGCCCAACATGGTGTTCGCGGACGTGCCCGCGGGGCTGATCTACTTCATTGCTGTGTCGGGACTGCCGGTGCTGGCGGCGTTCATCGCGGGGTGGAGCTCGAACAACAAGTACAGCCTCTTCGGAGCGATGCGGATCGTGGCGATGTCGGTCAGCTACGAGGTGCCGCTCGTGCTGATGCTGCTCTGCGTGGTGGTGTTCACGAACGACATGAGCCTGCCGGGCATCGTGGACTTCCAGATCGAGTCGAACCTGTGGCTGATCTTCATGCAGCCGCTGGCCTTCGTCGTCTACTTCATCGCGGTGAGCGCGGAGCTGAACCGCACGCCCACCGACATCGCGGAGGCGGAGTCGGAGATTGTGGCCGGCTACCTGACCGAGTACAGCGGGATGAAGTGGGGCCTCTTCTACGGGATGGACATCGGCTACGCGCTGGCGGCGGCGGCCTTCGCCTCGACCATCTTCCTGGGCGGCTGGTCGATGTGGGGGCTGGAGGAGTGGGTGCCGCCGTGGCTCATCTTCATCGCCAAGACGCACCTCTTCTACCTGGTCTTCATCTGGACGCGGGGCACGCTGCCGCGCCTGCGGATCGACCAGCTGATGGCCTTCGCCTGGAAGTTCCTGCTGCCGCTGGCGGTGTTCAACCTGTTCCTGGTGGCGCTCGAGCGGCTGTGGTGGGTGGAGGCCGGGCTGAGCGGCAACATCGTCTTCGCCTTCATGGGGATCAACATCGTGGCCTCGGCGGCGGCGGTGTACCTGTGGGCGCGATTCCTCGGCTACAGGCCGGAGCGCATCCCCACGCGGCCGCGGCTGGTGCGGGACGCGGGCGGCTACGTGCCGGTCGAGGAACCGGTGATCGGCGGGGGCAAGTAGATGGAAGGCGCCGGCGTCAACATCGCGTTCTACGCGCTCTCGATCCTCACGCTTGTGTCGGCGGGGGGCGTGATGGTGTCGCGCAACCTCCTGCACGCGGTGCTGTTCCTGATCGTGACCTTCATCGGGGTGGCGGGATTCTTCGTGCTGCTCTCGGCGGAGTTCATCGCGATGGCGCAGATCGTCATCTACGTGGGCGCCATCGCGGTGCTGATTCTGTTCGCAATCGTGCTGACGCCACGCTCCGTGCGGGACAACTCGGAGACGGCGATGGTGGGCCCGGCGATCCTGCTGGGCATCGCCCTCGTGACCGTGTTCCTGTTCGTCATCCACGACACTGCCTGGTCGACGGGCGGGACCGACGCCGGACTCACCGCGAAGGAGCTCGGGCTGGCGTTGCTCTCGACCTGGGTGCTGCCCTTCGAGATCGCGTCCGTGCTCCTGACCGCCGCCCTGGTGGGCGCGATCATGCTGGTGCGCTCCGAGACCGAGGAAGACGAGGACGTCACCGATGCTGACGCTTGAGCACTTCCTCACGGTTGGGGCGCTGCTGTTCTGCCTGGGGCTGGTGATCGCCCTGAGCAAGCGGAACGCGATCGGCGTGCTCATGGGCATCGAGCTGATGCTGAACTCGGTCAACATCACGCTGGTGGCGTTCTCGCGATTCGGCGAGAGCGACCACCAGATCGCGGGCCACGCCTTCGTGGCCTTCATCATCACCGTCGCCGCTGCGGAAGCGGCCGTCGCGCTTGCACTCGCGGTGGCCGTCTACCGGAGCCGCCAGACCGTCGAGGTCGACCAGCTCGACCTCCTGAAGTTGTAGCGCCATGTGGGTTGAATTCATGAGCGTGGCCAACGGGTATGTCGCCGAGACGTGGCGTGAGCTGTTCGCAGCGGAGGGGCTGCGGATCGTGATCATGCCGCCAGTAGGCCGCGGCGAAGACGCCTCCATGCGCGACGAACGCACCATCTACGTTCCCACGGGCAAGGCGCACGTGGCGCGCGAAATCCTGAGGAAAATCTGAGCCGATGACCCCACTCGTGGCGGACGCGGCCGGAGTGCCCGGAATCAGCGAGGCTGTGCTGTGGGCGATCATCGTCTGCCCGCTGGCGGCGTTCGCGGTCATCACGCTCTACCTGCGCAAGCTGCCGAAGGTCGCGGGCTACCTGAGCATCCTCGCCATCGGCGTCTCGTTCGTCCTCTCGCTGGTCGCGCTGGTCGACGTGCTGGGGGCGAACGGCGGCATCGCCATCTACACGCACGAGTGGTTCCGGGCGGGTGACCTGGAGCTGACGCTGGGGGTGCGCATCGACGGGCTGACGGCGGTGATGCTGGTGGTCGTCTCGAGCGTGTCGCTGCTCGTGCAGGTGTACTCGCAGGGGTACATGGAGGGCGACCCGGGCTACGGGCGGTACTACGCCTACATGAGCCTCTTCATTACGGCGATGCTGGGGCTGGTCCTGGCCGACAACCTCTTCATGCTCTTCATCTTCTGGGAGCTGGTGGGCCTCTCGAGCTACCTGCTCATCGGCTTCTGGTTCCACAAGCCGAGCGCGGCCGCGGCGGCGAAGAAGGCGTTTATCGTCACGCGACTCGGCGACCTCGGGCTGCTGGCGGCGATCCTGCTCATCTGGACGCGGGCCGAGACGTTCGCCATCCACGAGATTCACGACATCGCGCTGGCGGGCACGCTCTCGATGACGACGATCACGCTGTTCGGGCTGGGGCTGTTCGCGGGCGCGGTCGGCAAGAGCGCGCAGTTCCCGCTGCACGTGTGGCTTCCCGACGCGATGGAGGGCCCGACGCCGGTCTCGGCCCTCATCCACGCGGCCACGATGGTGGCGGCGGGGGTCTACCTGATGGCGCGCTTCTGGCCGGTGCTGGACGTGTCGCCGGACGCCCTTGAGGTGGTGGGCTGGATCGGGGCGGCGACGGTGGCGGTGGGCGCCTCGCTGGCGCTGGTGCAGACGGACCTGAAACGGGTGCTCGCCTACTCCACCATCAGCCAACTCGGCTACATGATGCTGGCGCTGGGCGTGTTCGGGTACGCGGTGGCGGTCTTCCACCTGTTCACGCACGCCTTCTTCAAGGCCCTGCTCTTCCTGGGCAGCGGCTCCGTGAACCACGCGACCAACACGTTCGACATGCGGCTCATGGGCGGCTTGCGGACGGTGATGCCGATCACATTCTGGACGTTCCTGATCGGCACGCTGAGCCTCTCGGGCATCTTCCCGCTGGCGGGATTCTGGTCGAAGGACGAGATCCTTCTGGAGGCGTGGGTCAACAACAAGGGCCTCTACGCGGTGGCCGCCATCGCCTCGTTCGTGACGGCGCTCTACATGTTCCGCGCGGTCTTCATGACGTTCTTCGGAGAGTACAAGGGCGGCGAGCCGGTCGACCACGAGGACGAGGACTCGCACTTCCACGGTGATCCGGCGCACCCACACGAGTCGAGCTGGGTGATGACGGTTCCCCTGCTCATCCTGGCCGCGGGCGCGATCGCGGCCGGGTGGTGGGCGTGGGGGAAGGAGTTCCACCACTTCGTGGAGGCGGCGGTGCCGGTGGACGCGCTTCACAAGGCGCCCGACTTTAGCTACTGGATCGCCATTACCTCGTCCCTGATCGCGGTGGCGGGCATCGGGACGGCCTGGGCCATCTACCACCGGCGGCTCGTCTCCTCGACCGAGATCCGCAGGACGGCGCTCCCCATCGCCATTCTCCTCGAGCGCAAGTTCTTCCTGGACGACCTGTACGAACGGGCTTTCGCCATCAACCTCTTCCAGCGCGGTTGGAACCGGTTGGTGGAACTGTTCGACACGTTCGCCGTGGACGGAGCCGTGAACGGCACCGGCTGGGTGGGCGCGCAATCGAGCCGTGTGCTGCGCCACGCCCAGACCGGGCAGGTGCAGCTCTACGGCGTGGGCATCGCCGCCGGCGTCTTCATCGTCGCCATCATCGTGTTCATCGCGAATCCGCTGTAGGAGGGTGGAATGCTGCTGACCGTGCTCGTGTTCCTGCCCGCCTTCGCGGGGCTGCTGATCCTGCTGCTGCCCTCCGCCCGGGCGCAGCAGTCGCGCTGGGTGGCGCTGCTCGGTTCGCTCGTGGCGCTGGCCATCTCGCTGGTCATGTTCTTCGACTTCGAGATGGGCGGGGGCTTCCAGTACGTCGACCGCGCGACCTGGATCGACGTCGGCTTCTTCGACATCCAGTACTTCCTTGCCGTCGACGGACTGAGCTTGCCGCTGGTGGTGCTGACGACGTTCCTGACGACCGCGGCGGTGCTGGTCTCGTTCAGCATCGAGCACCGGCCGCGGGCGTACTTCGCCTGCCTGATGGTGCTCTCGACGTCCGTGCTCGGGGTCTTCACGGCGATGGACTTCCTGCTCTTCTTCCTGTTCTGGGAGCTGGAGCTGTTCCCGATGTACCTGCTCATCTCGGTCTGGGGATCGGGACGGCGCGAATACTCGGCGATGAAGTTCGTGCTGTACACCGTCGCGGGCTCGGCCTTCATGCTCGTGGCCATCCTCGCGCTGGCGTTCAGCGCGGGCACGTTCGACATGCAGCTCCTGGGCGAGTCGAGCATTTCGAGCGCGGTGCTGCCGCTGCGCTGGGTGTTCCTCTTCCTGTTCATCGGGTTCGCGGTGAAGCTGCCGATCGTTCCGCTGCACACGTGGCTGCCCGACGCGCACAGCGATGCGCCCACGGCCGTCTCGGTGATGCTGGCGGGCGTGCTGCTGAAGATGGGCGGCTACGCCATCATCCGCACCTGCGTCACCATCCTGCCGGGGCAGGCGAACGACTACGGCATCTGGCTGGCGGCGATCGGCGCGATCAGCGTGCTCTATGGGGCGTTCGTGACGTTCCGGCAGACGGACGTGAAGCGGCTGATCGCGTACTCGTCGGTGAGCCACATGGGCCTCGTGCTGCTCGGCATCGGGGCGCTGGGGACGACGGCGATGGTGGGGGCGGCCTACCAGATGCTCGCCCACGGACTGATCACGGGCCTGCTCTTCGTGGTGGTGGGGCTGATGTACGAACGCACGCACACGCGCGAGATCGGCAAGCTGGGCGGCCTTGCCCGGCAGATGCCGCTGATCGCGACGGGGCTCGTGTTCGCGGGCTTCGCGAGCGTGGGGCTGCCCGCCCTGGCGGGCTTCATCGCGGAGGTGACGATCTTCATCGGCGCCTTCCAGAAGCACGAATGGGCCGTGCTGATGGCGATCTTCGGCGTGGTGCTCTCGGCCGGGTACATCCTCTGGACGTTGCAGCGAGTGGTGTTCGGGCCGGTGCGCCACGAGTGGGACGAGGCGGACGACCAGAAGCACTGGTGGGAGCACGCGAGCGTGATCGGACTGGCGGCGCTGGTGATCCTGCTGGGCGTCTACCCGAGCCTGATCATGGACATGCTTGATCCCGCGATCGGGGTCGTGAGCGCGAGGGTGGCAGGGTGAGCGAACTCGACATCGTCGGACCCCAGCTCGCGATCCTGCTCGGCGCCGGCGCGGTGCTCGTCTGGGACGCGCTCCTGCCGCAGCAGCGGCGGTACCTGCCCTACATCGCCCTCGCGGGCATCCTCGGGGCGGCCATCTGGACCTCGACCTGGGTCATCCGCGGGGACTTCCAGACGGCCTTCGACGGCACCTTCGCTATCGACCAGTACGCGGTCTTCTTCCAGTACGTCTTCGCGGGCATCACCGCGATCGTGGTCATCGCCTCGATCGACTGGGTGGACCGGGTGGGGCGGCGGCAGTCGGAGTACTTCGCGCTGGTCCTGACGGCGTCCGCGGGGCTGATGTTCCTGGCGGGCGCGCGCGACCTGATCACGATCTTCCTGGCGCTCGAGCTGAGTTCGATCCCGCAGTACATCCTCGCCGGGTGGGGCAAGGACCAGCGATCGAGCGAGGCGGGCATGAAGTACCTGCTTCTGGGCGCCATCGCCTCGGCGTTGCTGCTCTACGGCATGGCGCTCCTGTATGGCTTCGCCGGCTCGACCCTGCTGACGGACATCTCCGCCGCGATCAGCGAGAGCGGCGCCGACAACCGCTCGCTGCTCGTGGTCGCGAGCGTGCTGCTGATCGCGGGCTTCGGCTTCAAGATGGCGGTCGTCCCCTTCCAGATGTGGGTGCCGGACGTGTACCAGGGGGCGCCCACGCCGGTGGCCGCGTTCCTCTCGGTGGGGTCGAAGGCGGCTGCCTTCGCCGTGGTCATGCGGCTCTTCTTCGAGGGGCTGGGCGAGCAGTTCCTGAGCGACGACTGGGCGATGATCTTCGCGGTCATCGCCGCGGTTTCGATGACGGTGGGGAACGTACTCGCGATCCGGCAGCGCGACATCAAGCGGATGCTGGGGTACTCGTCGATCGCGCAGGCGGGCAACTTCATGATCGGGCTCGCGGCGATCTCGATCGCGGGGGAGCACTTCGTGCAGGGTGCGAGCGGCGTTCTGCTGTTCGTGGCGGCCTACGCCTTCACCAACCTGGGCGCCTTCATCGCGGTGATCGGCATCTCGCAGCGCATCGGCAGCGACGACATCGCGGACTACGCGGGCATGTGGCGGCGGGCGCCGCTGCTGGCACTGGCGCTGGCCTTCTGCCTCATCTCGCTCGCCGGCATCCCGCCGACGGCGGGCTTCTGGGCGAAGCTGTACGTCTTCAACGCGGGCATCCAGGCGGATCTCGCCTGGCTCGTCATCATCGGCGTGCTGAACTCGGTGGTGTCGGCCTACTACTACCTCGCGGTCGTGCGGCAGATGTTCATGGGCGAGGCGGAGGAGGAGAAGCGGCTGGCGATCTCCCCGACGGTGGGGCTGGCGCTGGGCGTCGCCACGGTGGGCGTGATCGTGTTCGGCATCATCCCGACGCCGCTGGTCGACGCCGCCCGCGAGGCGGCCGCGATCTTCGCCGTCAGCTAGCGCGGCATGGCCTACGCCGTCGACTTCGTGGTCGAGATCGAGCCCGGGGGCGCTGCTCTCGACGCCCTCGAAGCGCTCGCCGGGCACGTGCTGGGGGGGGAGGGTGTGGCGGACGGGGTCTCGCTCACGATCCTGACGACGGACGACGAGACGCTCCAGGACCTGAACAGCCGCTTCCTCGGGATCGATGCGCCCACAGACGTGCTCGCGTTTCCGGAGGCGGCGGAGGCGCCCCTCGGTGAGGGGGAGGCGCCGAGCCTCGGGGAGATCGCCATCAGCGTGCCAACGGCTCAGCAGCAGGCGGCCGAGCTGGGGCACTCGCTCGCGGACGAGATGGCGCACCTGCTGACGCACGGCATCCTGCACCTGTGCGGGTACGACCATGAGGGGGGAGGCGAGGAGGCGGCGCGGATGCGGGCGCGCGAGGAGCACTATCTGGGCGACATCAAGGGGCACTCGGGGCCGGCGTGACGGGAGTTACAGGGAGACGATCACGCCGGTGGCGATGCCAATGGCACTCAGCAGCACGCTAGTTGCCGCCACAACCATGATTCCCAGACGAAGGACGAGCCGCTGTTCCAGGCGTTCTTCGGTGGTGCCAAGCCGCTCGTCGAACTGCACCATCCGCTCGTCGAACCGCACCATCCGGTCGTCGAACCGCACCATCCGCTCTTCAAGGCGGTGAATGTCCTCTCTCGTTGCGACACGCTCGCCGATGTCCTCGGCGAAGGCCGAGACGATAGCTCCGGCCTTCGCCTCGTCAAAGCCTGCTTCCCTAAGCCGCTGGGATGCCCGGAGGGTGTCGAACAGCGCCATGCAAACGACCATACATCACCATGTCTTCCCTTAGCAACCATTGTGGGGTGGTTGAGGGCCGATGCCTGCTGCTGGCTTCCGCGTAGGATGAGCCGCCGCACAGCCCAGGGAGGCAGACGATGGCGACTCTGAACCGGCACGGCGTGAACCTGTACTACGAGGTCGAGGGCGACGGGCCCGCGATCCTGCTGACGCACGGCTTCGGGGCCAGCTCGCAGATGTGGCGGGGCCAGATGGAGGCGTGCAGCGATCGCTACCGCATCATCGCCTGGGATATGCGGGGGCACGGCGCCACCGACAGTCCCGACGATCCCAGGGACTACTCCGAACCGGCCACGATAGCCGACATGCTCGCCATCCTCGATGCCTGCGACGTGGGGAGCGCGGTCATCGGCGGGTTGTCGCTGGGCGGCTACATGTCGCTGGCCTTCAACCTGGCACATCCCGAGCGGACGCGGGCGCTGATGCTGTTCGACACCGGCCCGGGCTACAACAACCCGAAGGGGCGCGAGGGCTGGAACCAGTTCGCGATCCGGCGGGCGGAAGCGTTCGAGACGAAGGGGCTCGCCTCGCTGGGGGAATCGGCGGAGGTTAAGGCGGCGCGGCACCGGTCGGCGGAGGGGCTGGCCAAGGCGGCGCGGGGCATGCTCACGCAACGCGACGCGAGCGTGATCCAGTCGCTGACGTCGATCGACAAGCCGACGCTCGTCGTGACGGGGGCGGACGACACGAACTTCCTCGCGGCGCACGGCTACATGAGCGAGAACATCCCGGGCGCGATGAACTTCCTGATCGACGACGCGGGACATGCTGCCAACATCGACCAGCCCGAAGCGTTCAACGCCGCGATGGAGACGTTCCTGGCGTCGCTCCCGGACTAGAAGCGGGACTTCTTCGACTCGTAGTTCGAATGGACGTCGATGAGGACGGTGTGGCCCTCGTCGTTAAGCGTGCGCGCGGTCCGGATGGCGTCGCCGAGATCGTCGGGCTGGGTGACGCGGATGCCCTTCGCGCCGAGTCCCTCGGCGATGGCGGCGTAGTCGCCGGTCATGTGCGAGACGCCGAACTGGGTGCGGGCGGTGGGGAAGCCGCCGGGGTAGGTGGCCATGCCGCCGTTGTTGAGCAGGACGGTGGTGATGGGGAGGTTGGCGCGCACGGAGGTCTCGAGGTCGAGGCCGGACATGCCGAAGGCGCCGTCGCCCATGAAGTTGAGGCAGAAGCGGTCGGGGCGGGCGAGCTTGGCGCCGATCATGAGGGGGATGCCGAAGCCGAGGTGGGTGGTCTTGCCCCAGCCG
>JAJDUR010000078.1 GCA_022826585.1 Dehalococcoidia bacterium
TGCTCAATCACCGTTGTTCATGGCGCTGCTGAGCTGCACCTCGAGACGCTCGGCAAGGTGCCCGAAGAAGGAGGAGGGCGGATCGAGGAGGGCGAAGTGGGCGGCATGCTCGCTGGCGGTAAGGGAGACGCGGGCGCCGCCGGCGAGACGCAGGTCTTCCTGGCCGTCGACGGTGAGGATGGCGCCCTCGTCGGAGCGGACGTTGAGGGTCACGACCGAGGATGGCTCGAGCACGAGGGAGCGTCCGATGGCGAGGTGGGCGGAGACCGGGGTCACCACGAGGTGCCGTTCGACCGGGGCGAGGATGGGGCCGCCCGCACTGAGGGAGTAGCCCGTGCTGCCCGTGGGGGTCGCGACGATCATCCCGTCGCAGCGATAGAGGGCGACGCGCTCGCCGTCGACGGCGAGCTCCACGTACACGGGGCGGCCGGGAGAGCGGCGGCTGAGGACGATGTCGTTGAGGCCGTGGAACGAGCGCCCGGAGGCTTCACCCTCGGTGACGGTGCCGGCGACCATGAGGCGCTCCTCGACCTCCCAGTCCCCCGCGACGATGCGGTCGAACTGGTCGAAGAAGGCGTCGCGATTGAGGCTCGTCAGGAAGCCGAGGCGGCCCATGTTCACGCCGAGGATGGGGAGGGGACGGGGGACGGCGAGGCGGGCGGCGCGGAGCACCGTGCCGTCGCCGCCGGCGCAGATAATGAGATCGGCGTCGGCGAGCGCTTCGGCGGGCACGTGCCCCCAGGCCCCTGCGACGCGTACCTCGACGCCGGCCTGCTCACAGGCCTCGGCGATGCGGCCGGCCAGGAGGAGGGCGGGCTCCACGCCCTCCGGTCTCAGGACGAGGATGCGCTTCAGCACGACGGCTCCCCCGGGGCAGGTGTGCGCAGGTGGACGACGATCTCACGATTGCCGCGATCGCCCGCGACCGCGCAATCGGCGGAATCGAGCACGTCCCAGCCGGCCGCGAGCGCCCAGTGCCGGAACTCGTCCAGCACGCGGGCGCGGACGGTCTCGTCGCGCACGACGCCACCACGGGGCACGTCGGCGGGACCGGCCTCGAACTGGGGCTTCAGGAGCACCACGCCGGAAGTGCGCGCTGGGATGCGGGAAGCCACCGAGGGCAGGACCTTGCGCAGGGAGATGAAGGAGACATCGGCGACGAAGAAGTCGAGCGGGGGGAGGTCGGGGAGGTCGCGGGCATTGGTCCGTTCCATGGAGGTGACGCGGGGATCCTCGCGCAGGCGCTGGTGCAGCTGGCCCCGGCCCACGTCGATGGCGAGCACGGAGGCGGCGCCGCGCTGGAGGAGGCAGTCGGTGAAGCCGCCGGTGGAGGCGCCGACGTCGAGGCAGCGCAACCCCGCGGGGTCGATGCCGAAGGCATCGAGGGCGGCTTCGAGCTTGCGGCCGCCGCGGCTGACGTAGGGCTCGAGCTGGGAGAGGTCGAGGGGGGCGCCTTCGTCGAGCATGGTGGCGGGCTTGACGAGGGTGAGCGTTCCGCTGCGGGCGCGGCCGGCCATGATGAGCCGCCGGGCGCTCTCGCGAGACTCGGCGAGGCCGCGGTGGACGAGCAGCTGGTCGGCGCGAACGCGTGCCATCCGCGTAAGGCTAGCGCATGAACGTCGCTTTGGGCTGTCACGCCGGCGCGGGGTACGATCGCTTCCCGCATGCGTCTGTACACCGATCTGGCCGACTGGTTCCACCTGCTCACCGCTCCCGAGGAGTACGCGGGCGAGGCCGCGCACTACCGGGAGGCGCTGGTCGAGGTCTGCGACGGCCCCGCCGTCAGGCTGCTGGAGCTGGGCTCCGGGGGCGGGAACAACGCCTCGCATCTGAAGCAGTGGTTCACCTGCACGCTCACCGACCTCTCGCCCGAGATGCTGGCGCAGAGCCGGGCCATCAACCCCGAGTGCGAGCACGTCCAGGGGGACATGCGGGCGGTGCGGCTGGGGCGAACCTTCGACGTGGTGTTCGCACACGACGCCCTCATGTACCTGACCGAACTCGACGACCTCCGGGCGGCGGCGAGGACGGCGTTCGAACACACGCGGCCAGGCGGAGCGGCGGTCTTCTGTCCGGACTATGTGCGGGAGAGCTTCGAGCCGGGGACCGACCACGGCGGGCACGACGGCGAGGACGGGCGGGCGCTGCGCTACCTGGAGTGGGTTCGCGACGAGGACCCGGACGACTCGCTCTACGAGGTCGACCTGGTCTACACGCTCAAGGAGGCGGACGGCTCCGTTCGGGTCGAACACGACCACTGCGTGGAGGGGTTGTTCGGCGAGGAGGAGTGGCTGGAGGCGCTGCGGGCGGCGGGGTTCGAGGCGGGAACGTACCCGCCGTTCGAACCGGAGGAGTATCCGGGGCAGCGCATCTTCACCGGGAAACGGCCCCGATGAGCGGAGGGGGCGCGGACACGAGCGACGGGCCGGAACGGGTCGCGGAGGCGCTCCGGGCGTGCGGGATCGACGCGCCCGTGGAGCGGTTCGAGGACGGCACGGCGACGGCGATCGAGGCGGCCAACGCGCTCGGGTGCGAGCTGGGACAGATCGTGAAGACGCTGATCCTGCTGGCGGACGGGCGACCGACGGCCGTGCTCGTGGCCGGCGACCGGCAGGCCGACACGGCAGCGCTGGCAAGGCTGCTGGGCGTCTCGCGCAAGCGGATGAAGATGGCGACGGCCGAGCAGGTCTTCGAGCTCACGGGCTTCCGGGTGGGCGGCGTGCCGCCGGTGGGGTTGCCGGGGGAGTGGGACCTCATCGCCGACGACAGCCTGGCGCGCTTCCAGCAGGTGTGGGCGGCGGCGGGGGCGAGCGACGCGCTCTTCGGGACGAAGACGGACGAGCTCGTGGCGGCAACGGGCGCCCAGTGGGCGACGATCAGCAGGACGAGGGGTTAGCGAGTCCGGTCAGGCAGTCTCGCCGTGGACCTCGGGCTCCTCGGCGACATCCTCGAGCTCGATGGGCTGGCCGCCCTCCGCCATCAGGATGGGGCGCTGGCGGTTCACGATCGTCTCGCCGCTGACCACGCAGCGGTCGATGTCCTCGCGGCTCGGGATCTCGTACATCACGTCGACGAGGCGGTCTTCGAGAACGGTGCGGAGCCCGCGGGCGCCGGTCTTCAGGCGGATGGCTTCATCGGCGACGGCATCGAGGGCGTCGTCCGTAAAGCTGAGGTCGACGCCGTCCATGGCGAAGTAGCGCTCGAACTGGCGTATGAGCGCGTTCTTGGGCTCGGTCAGGATGCGGACGAGGTCGTCGCGGTCGAGCGAGCTGAGGGAGACGACGAGGGAGAGGCGGCCGATGAACTCTGGGATGAGGCCGTACTCGAGGAGGTCGTCGTGGGTGACGTGCTCGAGCAGCTGGTCGGTTCGCCTGGGGCCGCGGGTGCTGCGTTCGGCGCGGAATCCGAGGCTCACCTCGTCACGCTTGAGGCGCCGCTCGATGTTCTTGTCCAGCCCCTCGAAGGCGCCTCCGCAAATGAAGAGGATGTTGGACGTGTCGATCTGGAGGAAGTCCTGATGGGGGTGCTTGCGCCCACCCTGCGGAGGCACGTTCGCGACGCAGCCCTCGATGATCTTGAGGAGCGCCTGTTGCACGCCCTCGCCGGAGACGTCGCGGGTGATGCTGGGGTTATCGGACTTGCGGGCGACCTTATCGATCTCGTCGATGTAGATGATGCCGCGCTCGGCCTTCTGGATATCGAAGTCGGCGGCCTGGATAAGGTGCAGGAGGATGTTCTCGACGTCCTCGCCTACGTACCCGGCCTCGGTAAGGGCGGTCGCGTCGGCGACGGAGAAGGGCACATCGAGATAGCGCGCGAGGGTGCGCGCGAGGTACGTCTTGCCGACGCCCGTGGGACCGACGAGGAGGATGTTCGACTTCTCGAGTTCGACGTCCTGGTCGGCGCCCGCGTTGATGCGCTTGTAGTGGTTGTAGACGGCGACGGAGAGGACCTTCTTGGCGGCGTCCTGGCCGATGACGTAGCCGTCGAGGTGCTCGTGGACCTCGCGGGGGGAGGGGACGGCGTCGGCGACGGAGGCGGGTGCGGCGGGCTGGGCGGTGGCTCCGCCCGACTCTTCCTCGATGATCTCGCGGCAGAGCTCGATGCACTCGTCGCAGATGTAGACGGAGCCGGGTCCGGCGATCAGCCGGCGCACCTGGTCACGGCTCTTCCCGCAGAAGGAGCAGTGATACTGGGTGCGCTTCGAACGGCTGCTGGCCATGCTCAGCTGCCTCCGCTCTGCTCCGCCACCGCGGCCTGCTCCAGCACCTCGTCGACGAAGCCGTAGGCCTTGGCGCCCTCGGCATCGAGGTAGAAGTCGCGGTCGAAGTCCTCCTGGACCTTGTCGACGGACTGGCCGGTGCGGCTGGAGATGATGTCGCGGATGATCTCGTTGTTGCGCAGGATCTCGCGCGCCGCGATCTCGATGTCGCGGGCCTGACCACGGGCCCCGCCGAGGGCCTGGTGCATGTGCACGGTGGCGTTGGGAAGGGCGTAGCGCTTGCCCTTCGCCCCGGCGGCGAGGAGAACCGTGGCCATGGAGGCGGTCTGCCCGACGGCGATGGTGGAGACGTCGGGCTCGATGAGCTGCATCGTGTCGTAGATGGCGAGCCCGGAGGGGATGATGCCGCCGGGCGAGTGGATGTAGAGGCTGATGTCGCGCTCCGGGTCCTCGCGCTGGAGGAAGAGGAGCTGGGCGACGATGAGATTGGCGATCTGGTCGTCGATGGGGGTGCCGAGGAAGATGATCCGCTCCTTGAGGAGCAGGGAGAAGATGTCCAGCGCGCGCTCGGAGCGCGGTCCCGTCTCGATGACCATGGGGACCACGGCCCTTGGGTCGGCGGCATGGAATTGGCTCACTCGGCTTCCTCCTCCTCGGGGTCGGCTGAGGCGATCTCCTGCAGCCGGCCGAGCGTCTTGTCGGTCAGCAGGCTGCTGCGAATGCTGGCCGAACCCTGATCGCTCTCAAACATGGTACGCATACTTTCGGCCTGCTCGCCCAGGGGTTCGAGCATTTTCTCCAACTGCTCGGCGACATCCTCGTCCGTAACCTCGATGCCTTCGGCGCTCGTGAGCTCGCCCAGAACGAGCGAGCGGCTGAGGCGCTGGAGGGCGGGTTCGCGGTACATCTCGCGGAACTCGTCGGTGGTCTTGCCGATCTGGGCGAGGTGGGCCTGGTAGGCGCGCACGTCGCTGCCGTGGCTCTCACGGATGATCCCGTCGATCTCGCGGTCGAGGAGGACCTGCGGGTACTCGATCTCGGAGAGGCCGACGAGCTCGTCGACGACCTTGAGGCGGTAGGCCTCGTCGGCCTGGCGCTGGAGCGTCTCCTGGAGGTCGTTGCGGACGCGCTCGTGGAGGTCGTCGATGGTCTCGAATTCGTCAGCGTTGACCTGCTGGGCGAGGTCGTCGTCCTCGTCGGGAAGCTCCTCTTCCTTCACGGCCTTGAGGGTGAGGGTGAGGGAGGCGGTCTTGTTGGCGAACTGCTCGGGGAAGTCCTCGGGGACGGGAAGCTCGACGGTCTTCTCGGACTCGGCTTCCATGCCGAGGAACTCCTCGGCAAGGTCGGGGAGGAGGAGACGCTGGCCTTCGCGCAGGGGGAACTCGACGTCCTCATCCTGCACGAAGGGCGTGTCGTCGACGGTGCCGTTGATGTCGGCGGTGAGGATGTCGTCCCACTGGGCGCCACGCTCGACGGGGGCGATGGTGGCGAAGCGGCGGCGGATCAGCTCCATCTGCTCGTCGAACATCTCGTCGGTAACTTCGACGGGCTCGGGGGCGATGCGGATGGTCTCGTAGTCGCCGAGGGTGACGGTGGGGCGAACGGGCACTGTCACTTTGAAGCGGACGGGCTCGGTCTCGAGGATCTCGAGATCGGGGTCGGCGACGGGCTCGACCTCCTCGCTCTCGATGGCTTCGGAGTAGACGGCGGGGACGAGGGCATCGAGCGCCTCGCGGAGCAGGCGATCGCGCCCGACCATGCGCTCGACGATGGGGCGCGGGGCCTTGCCGGGGCGAAAACCGGGGATTCGCAGGGTGGGAACGAGGCGCTTGTAAGCGGCATCGAGGGACCGCTCAAGGCGGTCCGGTTCGACTTCGATCTCCAGCTGCACACGACTCTCGGGGAGCCGTTCGAGAGTGACCTTCACCGGGCCGCCGTGCCTCCGCGAATCGAGTATACGGGATTCGCCCTTTACGTCTCAGAGCCCGCTCAGCGGCGGTGCGTGCGCGGTTCGACGACATCGACGAGGGCATCGCCGAGCAGGTTCCAGGCGAAGAAGAAGATGATGATGGGGATGGCGGAGACGAGGAGGAGGTGGGGGAAGGCCTCGAAGCTCGGCACGCCGCCAGCCGCGTTGATCATGCTCCCGAAGCTGGGTGTGGACGGGTCGACGCCCAGGCCGAGCCAGCTGAGGCCCAGCTCCCAGAAGGCGAAGCCGGCCATGCTGGCAGAGAGGCCCACGAGGTAGATGGGCATGACACCGGGCAGGATGTGGCGGATGAGGAGGCGGGGGGTTGAGATGCCCATGGCCTCCGCGGCGAGAACGAACTCCTGCTCGCGGATGGCGAGCACCTGGCTGCGGACGATGCGGGCGAGGCCGACCCAGGCGAAGGGCACGCTGACGCCCACGATGATGACGAAAGCGACCAGCGGCGGCGCGTCGGCGCCGAGGAAGGTGTTCTCCTTGAGCCAGAAGGCGAGGTCGTTCGTACGTTCGCGGTAGGCCGCGCGAATGATGAGCATCAGGAAGAACACGGGGACGCCCGCGAGGATCTCGCCCACGCGCATGATCGCGTTGTCCACCCAGCCTCCGCGGTATCCGGCGAGCAGGCCAAGCCCCAGTCCGAGGAAGAGACCGCCGGTAATGACGACCGCCACGGTGAAGAGGACGGTCGTCCGCGCCGCGTAAATGACGCGGGAGAGCAGATCCCGCCCGAGCTGATCCCTGCCGAACCAGTGGTCGGCCGATGGGCCCGCGCGGGCGGCCTCGACCGTGAACTCCTGCTGGTTGGGGTCGGCGGGCGCGACCCATGGGGCAAAGATGGCTGCTCCGTAGAACACCACCAGGACGAGGATGCAGACGACCGCGATCTTCTTGCTCAGCAGCAGGCGGAGCGTGCGCCAGCGGGGGGCATCGGGGAGGTCGAACGCGTCTACGTCGGCGGGCTGGGTACGAACCGCCATGGGTCAGGCCCCCCGCTCGGCTTCCACCCGCACACGCGGGTCGATAAAGCCGTAGGTGATATCGATCAGGATGTTGGCCAGCACGAAGAGCGAGAAGGTGAAGAGGCTGAAGCCGATCACCACGTCGTAGTCGGGCACGAAGATGGCGTCCAGCATCTCGCGGGCGATGCCGGGTATGCCAAAGATCAGCTCGATGAAGAGAGAACCGGTGAAGATGGCCGGGAGCGACAGCCCGATGGAGGTGATCATGGGAAGGAAGGCGTTGCGGGCGATATGCGCGGTGATCACGGTCCGCTCACGCAAGCCTTTCGCCCGCGCCGTGCGGACGTAGTCCTCGTAAATGACCTGCACCATCGAGGCGCGCATGAACCTCGCCACCCCGGCCACACCGGGGAAGGACATGAGCAGCACCGGCAGGACGATGTTCTCGTGGAACACCCCCTCGTAGGCGATATCGATCCAGCCCACCTTGAGGGCAAGGAACCACATGGCCCAGACCGCGATCACAAAGATGGGGATCGCGTCGATGAACAGCCAGGAGCCAATGGTGAGCGGGTCCTTGTACGTGCCCCGCACGGAGGCGGCGTAGATGCCGATGGGGATGCCGAGGAGGTAGGCCAGCACAAGGGCCATGGCGCCAATGGGAGCAGACACCTGCACCTTGGGTATGACGACCTCCTGCACGGAGAAGTCGAGGCGCCGCGTGGAGACGCCGAGGTCGCCCTTGAAGAGGTTCTCGAAATACTTGATGTACTGGATGTGGAGGGGCTCGTCGTAGCCGTACTTCTCGCGCAGGCGGTCGGCGATCTCCTCGTCGTAGCGCACGCCGAGGAGGGAGTCGATGGGGTCGAGGGGGGCGAGCCGCAGCACCACGAAGAGGATGATGGAGACGGCGAAGATGACCGGGACGGCCCAGAGGAGCCTCCGGATGATGTAGCCCGCGAGCCCCTGGCTCACTCCGTCCTACTCTCCCGAGGTGTCGATCTCGATGTAGCGGTACTTGGGCACGATGGTACCGGGATCGACCCAGTTCTGGACGCACTCACGCACCAGATAGTGCCCGATCGACCAGAAGGTGGGAATGACGGGGGCGTCGTTGATGATGATCTGCTCGGCCTCGTGGTAGAGGCGGTAGCGCGCCTCCGGATCCTGGAGGATAGCCGCCTCCTCGATGAGCGCATCGACCTGGGGGTTGCGGTAGTTGCTGTGATTGATGCGGCTGTCGCTGTGGAAGAGCTTGCCGATGAAGTTCTCGGGGTCGGGATAGTCGGCGATCCAGCCGGTTGCGTACATCTGGAGCGTGCCGCGGCGCAGCTCGCGGAGGTAGGCGGCCCACTCGATGGCCTCGACTTCGACCTCGACGCCGAGGGCGTCGCGCCACTGCTGCTGATAGGCCTGCAGAGCATCGGGCGGGTCGCCGCCGGTGCCGCTGAAGGTGAGAACGATGCGGGGCATCTCATCGGCGTAGCGCGACTGTGCGAGCAGCTCGGCGGCCCGGTCGGGATCGTACGGGTAGCTGGAGATGGCCTCGTTGTAGCCGGGAAGCGTGGGGGGGACGATGCCGTCGGCGACGATGGCGGCGTCGAAGTAGAGCACTTCGTTGACGGCCGCGCGGTTGGTGGCGTGGGCGAAGGCCTGGCGCACGAGCGGATCGTCGAAAGGCGGCTCGTTCACGTTGAAGCCGAGGTAGGAGATCGAGAGCTGGGGCGAGGGCCGGTAGAACTCGCTCAATTCGCTTTCGCCGCTGAGCACGCCGGCGAGCTCGGGAGCAGGAACAAGGGCGATGTGGATCTCGTCGTTCTGGAAGCGGGTCGAGAGTGACCCTCCGCTCAGGCTGAACACGATCTCGTCGATCTGGGGCGGGCCGAGGTGGTAGCGGTCGTTGGGGATGAGAACGATCTCCTCGAGGGGGCGGAACGTCTTGACGCGGAAGGGGCCGGTGCCGTTGGGCCTCCGGGTCCAGTTGTTCGGGTCGTCCTCGATCTGATCGCGGTCGACCACGTACGCGACGGTGTAGGTGAGCTGCTGGAGGAAGTAGCTGATCGGTTCCTCAAGCTCGATACGCAGGGTGTATTCGTCGATGACCTGCACGCCGCTGACCTCGTCGGCGCGACCGTTGAACCTGTCTCGCACGCCCACGATGTCGCCAAGGTAGTCGAGGACCGTGGGGGAGAAGTTCGCGGGATCGGCGGCGCGCTCAAGGCTGTATTTGAAGTCGTCGGCGGTGACGCGGCGGCCGTTGTGGAAGACCACGTCATCGCGCAGGAAGAAGGTGTAGCTGCGGCCGCCGTCGGAGACTTCCCAGCGCTCCGCGATATCGGGTACGACCTCCAGGTCGAGGTTCAGGGTGACGAGGCCGCCGAAGATCTCGGCGGTGTACTCGGCGGTGCTGGCGTCAGTTATCTGGATGGGATCGAATACGGCAGCGGGATCGTCGCCGAAGGTAATCAGGCGATTCTCGCCGCAGATGCCGCCGGCGGAGCGCCCGGAGTCGCGGGCGCCGTCTCCGCTGCTGTCGCGGGCATCGTCACCAGCGTCACGGTCGGCCTCATCACTGGTGGACGCGGGCGTGTCGCCGCCGTCATCCCCATCTCCACCGGCCAACACAAGCACGAACACGACGGCGACCGCCACGATCAAGAGGGCGACGGCGCCCATCATCAGCCCGAGCGTGCGATTGGACATTTGGCATCTCCGAAGGGGTAGTACGAGTCTGCAGACTGGCTGTGCGCGTCGAGCCGCGCGTGTGTTCAGAGGATAGCGTACCGAACCGCCCGCTCCAGCGGGATGGCGCCTGCCAACACGAACCCTTTACCCAGGAGGAGCGATGCGAAGCCCGAGCTCGTCGAGCTGGTCCTGGCCGACGGGCTGGGGGGAGCCCATGAGGGGGTCGCTTCCCGAGGAGGCCTTGGGGAAGGCGATGACGTCGCGGATGTTGGGAGAACCGACCAGCTCCATGAGCACCCGGTCGATGCCCGCGGCGATGCCGCCCATCGGGGGGGCGCCGTACTCGAGGGCGTCGAGGAGCACGCCGAAGCGGTCCTGCATTTCCTCGTCGGTGTAGCTCATCAGGCGCAACACCTGCTCCTGCTCGGCGCGCCGGTGGATGCGGACGGAGCCGCCCGCGATCTCGGTGCCGTTGAGGGTGAGGTCGTACTGCTTCGAGCGGACCGTGCCGGGATCGGTGTCGAGCAGGTGGAGGTCCTCCTCGACGAAGCCGCAGAAGGGGTTGTGGGTCGCATCCCAGCGCTCCTCGTCCGGTTTCCACTCGAGCAGGGGGAAGCCCGTAACCCAGGCGAAGGAGAGGACGTCGGGGTCGATCAAGTCGAGGCGCGTGGCGAGCTCCTCGCGAACGAGCGCCATCGAGGCGGAGACGATCTCGGGGTGGTCGGCGACGAGGAAGAGCATGTCGCCGTCCTCGGCGGCGGTGAGGGTGCGGAGGGCGGCGATCTCCTCTTCGGAGAGGAAGCGCGCGATGGGCGAGCGCAGCTCACCGCCGGGGAGGAAGCCGATGTTGACGAGGCCCTTCGCCCCGCCGCCGCGGGCGACCTCGACGAGCGAGTCGATGCCGCGGCGCGCCATCTCCACCTGCCCGGGCACGCGCATGGCCCGCACCTCGCCGCCGCTCGCGAGAGCGCCGGCGAACACCTGGAACTCCGACTCCCGGACGGCATCGCTGACGTCGACGAACTCGAGTCCGAAGCGCAGGTCGGGGCGGTCGATGCCATAGCGGGCCATGGCGTCGGCGTACTCGATGCGGGGGAAGGGCGTCTGGGCGAGGCGGCGGCCGCCGCCGAAGCGGCGCCCGACCTCGGTGAAGAGCTCCTCGACGAGGGAGATAACGTCCTCCTCCTCGACGAAGGCCATCTCCAGGTCGAGCTGGGTGAGCTCGACGATGCGGTTGGCGCGTGTGTCCTCGTCGCGGTAGCAGCGGGCCATCTGGAAGTAGCGCTCGAAGCCGCCGACCATCAGCAGCTCCTTCATGATCTGGGGCGACTGCGGCAGGGCGAAGAAGTGGCCGTGCTGGAGGCGGGAGGGGACGAGGAAGTCGCGGGCGCCCTCGGGGGTGGACTTGATGAGGGTAGGGGTCTCGATCTCGCAGAAGCCCCGGTCCGAGAGGAAGCGGCGCATGAACAGCACCACCTCGTGGCGCAGGCGGATGACCTCGGCCACGCCGGGACGGCGCAGGTCGACGTAGCGGTGGCGCAGGCGGACGAGCTCGTCGACCTCGCTCTCGTCGTTGACGGCGAAGGGCGGGGTGAGGGCCTCGTTGAGCACCTCGACGCGCGTGGGAACTACCTCGATCTCACCCGTGGGCATGTCGGCGTTCACGGTCTCGGCCGAGCGCTGGCGCACGACGCCCTCGACGCCGAGCACCCACTCGGAACGGGCGCGGTGGGCGGCCTCGTGGGCGGCGGCATTGTCGGGGTCGACGACGACCTGGACGATGCCGTGGGAATCGCGCAGGTCGATAAAGATGAGGCCACCGTGGTCGCGGCGGCGGTGAACCCAGCCGGCGAGGCGCACCGTGCGGCCGGCATCGCCGAGGGTGAGGTCACCCGCGTAGGCGTCTTTGAGCATAGGTCAGCCTACCGCGGGCACCTTCAACGACCAACGCGAGGGGAGGGCCGGCTCAGGGAGGGGTGAGGAGGTCGCGCAGCTCGTCGTCGTAGGCGCCCTCGACATCCTCCTCCACGCGCTGCTGGAAGCGGCGATAGGCGGTCACGATCTGTTCGGCCGCTGGCGTCAGGAGGGTGCGGCCGCCTCCCGCACCGCCCACCTCCGACCGCACGAGCGGTCGCCCGAGGTTGGCCTCGATCTCCTTCACCTTGCCCCAGGCGCGGCGGTAGCTAAGCCCCAGCGCGGACGCGGCTTCGGCGAGCGAGCCCGTCTCGGCGACGAGCTCGAGCAGGCGGACGCGATAGTCCGACATGACGAGCTGGCCGTCGGTCTCGATCCAGAGCTTCTGGCGCGGTTCCGAGGATGGCATCGCGGGGCGAGCCTAGCACGCCCGCCGGGGCGCCTCAGCCGTTGAGGTCGCTGCGGGAGGTCTGCACGGCGTGGACGTGCGCGAAGTCGTTCACGGAGAGCACGGCGCGGCGGTCGCCGTCGACGCGCACGGTAGTGATCGAGGTGTGGTGGAGGGGAAAGACCTGGTCGACGGCGGAGGAGAGGGCTTCGGCCAGGAAGTGGTTGATGACGCCGGCATGGCAGGCGACGACGACGCGGCAGCCGCGGTTGGCTCCGGCGATCTCGTCGATGGCGCCGGTGACGCGGCTGCGGAAGGCGGGCACGTCCTCGGCGTCGGGCCAGATGGAGTCGAGGCCGGTGCGGTTCTGCTCGCGCATCAGCTCGACGAAGCGCTCGGCGCCGTAGTGGTCGATGACGCCAAGGTGCTGCGGGGCCTTCTGGAACTGCTCGATCTCGCGCAGGCCCTCGTGGACGACCGGCTCGAGGCCGTGGTGGCCGGCGATCTCGCCGCCGGTCACGCGGGCGCGGCTGAGGGGGCTGCAGTAGACGGCATCGAGGTCGATGCCGGCGAGGCGCTCGCCGACGACGCGCGCCTGTTCACGACCGAGCTCGGAGAGCGGCGCATCGACCACTTCGCCCATGGGCATGTTCGATTGCAGCTGTTGCTCACCGTGGCGGATGAGGAGCAGCTCGGTCATGCCCTCGAGCGACTCGATGAAGGGATTCTCGAGATCGACCCAGCGCACCCGGCGTGGTTTGGCGGTTTCAGTCATCGCCGGGACTGTAGCGCTCCCGTCGCGAACGGGACAGTGCCGCCTCGGCAGGGGACAATCGGGGAATGGCGCTCGACCTGGATCCGGGACTGGCGGCGGCAGGCAACCCCGCGCTCGTGAAGGCGATCATCGAGGAGATGGACGGCGGGGCGATCGCGTTCGAGCGGTTCATGGAGCTGGCGCTCTACCACCCCGAGCACGGCTACTACCGCACGGCGGGACGGATCGGAACGGGCGGAGACTTCCTCACGAGCCCGGCCATCCACGCGATGTTCGGGTGGGCGGTGGGGGCCTGGTGCGAGTGGGTGTGGGAGGCGCTGGGGCAGCCCGAGGCGTTCACGATCATCGAGCCCGGGGCGGGCGAGGGCGCGCTGGCCACATCCCTGCTGGACTGGGCGGAGGGGCGCGGCGGGGGCTTCGCGGAGGCGCTTCGCTACGTCGCCATCGAGCCGAACGCGCGGGGCTCCGACCGGCGCGTCCAGTGGCTCGACGACGCCCCCGAGCCCGCGGAGGCCGGGGTCGTGCTCTCGAACGAGCTGTTCGACGCATTGCCGGTGCGGCTATTCGATGTCGAGCAACGGGGGCCGGTGGAGGTATACGTGCGCTGGGACGGGGAGCGGTTCGTGGAGGTGCGGGGCAGCGTCGCGACGATCGACGGGGCGCCATCGGCGGGACGCTTCGAGGTGAGCGGGCGGGCGCACGCGACGATGTCGGCGATGTGCGACCTGGTGGAGCGAGGGGCGGTGCTCACGTTCGACTATGGGTACCCGGAGGAGGAGCTGTGGGCAGACTGGCGCAGGCAGGGGACGCTTCTCTGCTTCTACCGGCACACGGCGCACGAGGATCCGTACCAGCACGTGGGCGAGCAGGACCTGACGGCGCACGTGAACCTCTCGGAGCTGGAGCTGGCGATGGAGCTGGCGGGCCTCACGGCGTTCGGGCCGGTCACGCAGGCGGCGTTCCTGACGGAGACGGGACTGGGGAGCCTGGTCGAGGGCGTGCGCGACGACCTGCACGAGTACTTCGCTCGCCGGCGGGCGTTCCAGCAGCTGGCGGACGCAGCCGGCCTGGGACGCATCCGGGCGCTGGCGGGGACGAGGGGGGTCGAGGGCCGGCCGCCGGGATTCGGGGGCGGGGCATGAGCACCGGGGAGCGCGAGCCCGCGACGGCCTCGCCGCCCCGCGAGGCGCCCATCGAGGTGGGAGCCCGCGCGCCCGACTTTCGCCTGCCCGCGATCACGACGGAGGGAGGGCAGGTCGAGGTGGCGTTCGCGGAGGTTCTGGCCGAAGGGGACGTGCTACTCGTCCTCTACCAGGACGACGGGATGCCCATCTGCACGAGCGAGCTGAAGGCGTTCGCGCAGGAGCACGAGACCCTGCGCAGGGCCGGCGTGCAGGTGTTCGGCATGAATACGAACGGGCTCGGGTCGCACGCACGCTTCCAGGAGCGGGACCGGTTCCCCTTCCCCCTGATCAGCGACTTTTACGGGGACGTGGTCCGCGCCTACGGCCTCTGGGACGAGGACGCGCGGAAGTCCAGGCGGGCGCTCGTCGTCGTGGGGAGCGACGGGACGATCCGCTACGTGGAGCCGCACTTCAACCCGGGAAACCTGGCCGCGTTCGAGGCGGTGTTCGCGGCGCTAGGACTGGCGTAGCCACTCGACCCCAGCGGGGCGCTGGCCTAGGGTGGCGGGAGCCGCGTCGGGAGACGGGGCGGCAACCGGACGGGAGAACCACATGACGCGAAGGCGGTTGCTCATCGGGGGAGGCGTGGTCGCGATCGCGGCCATCGCCGTCGCCATCTTCCTGGTCTGGTGGTTGGTCATTCGCGACGACGCGCCGCCGCCGGTGAGCCTCGAGGGGGCGGTCTCCTCCCGGCAGGACGAGGGCACGCCCGAGACGACCGCGACCCCCAGTCCCGCTGCCGCAACGGCCACCACGGCGCCAGCGACCGCGACCGCGACCGCGACCGCTACGAGCGAGGCAGCGGCTGAGCCGGCGGGCGTCGACGGCACCTGGACGCTGGCGGAGGGAGAGGAGAGCTTCGTCGGGTACCGGGTGGAGGAGGAGCTCGCGACCATCGGCTACAAGGAGGCCGTGGGGCGCAGCCCGACGATTGAAGCGACGATCACGATCGAGGGAGGCCGGCTCACGGGGGTCACGGTCACCGCCGACCTGCGCGATCTGAAGAGCGACGATCCACGCCGCGACGGCGCGATTCGCAACCAAGCGCTGGAGTCGAACGCGTTCCCGATGGCCACGTTCGAGTTGACCGAGCCTCTCGCGGTGCCGGAGGGACTCGCAGCAGGCGACCCGATCGCCGTCGAGGCGGAGGGAACGCTCACGCTGCACGGAGTAACGCGGGAAGTCACGATCCCGCTCGAAGCGGAGCAGCGCGCCGGCGGCCTCCTGGTCGTGGTGGGGTCGCTCCCGATCGTGTTCGCGGACTACGACATCGACCAGCCGCGGTCACCGATCCTCGTGTCGATCGAGGACAACGGGATCATGGAACTGCAGCTGTTCCTAGTGCGGGGCCCGTAACGCCCGCCTCGTTGACGACTCGTTCCCGCCGTTCCTAGCATGGAGACTCGAATGGCCGCCTACTCCCAGACCGTGATGGACCACTTCGAGAATCCCCGGAACGCGGGCGAGATGGACGCGCCCGACGGCGAGGCCACGGTTCGCAATCCCGTGTGCGGGGACCGCATGCAGGTGATGCTGCGCATCACCGACGACCGCATCGCCAAGATGCGGTGGCTGACGCGGGGCTGTCCGCCCGCGATCGCGACAAGCTCGTGGACGAGCGAGCACGTGGAGGGGTGGACGCTGGCGGAGGCGGAAGCGCTGACGCGCGAGGCGATCGCGGAAGGCATCGGGGGGCTGCCGAGGGACAAGGTGCACTGCAGCGTGCTCGCCGCCGATGCGCTCAGAAAGGCTATTGCCGACTACCGGGCGCGGGTGAGCTGACGCGATCCCGTCTGTGCATTCGGTCACAAGCGGTCGTATGATGCCGCCATTGGCACCGGAGGCGCCTTTCCGATGATCGAAACCCTGCTCGCTCTCTACAGCCCAACCGCGCTCGGAGTGATCTTCGTGCTGGTGTGGGCGACCACCGCCGTGATCGTGACGATCCCGGCGTTCGCGACGCGGGGGACGGCGCAACTGGTGTGGCTCGGGGGAGCGGGGCTCGTGCTGACGGTGGAGGCAGGCGTGCTCATCGCCCTGGCCGTGCTCAACAGCCAGGGCAAGGTCTTCTAGTCGCGGGTTCGGGGAAGGCTTACAGCAGGCGGCGGATAGGCTTGCGGCCCGGGCGGGGGTCGTAGTTGCTCTTGAACATCTCGAGCTTGTCGCGCTCGATGAGGTACTTGCCCGCGAAGAGCGTGGCGGGGATCTTCTTCTGCTTGATCAGGCGCCGCAGGCTCTGGGGGTGAATCGAGAGCTCGCGGGCTGACTCGACGAGGTCCAGGTAGTCGTCAAATGGGGTCGCCATAGCCGTCATCTCCGCTCACCCGGATGGCGGGGTGTGAAACGATAATCCGAGTAGGCAATAAAAATCTAGCATCGTCTCGGCTTTATGTCGAAACCTTAATCCGCGGGTGGCCCCTGAGCGGGGTTGGGCTATCCTGCCGCGGATGGCGTCGGTGCTGTGGCTGGACTTCGAGGGGGTCGTGGTGGAGGCGGGCCTGACCGACGCGGTCATCGCCGAGTTCGGCGTTGGCGGCCCCGACGCCGGCGCCGATGGTTCCGAGGTGGCGCTGGCTTCCGCGATCGCGCAGTTCGAGGCTCCCCGAGAAGAGGTGGAGTCGCGGGTGCGGGAGCTGGCCCGGGTGCGTCCCGGGTTCGAGGAGCTCCTCGGGTGGGCACAGTGGCACGGGTGGCTTCCGATCGTGGTCAGCACGGCCCCCGACGTGTGCGTCGAGACGGTGCTGGAGGATGCGGCGTTCAACCGCGTGACGCGGCACTGCGGGCGTACCCGGCAGGTGTACCGCTGGCGCCTCACCTATGCCAGCCCGCGGGGGGTGGAGCTGGAGGAGGGCTTCCTGCTCTCGTACGCGGCGGCGCTGCGCGATGCCGGCGACCTGGTGGTCTACGTCGGGGAGCGGGCGGGCGGCGAGGAGGCGGCGCGCCTTGCCTACGCGACCTGCACGGGCGCTCCGCTGCGGGACGCACTGGGGGCGGGGGAGCGAGCGTACGGATTCGAGACGCCGGGGGACGTTAGGGCGCTGCTGGAACGCGAGGGGGAGGCGTGGCGGGCGTCCTTCGCGACAGGGAAAGGCCAGTAGCCCCCCCCCCGGCCTAGAGGTCGCAGGACATGATCACGAGGTCACGCTCGTTGCCCTCGCGGTCTATCACCCAGCCTTCGAGCGTCGCCTGGTAGCGGAAGCCGAGGCGCTCGAAGACAACGCGCGCACCTTCCTGGTCGACCGTCATCTGCGCGCTGAGCTTGGTCACGCCGAGGGCGGGGGCGACCTGGCGAATCTCCGCGGCGAGCAGCCCCCCCATCCCGGTTCCGCGGAAGTCGGCGTGGACGTTGATGCGGATCTCGCCGATATGGCGGGTCCAGCGGGCAGGGCGGGTCCAGCGGGCGGGCTCGGTATGCAGGCTGCAATAGCCGACAATCTTGTCCTCGGCGCGGGCAATGATGGTGAACGTGTCCCCGGTGGTGATCTCGGCCAACCAGGCGTCGACCGTGGCCGGAGACGTGATGTCCTCCCTCAGGAAAAGCAGGACCTCTTCATCGAGGCTGCGCGTGAACTCGAGCATGTCTTCGCGGTCGTCGGCGGTGAATGCGACGAAGACCGCGGGCGTGCCGTCACGCAACTCGGCTTCCTTGGGGTACCGGCCGGACAGGTTGTGGAGTGAGGAAGTCATGGCTGCACAAGTATAGATAGCGAGGACGGCAAGCGGAGCCGACTCCACCGCCGGGCGGACGAGACTTCCATCTAGATTTCGCGGGCCATGATGAGCAGGTCGAGGTCGCGGCCCTCGCGATCCATGACCCATCCGGGGAGGATGGCCTGGTAGCGGAAGCCAAGCCGCTCGAACACGGTCCTGGCCGTGAGCTGGTCGACGGGCATCTGGGCGCTCAGGGTGCGGACGTTGAAGGCGGGGGCGACGGCGCGAATCTCGCCGGCCAGCAGGCCGCCGAGTCCCGTTCCCCGGTAGTCGGGATGCACGTTGAGGCGGATCTCGCCGACGTGACGGGTCCATCGGGCGGGTTCGGTGTGCAGGCTCCCGTAGCCGACGATGCGGTCGCCTACTTCGGCGATGACGGTGAACGTCTCGCCCTTCTCGACATCCGTCAGCCAGTCATCGACGACTTCGGGCGAGGTGATGTCTTCACGCAGGAAGAGGAGGTCTTCCTCCTCGAGCGCCCGGGCGAAACCGATGAGGTGGTCCCGGTCGGGGGAGAGGACAGGGCGGAAGACCACGGCGGTGCCATCGCGCAACAGGTCGTTGGTGGGATAGCGGAACGCGAGATCTTCACGTGTAAGCGTCATAGCGGGAGCATTCTAGCCAGTCCCCCCTCCTTCACAAGCAGGGTCGCTTACCCGTGGAGCAAAGGCGTGGCAGGAGGTGCGGGGCAGGGCAGGGTACTTGCGCAGGGACGGGTCTTCTGCGGCCCGTTCGCAGAGCCAGAAGCTGGAACCGCGGCCACTGTGGACGACGCGAGCATGCGCGCAGAGGCTGCAGAGGCCGACGGCGGGGTCGAGGGAGGGGGATTCGGTCACGTGCGCAGGGTCGCGCCTAGATCCTGCTCGAGCCGGCGGAGGAGCCCCTGCTCGATGCGAACTACGTCCTTCTCGCCGAGGGTGCGGTCGTCGGCGCGGAACCGGACGGCGACGGCGAGCGACTTCTGGCCCGCGGGAACGCCCTCGCCCCGGTACTCGTCGAAGATATCGGCGCTGATGCGGACGCCACGGGCGCGATGGGTCCGCATCAGCTCGAGGACGGCTGACGCGGGGGTGTCGGCCGGGACGAGCAGGGCGAGGTCGCGGCGCGCTTCGGGGTAGCGGCTGGGCGGCGCGTAGTCAGGCCGCTCGGGGAGGACGCGGGTCAGGGGCTCGAACCAGAGCTCGAAGAGGAATACCGGCTCCTCGATGTCGAAGGTGGCGGCCACGTCGGGGTGGACCTGGGCGACGACGCCAACGCTCTCGCCCGCGATGGAGACGGCGGCGGTGTGTCCGGAGAGCAACGCGTATTCCTCCACGGGGGTGAACGCCGCCGCCACGCCGAGGTCGCCGAGGAGGTCCTCCACCGCGCCCTTTGCATCAAAGAAGTCGAGGCGTTCGGGACCGGGGCGCTCCCAGCGCTCGAGGCGCTGGCCGCCGAGGACGGCGCAAAGGACGGGTCGCTCGTGGGGGAGGTCGGCCTCGGTGGGGAGGTACTCGACGCCGACCTCGAAGAAGCGCATGGCGGCGTCCTCGTGGTGGCGGTTGCCGGCGTAGGCCGCGAGCAGCGAGCCCCGCAGCGAGGTTCGCAGGTAGGTGTGCTGCGAGGCCACGGGGTTGGTGGCGGCGAGGGGACTGGCGCGATCCTCGTCGTCGGGGGAAACGACGCGGGCGAGCGTCTCGCCGGAGGTGAGGGTGTAGCTCACGACCTCCTGGAAGCCGAGCCCGGCGGCGAGCGCGCGGGATCGCTCGCGGACTCGCTCGAGGGGCCGGGGCTGGGCCTCGGGGAGAGCGCCGCGGAGGACGGTGGTCGGCAGCTTCTCGTAGCCGTACACGCGGATCAGCTCCTCAATGAGGTCGTCGGGAAGGGCGACATCGGGGCGCCAGAAGGGGGGCGTGACCTCGAAGGCGTCACCGCTCTCGGTGGCCTCGAAGCCGAGGGCCGCGAGGATGCGGCGCACGTCGGCGGCCTCGATGGGGATGCCGAGTACCTGCTCGATGCGGGCCGCGGGGAGGGTGATGGTGGGGCTGGCGAGCGGGGTGGGATAGGCGTCGACGAGACCGGCAGCGGGACGACCGTTCGCAACCCGCTCGAGCAGGTGGAGGGCGCGGGCCTGGGCGTAGGAGGCGAGGTCGGGGCCGATGCCCTTTTCGAACCGGAGTGAGGCCTCACTGCGCAGCCGAAGCCGGGTCGAGGTGCGGCGGATGGATCCGGGATGGAAGTTCGCGACCTCGAGGAGGACCGTCTTGGTCGACTCGGAGACCTCGCTGTTGCCGCCACCCATGATGCCCGCGACGGCCACCGGCCCCTCGCCGTCACAGATCATGAGCATGTCGGGGTCGAGGTCGCGCTCGATCTCGTCGAGCGTGGTGAGGGTCTCTCCGGCTCGGGCGCGACGGGGGCGGATCTCGGCGCCGCGGACGAGGTCGTAGTCGAAGGCGTGGAGGGGCTGGCCCGTCTCCAGCATCACGTAGTTGGTGACATCGACAACGTTGTTGATTGGACGCATGCCGGCGCGGATGAGCCGCTGCTGCATCCAGGGCGGAGAGGGCCCCAACTCGATACCCTCGATGATGCTGGCGGTGAAGCGCCGGCAGAGGTCCGGCGCCTCGATAGCGACGGAGACGAAGTCAGAAGCCTCCCGCTCCGACTGGGCGTACGAGCGATCGGGTTCGCGCAGCGGCCGACCGGTGATGGCCGCCACCTCGCGGGCGAACCCAAGGATGCCAAGGAGGTCGGCGCGGTTGGCCCAGGTCGAGACATCGAAGACCACGTCCCCGATGGCGTCCACGAGGGGAGAGCCGATAGCGGAGTCCTCCGGGAGCACGAGGATGCCCTCATGGTCGTCGCTGAGGCCGAGCTCCTTCTCGCTGAGGACCATGCCGGCGGAGTCCACGCCGCGGATGGCGCGCAGCTTCAGCTTCGAGAGCTTTCCGGAGTGGCCGTCGACGAGCATCGCGCCTTCCGTCGCGAAGGCGACTCTCTGGCCGGCAGCCACGTTCGGGGCTCCGCACACGACGGTCTTCGGCCCCTCGCCCACGTTGACCGTCGCGAGCACGAGCCTGTCGGCGTTGGGGTGGGGGTCGACGGCGAGCACTTCGGCGACGCGCACGAGCTCGGGATCCCACTGCTCGCCGATCACCTCCCAGCCCTCGACCTCGGCGATGGCATCCGTGACGCGCTTCGCGAACTCCTCAGGCGGGAGATCGATGTCGACGTAGTCGCGCAGCCAGGAAAGCGGGAGTTTCATGGTGTTGGGCTCTTGGCTGTTGGCTGTTGGCTGTTGGGGGTTCGCCTTCGAGCCGAGGGGGCAGGATTCGAGAAGTGTTGAATGAAACGTTGGAGCATGCGCTTGGTCGAGGCGACCCGGTCCGTTAGATCGGTTTGCGCCTCAGCACCGATGTAGCCGAGTTCTCGGGCGAGGATGAGGTGGTACTCCAGCTCAGTGGCGGAGCCCAGGGCAATGCGGAGGTGGTGCCGGAATTGTTCGTCGGTGAGAGCGGACCCTTCCGCGATATTGGCAGGCACCGAAGAGGCAGCTCTCCTCCCTTGCGACTGGAGTCCGAACCGCTCATCCGCGGGGAAGCCCTTGCTGGCTCGATACACGGCCAGCGTCAGCTGATGCGAGACTCGCCACACCTCCAGTTCCTGGAAGGGCCTCATCGCAGCGCTCCTGCCGCGTCAACAAGCCAACAGCCAATAGCCAACAGCCAATAGCCTCTCTAGAACTGCCTCAGGAAGCGGAGGTCGTTCTGGTAGAAGTGGCGGATGTCCTCGATGCCCCAGCGGAGCATGGCCACGCGCTCGATGCCGACGCCGAAGGCGAAGCCCGTGTACTTCGAGGAGTCGTAGCCGGCGTTCTCGATGATCTCGGGGTGGACCATGCCGGCGCCGAGGATCTCGATCCAGCCGGTGTCGTGGCAGGTGCGGCAGTCGCTCCCGTCGGCGCGGCAGAGGAAGCAGTCGATGGCCATCTCGACGCCGGGCTCGACGAAGGGGAAGTAGCTGTGGTGGAAGATGATCTCGCGGTCCTCGCCGAAGAGGCGGCGGGCGAAGGCATAGAGCGTGCCTTTCAGGTCGCTCATGCGGACGCCCTCGTCGACGGCGAGACCCTCAATCTGGGTCAGCATCCATTCGTGGGTGGCGTCGGTCGCCTCCTGCCGGTAGCACTTTCCGGGGACGATGACGCGCACGGGCGGTTCGGTGTGCTCCATCACGCGAATCTGGTTCGGGGACGTATGCGTGCGCAGCAGCATCTTGCGCTCGCCGTCGATGAGGGTATCGATCCAGATGGTGTCCCACATGTCGCGGGCGGGGTGGTCGTCGGGGATGCGGACGGCGTCGAAGTTGTAGCGCGACCACTCGACCTCGGGCCCCTCGAAGACGCGGAATCCCATCTCCGCGAAGGCGTCGATGCAGTCGTTCATCGTCTGGGTGACGGGGTGGAGGCGGCCCAGGGACTGGGGCCGTCCGGGGAGGGTGACGTCGAGGGCGGCGTCGGCGGAGAGGGTTGCGAGGGCGTCGGCGCGGGCGGCCTCGCGGCGCGCCTCGAGCTCCCCCTCGAGTGTCGACTTGAGCGCGTTCAGCGACTTCCCGAGGGAGGCGCGCTGGTCGGGTGGGGCGTCCTTCAGGGAGCGCAGGCGAAGGGTCAGGCGGCCGTCCTTGCGTCCCAGCCAGTCGGCGCGCCAGGCCTCACGCGCGGGCTCGTCGTCCGCCTGCGCGAGCGCTTCCAGCGCCTCCGCACGGAGCGCGTCAACCTCCGCTTCGATCGTGGACATGGGCACAGAGAATTATAGGTAGGGCTGGGTGACAGGCGAGCGGAGGGCGCAGGGCTGTTGAAAGGGCAAGGCCAGGTGAAGGGCCGGGGGCGTCTTTACCTTGGCCGTCTGGTGCTCCCGGAGAGCCACCCTAGACTGCGAATTGAAGGGGAACCGATGTCGATTCCAGCCTGGTCTCGCGGATTCCCGGCGGGCGGACGACAATAGGGACGGCGATGGGGCACCAACTGCTACAGCAACTTCGCGCGTCGTGGCCGGGCGCACTCGCCGGACTGGTGGCGATCGCGCTGGGCCTGGCAGTCGCCGAACTCGCGGCCCGCCTGGTCGACGGCGCCTCGCTGATCGTCGCGATCGGCAACATCGTGATCGACAACTCGCCCGAGCAGGTGACCAAGTGGGCGATCGACACCTTCGGCTCGAATGACAAGCCATTGCTCATCGCCGGCGTGACCGTCGTCACGCTGCTCGTGGGCACGGGCGCGGGCGTGCTCTCGACGCGTATTCGCATAGCCGGGCCCGTCGTGTTCGCGATCCTCGCGGTCGTGGGCGGGCTGGCGGCGGCGGACGACCCCCTGACCTCGGCCGGGGATGCGGCGATCACGGCCGCTGCCGCGGGGATCGTCGCAATGGCCACGCTCCTCTGGCTGCTCCTGACGGCGCCCGGAGCCGGCGGGGCGGCAGACGACTCGTCCGAGGACGTCGCGTCGCCCGAGCGAAGGCGGTTCCTCTACGTGACCGGGGGCGGGCTGCTGGCGGCGGCCGTGGCCGTTCCCCTGGTGCGGCGGTTCATCGACACGGGCGTGGACGTGGACGCACAGCGAGCCTCCATCGCCGACCGGCTGCGCAGCTCCTCGCAGGCACAGCGGGCCACGCCGGTCGCGACCGCCACGGCAACGGCCACACCCGAAGCCGCATCGACTCCCACGCCGACGGCTGCGGCGACCGGCACGCCCGTGGCCGCGACGGAGGAAGCAACAGCGGCGGCAACCGGATCTCCGACGGCGACGGAGGCGCCAACCTCCGGTGAGACGCCGACGGAGGCCGCGGGCGAGGCCACTCCCGAACCGACCCCGGAGGCAACACCGGAGCCGACGCCCGAGCCCACCCCCGAACCGACCCCGGAGCCAACACCGGAACCGCGGGCGGGGCCGGAGACGGTGCGCGGCATCTCGCCGCTGATCACGCCAAACAACCGCTTCTACAAGATCGATACGGAACTGGCAGTGCCCCGCATCGACAGCTCCAGTTGGAGCCTGCGGATCAAGGGGATGGTGGACCGCGAGCTGGAGTTCACGTTCGACGACCTCCTCGACATGAGCCTCCAGGAGGAATCGGTGACGTTGGCGTGCGTCTCGAACCGGGTCGGCGGGAACCTCGTGGGAAACGCCTACTGGCTCGGCGTGCCGCTCCCCACGTTGCTGCGCGAAGCGGGGCTGCAGGCGAACGCCACGCAGGTCGTGGGCCGCGCGCTCGGTGGGTTCACGACCGGGTTCCCGACCGACGTCGCGCTCGACGGGCGCAAGTCGATGGTGGTCCTCGGGATGAACGGTGAGGCTGTTCCCGCACGCCACGGGTTCCCGGCGCGCCTGATCATCCCGGGACTGTACGGCTACGTTTCGGCGACGAAGTGGCTGGAGGAGATCGAGCTGGCGGAGTGGGACAGCTACGACGCCTACTGGGTAGGATCGCGAGGGTGGTCGAAGCAGGGGCCGATCAAGCTGCAGTCCCGCATCGACGTGCCCGACAATGACGACACGCTGCGGGCCGGGAACGTGCGCGTCGCGGGCGTCGCCTGGGGCGGCCTGCGGGGCGTGAGCGGCGTGCAGGTCCGGCCGAGGAGGCGCTCGGGCCAGGAACAGGCCGGAGACGGCGAGTGGCTGGACGGCCTCCTCAGCGAGGAGCTTTCGGACAGCAGCTGGCGGCAGTGGGTGGTCGACTGGCCCGCCACCGAGGGCAGCTTCGACCTTGAAGTGCGCGCCATCGACCGGAGCGGCATGGTGCAAACGGACGAGGAGCGGCCGCCGAAGCCGGACGGGGCCACCGGCCACCACATCATCCGCGTGAACGTCAGGGCGTAGGGAGTCGCGTTCCTGCCGGGACGGCTCGCCGGGCGGAGGAGGCACGAGGTGCAGGGACGCGCCTTCGGGCGACTAGCGCCGGGCATCCTCGCCCTGGGGGTGCTCATCGGGATCGCCTGCGGGGGTGGGGAGTCGGAAGGCCCGGGGCCGACGGCTTTGCCGAAGACCGACGGCGGGACGGCCGCGAGCGGGGAAGCGCCGGAAGCCACCGGGCAGGACGGCGAGGCAGCCGAGACGGAAGGCGGGACGACACCCACGCAGGAGCCAGTTGAGAACCCGGCGCCGGAGTTCCCGGCGGGTCTGACGTGGTTCAACGTGAGCGAGCCACTCAGCTTCGAGACGCTGCGGGGCAAGATCGTGCTGCTCGACTTCTGGACGCAGGGTTGTATCAACTGCCAGCACATCATCCCCGACCTTGAGCGGCTCGAAGAGGAGTTCGCCGACAGCCTCGTGGTCATCGGGGTGCACACCGGGAAGTACTCGGAGGAGCAGAAGGACTCGGCCGTGGCCGAGGCGATCGCTCGCTACGAGCGAAAGCACCCGGTGGTCAACGACCCCGACTACCTCATCTGGCGGCAGTGGGGGGTGCAGGCCTGGCCGACGGTCGTCCTGATCGACCCGCGCGGGAGCGTCGTGGGAGGCCGCGCGGGGGAGGGGGTCTACGAGGCCTTCCAGCCGGTCATCGCGGCCGTCCACGAGCAGTTCAGCGCACGCGGCCTGATCGATACGACGCCGATCCCGCTCGACCTCGAGACGACGGTGGCCTCGACCTTCCTCTCGTTCCCCAGCGAGGTGCTGGTGGACGAGCGCGGGAACCGAATCTTCATCGCCGACGCCGGACACCACCGCGTCGTCGTCACGGACCTGGCTGGACGGGTGGTGACGGCCTATGGCGCGGGCATCGCCGGGTTCACGGACGGGGGCGCGAACGAGGCACGCTTCAACGACCCGCAGGGGCTCGAACTGTCGCCGGACGGGAACACGCTCTGGGTGGCGGACACCCGCAACCACGCCATCCGGGCGATCGACCTGGCGACGGGCCAGGTCACGACGATCGCGGGCACCGGCGAGCGAGGGTACGACCAACTCCGCGGAGGGGACCCCCTGAGCGCGGCGCTGGCCTCGCCCTGGGACGTCCATCACCACGAGGGCTTCCTCTATATCGCGAACGCGGGCTCGCACCAGATCTGGGTGCTGCACCTGGAGTACTCCTACCTCGAGGTGTTCGCCGGGACGCGATACGAGAACATCGACGACGGGCACCGGCTCGACCGGGCCACGCTCGCGCAGCCAAGCGGCCTCAGCGGCGACGGGACGCACCTCTACTGGGTCGACGCCGAATCGAGCTCGGTGCGGCGCGTTCCCTTCGAAGGGAAGGGGGACGTGGAGACCCTGATCGGGACGGGCCTCTTCCGGTGGGGGGACGCCGACGGTCCCGCGGGCGTGGGTCTGATCCAGCACGCGCAGGGACTCGCCCTCGGGGACGGCGTGGTCTACATCGCGGACACCTACAACCACAAGGTGCGCGCACTGTCGCTCGCCGATCTGTCCGTGAGGACGATCGCGGGCGGCGGGGAGCGAGCCTGGCGGGATGCGACGGGCGGGGAAGCGGCCTTCGAGGAACCGAACGGCCTCAGCCTGGCCGGGGGGAAGCTGTACCTGGCCGACACGGGCAACCACGCGATCCGCATCATCGATCCGGCCACGGGCGAGGTGGGAACGCTCGCGCTGACGAACCTGGCGGCGGCGAGCCCGCCGCTTCCGGAAGACGGAGTGCTGCGGGTCCACCTGCCCACGCAAGTCGTGGCCCCCGGCGTGAGCACGCTGCGCATCACCGTCGTCTCGCCCGAGAGCTACAAGCTGAACGACGCCGCGCCATCGCGGCTGGAGCTCGCGTCGAGCAGCGATCGCGTGGTGCGCCTGAGCGAAACGCTCCTGACGTGGAGCACCGACGAAGGGTCCTTCACGATTCCCGTCCCGATCGAGCTGCGGGAAGGCGAGGCGGAGATTACGGGCCGGGGTGTCGTGTACTTCTGCCGGACCGGGGAGGAGGCGCTCTGCCTGATCCAGCAGGTGGAGCTGGTGGTGCCGGTGCGCGTCAGCGCCACGGCGACGGCGGGGGAGGTGCTCGTCGAGTACCTGCTGCCGGCGGTGAGGGGCACGTACGAGGGTTCTTGACACTCCCCCAAGGGGGCCGAATCATGGCGGTCACCACCTGACCGACCGAGGAGGAGCGCGTGGTTCGAGGCTATGTCCTTATCGAGACTGACGTTGGAAGTGCGAAGGCGGTAGGCGCCGCCGCCGCTGCCCTGACCTACCCGGGTGCGACCGTGCTCGCGGTCGACACCGTGACGGGACCGTACGACGTCATCGTCCAGCTCGAGGCCTCGGACCTCGACACGCTCGGCACGGCCATCACCGACGCGATCCAGACGGTGACCGGCGTGCAGCGCACGACAACCTGCCTGGCGGTGCGCCTGGGCTAGCCCCGCCGCAACCCCACGAACGTGACGATTCCCACCTCGGCGATGATCAGCGTGGAGGATGCGCGGGAGCGCATCCTCGCCTTCTTCGAGCGCCTCGCGCCGGAGCAGACACCGGTGGTGGACGCGCTGGGGCAGGTTCTGGCCGAGGACGTGGTGGCGGGGTTCGACATCCCGCCGCTCGACAACACCGCCATGGACGGCTACGCCGTTCGCGCCGCCGATACCGACGGCGCCAGCGAGGGCGACCCCCGCAGGCTGACCGTGATCGCCGACCTGGCGGCTGGCTACGTGCTCGACACGGCCGTGGGCGAGGGCGAGGCCGTGCGGATTATGACGGGCGCGCCGATCCCGCCGGGCGCGGACGCGATCGTGCCCTTCGAGGAGACGGACGAGCCCCTGCGCGAGCCGGGCCAGGCGCCGACACGCGGCGACGAGGTTGGGGTCTTCAAGGCGGCGCGGGACGGCGCCAACATTCGCCGGCGGGGCGAGGACATCCGCACGGGGCAGTCGGTGCTGGAGGCGGGGCGGGTGATTCGCGCCTCGGAGATCGGCGTGCTCTCGAGCATCGGACGCTCGGAGGTCGCGGTGTACCGGCGACCCGAGGTCGCCATCCTCTCGACAGGCGACGAAATCGTGACGCCGGGGAACGAGCGCCGCGCGGGGCAGATCTACGACGCAAACGCCCACAGCGTGGCCGCGCTCGTGCGCGCCTACGGGGGACGCCCGCGGCTCCTCGGCATCGCCCGGGACACCGTCGAGGACCTGACGGCGAAGATTCACTCCGGGCTCGACGCGGACATGATCGTGACGAGCGCCGGCGTCTCGCGGGGCGACTTCGACGTAGTCAAGGACGTGCTCGCGCGCGAGGGCGCGATCGACTTCTGGACGGTGCGGATGAAGCCGGGCAAGCCGCTCGCCTTCGGCGCCTTCGAGGCGCCTGACGGGCGTCGAGTGCCGCACCTGGGGCTGCCGGGGAACCCGGTCAGCTCGATGGTCGCGTTCGAGCTGTTCGGTCGCCCGGCCATCTTCAAGATGCTGGGGCAGCCGAGCTGGGAGCGGCCGGTGATCAAGGCGGTCACGCGGGATACCGTCGTCAACACGGACGGCCGGCGCTTCTACGCCCGCTGCATCGTGACGCAGGGCGAGAACGGCCGCTACTACGCCGATCTGACGGGCCCACAGGGGAGCGGCATCCTGACGAGCATGAGCGCCGCCAACGGGCTCACGGTCATCCCCGAAGATCTGCCGCGAGCAGAACCGGGCGACGAGATCGACGTGATGATGATCGACTGGGAGCACCCGGGGTAGCACAGTTGAAGGCGGGATGACCGACGAGACCCGCCCCTGGTACGAGACGCTTTTCGAGCGCGACTGGTACGACTACTTCGCGAAGGGTGGTCCCGGTTCACCCGACGAGGACGGCTCCTACGCGCGGCGGACTGATGCCGAGATCGCGTTCATCGAGCAGGCGCTGGGGCTGACCGAGCCGTGCGACCTGCTCGACCTGTGCTGCGGACCGGGGCGGCACAGTGTGCGGCTCGCGAAGCGGGGGCACCGCGTGACGGGAGTCGACATCTCCGCCTACAACCTTGAGAAGGCAGCCGAACAGGCGGCGGAATTCGGAGTCGACGTCGGCTGGCGCGAGGGTGACATGCGGGACACCGGTCTCGGGGATTCGAGCCAGGACGCGGTCATCAACATGTTCACGGCGTTCGGGTTCTTCGACGACGCCGGGAACCAGCGGGTGCTGGAGGAAGTGGCGCGCGTGCTGCGTCCGGGTGGGCGGTTGCTCATCGACCTCGTGAACCGGGACTCGCTGATGAGGCGCCACCAACCCCGCATGTGGAACGAGCGACACAACGGCGCCGTGCTGCTCCAGGAGCACGCGTTCGACAGCGCCACCGGCTGCCAGACCACCAACTGGACGGTCGTCAAGGCCGACGGGGAGCGCATCGCGCAGAGCTTCACGGTCCGCATCTACACGCTGCAGGAGCTGGAAGTGCGGATGGCGCAGGCGGGGCTCAGGGTGGAGGAGGCGTGGGGCGGGCTCGACGGCAAGGACCTGACGATGGACAGCCACCGGCTCGTGGTCCGGGCGGGGAAGGCGTAGCGGCTAGCCTTCGTCCTCCAGCAGGTCGGGGCGGCGGCGGCGGGTCCGCTGGAGGCGCTGCTCCTCCTTCCACTTCTCGATCTCGGCGTGGTGCCCGCTGAGGAGGACCTCGGGGACGTTCCAGCCGCGGTACTCGGCGGGGCGGGTGTACTGGGGGTGCTCGAGAAGGCCGTCCGCGAACGACTCCTCCCGGGGGGAGGCGTCGTCGCCGAGGGTGCCTGGGAGGTGGCGGGCGACGGCCTCGATGAGGACCATCGCCGGGAGCTCGCCACCCGTCAGGATGTAGTCGCCGATCGAGACCTCGCGGTCGACACAGTGTTCGACGAAACGCTCATCGACGCCCTCGTAGCGGCCGGACACGAGGACGAGGCGGGGGTGGGCGGCAAGCTCGCGCACGAGCGCATCGTTCAGCAGCTCGCCCTGGGGGGAGAGGTAGATGACCTGGCCAGGGGGCTCGGACGCCGACTGGGTGGCCTGGAGGGCGGCGTCGAGGACATCGACCTTCATGACCATGCCGTGGCCGCCGCCGAAGGGCTGGTCGTCGACGGTGCGGTGGCGGTCGGTGGCGTGCTCGCGGATGTCGTGGAGGCGGAGGTCGAGCAGTCCGGCCTCGCGGGCGCGCTTGATGATGGAGACGTCGAGCGGTCCGGCGAAGGCCTCGGGGAAGAGGGTGAGGACGTCGACCCTCATCCGTCGTGCTCGACGGGGCCGGCGAGCAGCTCGGCGATGTGGGGCATCAGGGGGAAGAGCACCCCGAGCCCGTCCGCCACGCCCTTGGGGCTGCCGGGCAGGTTGACGATGAGGGTCTTGCCGCGGGTGACGGCGAGGCCCCTCGAAAGGATGGCGTAGGAGGTCTTCTTGAGCCCCTCCTGGGCGATGGCGAGCGGGATGCCCGGCACATCGCGCTCGGCGATGTCGCGCGTGGCCTCGGGGGTGAGGTCGCGGGGGGTGAGGCCGGTGCCGCCGGTGGTGAGCACGACGTCCGCGACACCTGCATCGCACCAAGCGGCGAGCTGCACGGCGACCGCCTCACGGTCGTCGGGGAGGGCGGCGCGAGCGGCAACCTCGTGGCCCTCCTCGCGGCAGCGCTCCTCGATGAGGGCGCCGCCCTCGTCGACGCGCGTGCCGCGGGAGACGCCGTCGGAGACCGTCAGGATCGCGATTCGCGCCATCGGGACAGTCTAGCGCGGGGCCCGGGGGAGGGCGTCGGGCGGTGAGGAAGCGCACCGGGGAGGGGCAGATTTCTATTGACACCCCTCGGGGGGCTACCTATAGTCCGTGTGGGGAGAAGTGGGGATAGATGGGAATCTTCCCCAGTTTTCGCCTGATTTTGGCAGGGTTGTCCCTGCCCGAGGGGCCAGCATGGCGTTCCGTGGGAACTTCGAGTACCAGTTGGACGACCGCAACCGGGTCGCCCTGCCTCCGAAGTTCCGCGAGGAATTCGCGAACGGCGCCATCCTCGTGCCCGGGCTCGACGGCTGCATCGAGGTGTACACGCCCGAGGGATTCGAGGCGGAGGCGCGCGTCGTCGAGCGCGTGCCCGCCTTCTCCGAGCAGGGTCGCCAGCTACGCCGGGCATTCTTCGCGTCATCCTTCGACGTGCAGCGCGACGGCCAGGGCCGGCTCCTGATTCCCGCCAAGCTGCTGACCTACGCCGGCATCGAGCGGGATGTGGTCGTGCTGGGCAACGACCAGCGGCTCGAGATCTGGGACCGGAGCACGTGGGAGGCGCAGGAATCGACGCTCCCCGGCGCCCGCGCCAGCGCCCTCCAACAGCTTGCCGAGGATTCCGCCGCCGGCGGGGGAGGCTAGCGTGACGATCATGACCACCCCGAGCGCGCCGCACACGCCCGTCCTCCTGAACGAGGCACTGGATTACCTGGCCGTGCGCGAGGGGGGAACTTACATCGACTGCACGGCCGGAGCGGGAGGCCACAGCGCCGCCATCGCGGAGGCGATGGGGGCGGAGGGGCGCCTGCTCTGCATCGACCAGGACGGCGAGGCGCTGGAGTTCGCGCGAACGAGACTGGCTCCGTTTGGGAGGCGGGTCAGCTTCGTTCGCGGGAACTTCCGCGATCTCGACATCATCGCCGCGGACGAAGGGTTCGAGGCGGTGGACGGCATCCTGATGGACCTCGGCGTTTCTTCAATCCAGCTGGACACCGCGGAGCGGGGGTTCGCCTTCGCGCACGAGGGTCCGCTGGACATGCGCATGGACCAGTCGTCGGACGGCTTGACGGCTGCGGACATCGTCAATACGTGGGACGAGCGATCGCTCGCCACTCTCTTCCGGGAGGAAGGGGAGGTGCGCGGGGCGCGCCGCATCGCGAAGGCGGTGCTGAGGGCGCGACCGCTTCGCTCGACCTGGGATTTAGCCAAAGCCGTCGAGCAGGCTGCGGGGGGCGCGAGAGACCGAACCCAACAACACCCCGCCACCAAGGTCTTTCTCGCGCTTCGGCTTCGTGTCAATGGCGAACTCGACTCGCTCGGCACGGCCTTGCCGCTCGCTCGCAGCCTGCTCGGCTTTGGGTCTTCCCGCGAAGGCGGGAGGCTCGTCACCATCGCGTTTCACTCACGGGAAGACCGGATCGTGAAGCAGTTCTTCGGGCGCGAGTCGCGCGACTGCATCTGCCCGCCGGTCCTGCCCGAATGCCGCTGCGAGCACGCGGCGACGCTGCGGGTGCTCACCCGCCGGGCCGTGCGCCCGGGCAACGACGAGGTCGACCGCAACCCCCGCTCGAGGAGCGCGGTCCTCCGCGCGGCCGAGCGGACATCCGAGGCGTAGCTATGACGGCCCTCGACCAGCCCGCGCCGCGAACCCACCGGGGGCTCTCGCTGCCGAAGCTGGGCGTAAGCGGCTGGGTCGTGGCGGGCGCGCTCATCGTCTCGGCGAGCGCGATGGCGCCGGTGGTGCAGAACAGCCTGATGACGACCCAGGGACGCGATCTCGAGGTGCTGGAGGGCGAGCAGAAGGCCCTCCAGGTCGAGATGCGGCAACTGGAAGCCGAAATTGCCCGCCTGATCTCCGTTGAGCGCATCGCGAGGCGCGCCGGCGAGATCGGCCTGAAGCCGGGCACGGACGCCATATTCGTGACGATTGGGGAAGCCGGACCGGAGCCCCCGAACATCCCTGCGGAGCATCTCCCCGAGGCCTCGGAGCTCGGCTCCGGGCTCGCTCCGTAGCCGCGGGACCACCCATGGAGGCGATGCCGCTGCTGAACTGAGATCGAACCGGTCACGGGAGGGGGCCGGCGGGAGGGCGCCTCATGGCGCACCAGCAGGCGAGGCGCACGAGCCGGGTCTGGCTTCCGGCGATCGTGTTCGCGATCTTCGCGGCCGTGGTCCTGGCGCGCCTCGTTCAGGTCCAGATCCTCGAACACGACCGCTACGCGGAGGAGGCTCGCAGCGAGCTCTTCGCCAGCGACACCGTGTTCGAGCGGCGCGGCGCCATTCTCGACCGCAACGGCTTCCTGCTGGCCATGAGCACGGATACGTGGGACCTGTACGTGGCCTCCCGCGTCTGGGACGACCCGGCAGTCGCCCGCGAGGCCTCGGAAGCGATCTCGAAGGCCACCGGGCACGACGCCACCTACCTGCGCACGGTCGTCCATGAGAGCGGATTGGTGGACGTGCTCGTGGCGCGCGACGTTCCTTACGACGCGGGGAAGGCGCTGCTCGAGGCGAACGTGCCGGGGTTGATCGGCCTGCCGAACACGGTGCGGGTCCACCCGGCGGGGAACCTGGCATCGTCGGTGATCGGCATCATCGGGGCGGAGAACACGGGGCTGACCGGCGTGGAGGCGTGGTACGACGCGATCCTGCTCGGCATTCCGGGACGGGTGATCTTCGAGCGCGACACGACGGGATCGCCGATTCCCTACGGCGAGACGTTCACCACGGACGCCGTGCCCGGCCCCGACATCGTGCTCACCATCGACCGGCGGATGCAGGTGAGCGCCGAGCGGCTGCTGAAGCGGGCCATCGAGAAGCACGAGGCGACCCGGGGCTCGATCATCATCATGGACCCGCGGAACGGGGAGATCCTGGCGCTGGCCACCCACCCGAGGCTGGACTTCAGCTCGCTCGACCTGTCCAACCCGGAGCACGTGAAGCTCCTTCGCAACAGTGCCGTCTCAGACGTCTACGAGCCGGGTTCGGTGATGAAGGTCATCACGGCGGCGGCGGCCATCGACGCCGAGCTCATCACGCCGGAGACCACCTACGAGGACACGGGCATCGCGTTCGTGTACGGCACGCCCATCTTCAACTGGAACAACGGCGTCTACGGCGAACAGACGATGACGGGCGTGCTGCAGCAGAGCATCAACACGGGCGCCGTGTTCATGATGGAGAAGCTGGGAGTCGGGCTCTTCCACGAATACCTGGACGCCTTCGGGTTCGGCAAGACGACGGGGATCGACCTGAGCGGGGAGGCGGCGGGCATCGTGCGCCGCCCGACCGACCGCGACTGGTCGCCTGTCGACGCGGCCGCACAGTCGTTCGGGCAGGCCATCAGCGTGACCCCCATCCAGGTGGTGACGGCCCTCGCCGCGGCAATCAACGGGGGGCAGCTCATCGAGCCCCGGTTGGTGAAGGCGACGATCACGCGCGACGGCACGCGGCACGAGATCCCCGCCAATGTGGTCGGGCAACCCATCTCGGCCGAGACGAGCGCGAGCATCCGGGAGATGCTGGGCTCGGTGGTCGACCCGGGCTGGTACCACCCCGCGAAACCGCGCCTCTACACCGCCGGGGGGAAGTCGGGCACGGCGAATATTCCCATCGACGCGAGCTACGGCGACGCGCAGATCGTCTCGTTCGCCGGGTTCGCACCGGTCGACGAGCCCCGCGTCCTGATCCTGATCAAGCTCGACGAGAACGCCGACCTGGCGACGGGGACGGAGGCGGCGGGGCCGGTCTTCGCCACGCTCGTGGACGAAGTCCTCGGCTACCTGGGCGTGGTGCCCGATGTCGAGCAGGTGGCGGCGAGGTGACGGGCATGACGACAGCCTTCCTCGCCGAAAGCATGCGCGCCCATGGCTACCACGTCGCCGAGGGCGAGACCGCGCCCATCACGGGCGGGGCGGCGGACTCGCGGCTGACGCAGCCGGGCGAGCTGTTCGCCGCCTTCCGCGGCGAGCGGCTCGACGGCAACGACTACGTCGACGAGGCGCTCCAGCACGGCGCCCCGGCCGTGGTCTGCGAGCGCGCTCCGGCGGGCGACTGGCCCGATCGCACGGTCGCCGTCGTGGACGACACCCGCGCGGCCATGGCCGAGCTCGCGAGTGACTGGCTGCAACGCTGCGACGTTCGCGTCGCGGGCATCACCGGCACCGTCGGGAAGACGACGGCCAAGGAGCTGACGGCCGCCGCGCTGGGGGCTCACTTCGTGACGCACCACAGCCCCGGGAACCTGAACTCGCGCGAAGGCCTGCCGCTGGCCCTCATGAGCCTGCAGGAAGACCACGAGGTTTCCGTGTTGGAGATGGCGATGGACAGTGAAGGCGAGATCGCCGAGCTGTGCGCCATCGCCGAGCCTTCCGTGGGAGCCGTGCTCAACATCGGGGCCACGCACCTGGAGAAGCTGGGCAGCATGGAAGCGATCGAGCGCGAGAAGCTCTCGCTGGCGCGCAGCCTCCCGAGCGACGGCACCGCCGTCCTGAACATGGACGACACGCGCATCGCGCCGGTGGTCGACGAGCTGTCGTGCGAGGTTATCGGGTTCGGCGCGAGCGAAGCGGCCGGCCTCCGGCGCGGCGAGGTTCGCGACCTCGGGCTGGAAGGCTCGGAGTTCGGCATCAAGTACGAGGGCGCGCAGGCGGACGTGCGGCTGCACGTCCCGGGCGCGCACCTCGCGGAGGGAGCGCTGGCGGCGGTCGGCATCCAGCTGGCGCTGGGCGTCGGCCTGGCAGAGGCGGCGGCGGCGGTCAGCGGCGCGGAGATCGACGGGCGCCTGCGCGTGCGGCCGGGCGCCGGCGGCGCGCGCATCCTCGACGACACGTACAACGCCAGCCCGGCCTCGGTCGCGGGAGCGCTGGAGCTGCTGCGGGGGCTGGGGGGGCGGCGCATCGCCCTGCTCGGCGAGATGGCCGAACTGGGCCAGCGCTCCGCGGAGGAGCACCGCCGCATCGGGGCCATCGCCGCAGGCTGCTGCGACGTGCTCGTGGCAGCGGGCGAGGCCTGCCGGGCGGTTGTGGAGGAAGCACGGGCCGCGGGGCTTGGCGAGAGCCACTGGTTCGCGACGAAGGACGAGGCGGCGGCGTTCGCCGCCGGCCTGCTGGGTGATGGCGACCACGTCCTCGTCAAGGCTTCGCGCGGGCAGGCGTTCGAAGAGCTGATTCCGATGCTGGAGGGACGGGCATGATCCGCGCGCTCCTCGCCGGCGGTATCAGCTTCGCGGTCACGGTCGGACTGGGCTGGCCGATGGTCCAGTACCTGCGCGCACAGCGGGCGGGCAAGGCGATCAGCGAGGATCAGCCCGCCTCCCACCAGTCGAAGGCGGGAACGCCGACCTTCGGCGGCTTCATCATCTGGGTACCGACGCTGATCGTGACGGCGATCGCGATCGACTGGCTCGACCACCGCTCGATCCTGCTGCCGCTCGGGATGATCGCCGCGACCGGCGCGATCGGATTCATCGACGACCTGGGGACGCTGCAGGAACGAGTCGGGTTCCGCGCCGGGCTGCCCTGGCGGGTCAAGATCACGCTGCTCACGCTGCTCGCCGCCGGCGCGGCCTGGGTGCTGTACGGCGAGCTCGACGTCGAGTCCGTGAACGTGCCCTGGGCGGGGAGCTACGCGCTCGGCCCGGCCTACATGGCCATCGCCGTCATCACGATCGTCGCGACGACGAGCGCGGTGGCGGTTACGGACGGGCTCGACACGCTGGCCGGCGGCACGACGCTCTTCGCCTTCATCGCCTACGGCGTGATCGCGTTCGTGCAGGGACAGGACTTCGTGGCGACGTTCGCCTTCATCATCGCGGGCGCCAACCTCGGGTTCCTCTGGTACAACGCCCACCCCGCGCGCGTGTTCATGGGCGACACGGGAGCGCTCGCGCTGGGATCGAGCCTCGCGATCGTGGCGCTCATGACGGGGCACTGGCTGCTGCTGCCGCTGGTCGGGCTCGTGTTCGTGGCCAATGCCGTCAGCAACGTCATCCAGATCGGTTACTACCGCCTCAGCGGCGGCAAGCGGATCTTCCGGCGGGCGCCGCTCCACCACCACTTCGAGGAGCTTGGCTGGCCCGAGACGCAGATCGTGACCCGCTTCTGGGTCGTCGGCATCGTCGCCGCGATGGTCGGCGTGGCGCTCGCACTGGCGGTTCCGGAGTGATGATGATGATGGAACGCCGAACCACCGCCGAACTTCCGGAGATCGCGGGTGCGCGCGCCCTCGTCTACTCGCTCGGGATCGAAGGGCGCGACCTCGCACGCTGGCTGATCGCGCGGGGCGCCTCCGTGACGATGGCCGACAGCCGCAGCGAGGAGCAGCTCGACGCGGCGGGCGCGGCTCCGCCCGAGGGCGTCGAGCGCACGGTCCGGGGCGAGTTGCTCGATCCGGAAGGGTTCGACCTGCTGGCGGTGTCACAGTCGGTGCTGCGAAGCCATCCGAACGTCATCCGGGCGCGCGACCTAGGCATCCCCGTGGTCTCGCAGATGGCGCTCGCCCTGCGGCTCTGCCGCGGGCACGTCGTGGGCGTCACGGGATCGAGCGGGAAGTCGACGACGACAGCGCTGGTGGGGGCGATGGCGGAGCGCGCGGGCATCGACCACCTCGTCGGGGGGAACCTGGGCGGTTCGCTGCTCGACCGCATCGAAGGCGTGCCGGAGACGGCCAGCGTCATCCTCGAGATGAGCCACACGCAGTTGCAGTACACGGACCGGTCGCCGGCGATCGCGGCGGTCACGAACGTCACGCCGAATCACCTCGACCAGTTCAGCTGGCCCGACTACGTCGACCTGAAGCGCAGCATCCTGCGCTACCAGGACGCCGACGGCCTCGCGATCCTGAACGCGGACGACGACACCAGCCGCGAGCTGCGCGCGGACGTTCGCGGGCGGCTCGCGGAGGTCTCGCTCGCGGGGCCGGTCGCCGGTGACGGCGCGTGGCTGGAGGGCGACGCGATCGTGTCGCGTAGCGGAAGCGCCACGGAGCGCGTCGCGACGACCTCGGACCTGCGCATGCGCGGACGCCACAACGTCGCGAACGCCGTGCTCGCGGTGGCGACCGCGGAAGCCATGGGGCTTCCGCGGGAGGCCATCACGGACACGCTGGGTCGCTTCCCGGGGCTGCCCCACCGCCTGCAAGTGGTGGGGCGCGCACACGGGGCCGTGTGGATCAACGACAGCATCGCGACCTCGCCGGAGCGCACGATGGCGGCGCTGGAGGCCATGACGGAGCCCGCCATCCTGCTGCTGGGCGGGCGCGAGAAAGACCTGCCCCTCGACGGGCTGCGCGAGGCCGCCGGCGACCGTTGCCGGGCGGCGGTCTGCTTCGGCGAAGCTGCGCCGCCGTTCGGGGAGGCGATGGCGGGCGCGGTCGAGACGGTCGTGCGGGTGGAGACGCTGGACGAGGCGGTCGCCGCGGCGGCCACCATCGCCCGCGAGGGTGACGTGGTGCTGCTCTCGCCGGCCGGTACGAGTTTCGACGCTTACCCGCGCTTCGAGGCGCGGGGGGAAGCGTTCGCGGCGCTGGTGTCGGCGTTGGAGGGATTCGAGGGGGTGTCGCCATAGCCGTCAGCCCGAACCGCCGCTGGTCCGTGCGGGGCCCCGACTACACGCTGCTGACGCTGATCGCGGTACTGACGATCACGGGGCTGGTGGCGGTGTACAGCGCGAGCTTCGTGATCGGCCTCGCGCAGTTCTCCGACTCCAGCCACTTCATCATCCGGCAGACGATGTGGGCCGTGCTGGGCGGCGCCCTGCTGGTGGCGGCGATGCGGTTCGACTACCACATCCTCAGGCGGCTGGCCGTGCCGCTGATGGCGCTCACGCTGATGCTCCTGCTCTTCACCCTCATCGTAGGGACGGAAGCGGGCGGCGCGCAGCGCTGGCTAACGTTCGGCGGCTTCAGCCTGCAGCCCGCGGAGTTCACCAAGCTCAGCGTGATCATCTACCTGGCGGCGTGGCTCAACTCGCGGGGCGACACCCTGCGCAGCTTCGAGCACGGCCTGCTGCCCTTCATCGTCATCATCAGCGCGATCGGGCTGCTGCTCATGCTCCAGCCCGACCTGGGCACGACGGGGATCATCCTCGCCATCACGGTCACGATGTTCTGGGCGGCGGGGGCGACCTTCCTGCAGATGAGCGCCCTGCTGCTCTCGGGGGGCATCGCCGTGGTCGGGCTGGCGCTCATCGAGGGGTACCGGCTCGACCGCTTCTCCGCGTTCCTCAGCGCCGAGTCCGACCCGCTGGGGAGCGGCTTCCAGACGCTGCAATCACTGATCGCCCTCGGCAACGGCGGCGCCACCGGGCTCGGCCTGGGCGCGAGCCGGGGAAAGTTCTTCTACGTGCCCGAGAGCCACACCGACGGCATCTTCGCCATCCTGGGGGAGGAGCTGGGGCTGGTGGCGACGGCGGCGGTGGTCATCCTGTTCGTCACGCTGATGCTGCGGGGCTACCAGATCGCGCGGCGCGCCCCCGACCAGTTCGGGTTCCTGCTGGCGACCGGCATCACGACGTGGATCGCGACGCAGGCCTTCGTGAACATCGGCGGCATCACGCGGGTGATCCCGCTGACGGGCGTGCCCCTGCCCTTCCTCAGCTACGGCGGAAGCGCACTCGCGGCCATCCTCCTGGGCGTTGGCGTGCTGGCGAGCATCTCCCGCTTCACGGGGGAGCGCGAGGCGGCACGGGAGCGGACCAATCCGGGCCGGCGGCCCTCCGAAGGGAGGGACGAGTCGTGAGGATCGCACTGGCGGCAGGCGGAACGGCGGGCCATATCTTTCCCGCGCTGGCGACGCTCGGGGCGCTGCGCGCGACGGGCGAGCCGGTCGAGGCGCGCTTCTTCGGCCCGGACAACCGGGGCGAACGCGACCTCGTGCAGGGGCACGACGTGCCCTTCGAGGCGGTGCCCGCGGCGCCCCTGCGAGGGCGCTCGCCGGTGGCGCTGGCGCGCGGGCTCGCGCGCACGGCGCTGGGCGTCGCGACGGCGCTGCGAGGGCTGCGCCGCTTCCGCCCAAACGTGATGCTGAGCACCGGGGGCTACGGGAGCTTCCCGCCGAGCGTGGCGGCGCGCATCCTGCGGCTCCCGCTGGTCGTGTTCCTGCCGGATGTGGAGCCTGGCCTGGCCGTGAAGGCCGAGAGCCGGCTGGCGACACTCATCGCGGCAGCCACGGAGGCGGCCCTTCCGCAGCTGCCGGCGGAGAAGACCGTCGTGAGCGGCTACCCGGTGCGGGACGCCTTCGGCACGTCCCGCGAGAGCGCCCGCACCGCGCTCGGCTGGGGCGCGGACGAGCGCGTGCTGCTCGTGGCCGGAGCGACACAGGGGGCGCAGGCGATCAATCGAGCGGTGTGGCAAGCGCTGGCGCAGCTCTGTGAGCGCGCGCGCGTCGTCCACATCACGGGGCCGGCCGCCTCTGGCGAGGCCGAGGCGGAGCGCTCGGCGCTCCCCGACTCGCTCCGGGGGCGCTACGAGCCCGCTCCCTTCCGCGAGGACCTGCCGGCGCTGATGGTCGCCGCCGACCTGGCGGTGATGCGCGCGGGCGCGAGCACGCTAGGCGAGCTGCCGGCGGCGGGGCTCCCGGCGATCCTCGTGCCGGGCACCTTCGCGGGCGGGCACCAGCGCGAGAACGCGCGCTGGCTGGCCGAACGCGGGGCGGCGGTGGTGCTGGAAGAAGCGGACATCGCGACGCTCAAGGGACACATCCTCGACCTGCTGAACGACGACGAGCGGCGAGACGCGATGGCGGAGGCGGCTGGAGCCGCCGGTCACGCCGACGGAGCGGAGCGGTTGGCCACGATCCTGAGGGAGGTGGCGGCGCGATGACGGAGCTCCGGGGCCCGGTCCACATCGTGGGAATCGGCGGAATGCACATGTCGGCCATCGCGCAGCTCCTGCATGAGCGCGGCGAGCGCGTGCAGGGCAGCGACCTCGAGCCTTCGGCGCTGACGCGGAACCTGGAGGCGATGGGCGTTCGGGTCTTCACGGAGCACGCGGCGGAGAACCTCGGCGATGCCCGTTGCGTCGCCGCCACCGCTGCGGTGGGCGAGGACAACCCGGAGATGTCCGAGGCGCGCCGGCGCGGGCTGCCCGTGCTGGGGCGGGCCGAGGTCGTCGCGGGGCTGATGGAGGGCAAGCGCGTCATCGCCGTTGCCGGTTCGCACGGCAAGACGACCACCACGAGCCTGATCGCCTTCATCCTGGACCGCGCCGGCCGGCAGCCGATGTACCTCATCGGCGGGGAGAGCCGCGACCTCGGGGGGAACGCCTCGTGGGGCGGGGGCGATGTGTGCGTGGTGGAGGCGGACGAATACCAGCGCGCCTTCCACGCCTACGAGCCCGACGTTGCCGTCATCACCAACATCGACGCCGACCACCTCGACCTGTACGGCACGCCCGAGGCCTACGAGGAGGCATTCCTGACGTTCGCGCAGCGACTGCGCGAGGGCGGGCGGCTGCTGGTCGGGGGCGGGAACGCAGGGGCGCGGCGGGTCGCGGAGGCGGCCGCGGGCGCGTTCGGCGTCGAAACCTACGGCCTGGCCGACGGCTGCGAGTGGCAAGCCACCGACCTCACCCTCGCCGAAACGGGCGCGTCCTTCGGCGTGACGCACAACGGCGAGTCCGTGGGCGACCTGACGATCGCGCTACCCGGGGAGTACGCGGTCGAGAACACGCTGGCGGCGGCGGCGGTGTGCCTCGGGGAGGGGGCGCCGTTCGCCACCGTCCGCGAGGCGGCGGCCTGCTTCCAGGGCGCGAAGCGACGCTTCGAGCACGTCGGCGAGGCGGGCGGCGTGCTCGTCATCGACGAGTACGCCCACCACCCGAGCGAAGTGCGGGCGGTGCTGGGGGCGGCGCGAACGCGGTTCCCCGGGAGGCGGCTGATCGGCATCCACCAGCCACACACCTACAGCCGCATCGCCTACCTGTGGGAGGACTGGCTGGGGTGCTGGGGCGGGCTCGACGAGCTGGTGATCCTGGAGACGTACGCCGCGCGCGAGGCGCCAACCGAGGGGCGTGGGGCGGCAGACCTCGCGCGGGAGATCGCGCGGCCGTCGGCCTCGTACGCGGCCGGATTCGGGGAGGCGGTGGAGCAAGCGGTCGCGCTGGCCCGACCGGGCGATGTGGTGATGACGATCGGCGCCGGGAGCGTGACCGAGGTGGGACCGCTGCTGCTGGAGGCGTTGTCATGACGGCGCTCGATCGGCTGGCGGCGAGGCTGGAAGCGGTAGGCGACGTGCGCCGGGACGAGGCCATGTCGCGCCACACGACCTTCGGGGTCGGCGGGCCCGCGGACATCTACGTGACGGTTCGCAGCGCCGACGCACTGGCACAGGCGGCCCGCCTCGCAACCGAAGCCGACGCAGGGCCGTTCGTGCTCGGCAGCGGCAGCAACATCGTGGTCGCGGACGGGGGCATCCGGGGCGTCGTGATCGACAACCGCGCCCGCAACGAGGAGCACGAGGAACACCGCGTGCGGATCGAGAGCGGGGCGAGCTTCGCGGGCTTCGCGCGGAAGATGTGCCGCGCGGGCGTGGCGGGGCTGGCCTGGGCCGTCGGCATCCCGGGGACGCTGGGCGGGGCGGTGGTCTACAACGCGGGCGCGTACGGCGGCTGCCTGGCCGACGTGCTCACGCGGGTGCGGCTGCTCGACGCGGCGGAAGGCGACGCCTGGTGGACCGCCTCGGACCTGAACCTGACGTACCGGGGCAGCGCCTTCACGCGCGGCACCCTGGCGGGGCGCACGGTCCTCGAGGCGGAGCTGGAGCTGGGAGCGGGCGACGCAGACGCCCTGATCGCCGAAGCGGGCGGGTACGACCGGCGCCGGCTGACGGCGCAACCGCGCGGCCGCAACGCGGGGTCGATGTTCACGAACCCGCCGGAGAGCCCGGCGTGGAAGCTGATCGACTCGGTGGGGCTGCGGGGCGAGCGGCGGGGCGACGCCGCCATCAGCGACCAGCACACCAACTTCTTCGTGAACCTCGGGCAGGCGCGGGCGAGCGACGTGCTCTGGCTGGTGGAGGAAGCGGAACGGCGCGTGCTCGGGACGCACGGCATCCAGCTCCGGCGGGAAGTCGGCTTCGTGGGGGCGTGGTGATGGCGAGGCAGCGCGTGGCGGTCATCTTCGGCGGGCGCTCGGGTGAGCACGAGGTGAGCCTGCGCAGCGCCCGCAGCGTGATGGGCGCGCTCGACACCGAGCGCTGGGAGGTCGCGCCCATCGGGGTGACCCGTTCCGGCGCGTGGCTCTCGGTCGGGGAGACGAAGGCGGCGCTGGCGGCGGGGGCGGAAGCCTTCGACGAGGGAGGAGCCGCGCTCGCGACGGACGGAGCGCTGGCCGAACTGGGCGCCTGCGACGTGGCCTTCCCGCTGGTCCACGGAACCTACGGCGAGGACGGCTGCCTGCAGGGACTGCTGGAGATGACCGGCATCCCCTACGCAGGCGCGGGCGTGGCGGCGAGCGGGGTGGGGATGGACAAGGCGCTGCAGAAGGCGTTGTTCAGGGAGGCCGGGATCCCCGTTGCGCGTTATGTCGTTCTCAGGCGCCCGGAAGTCGAAGGGGACGGCGACGAGGCACGGCGCTTCGTCGAGGACGAGGTCGGGTACCCCTGCTTCACGAAACCCGCGAACGGCGGGTCCAGCATCGGCATCACGCGGGCCGCCTCGCGGGAGGACCTGGGAGGCGCCTTTGCCGCAGCCCTGGCGCACGACGAGAAGGTGGTGGTGGAGCAGGCGGTGGATGGACGAGAGATCGAGTGCTCCATGCTCGGGAACGAAGCGCCGGAGGCGGCGGGGGTCGTGGGCGAGATCGAGCCGGACCGGGAGTTCTACGACTACGACAGCAAATACGCCGCCGACTCGGGGACGACCCTCCATGTGCCCGCACGCATCGAGGCGGACACATCCGAGCGGGTGCGCGAGCTCGCGCGGCGGATGTACCTGGCGATGGGCTGCGAGGGCTACGCGCGCGTGGACTTCTTCGTGGGGGCGGACGGGACGGCCACCGGTAGCGAAGTGAACACGATCCCGGGGTTCACCAGCATCAGCATGTTCCCGCGGCTGTGGGAGGCGAGCGGACTCCCCTATCGGGAGCTGCTCACGCGCATCCTCGACCTTGCCCTGGAGCGGGGGGAACGGGGGGCGGCGCGATGATCAGGCGACACGACAAGCCGAAGCCCCGGCAGGAACCCAAACGTAACCGGGTCGTGCGCCGCAACCGGCCCTCGCCGGGGGACGCCCCGGTCCGGGCCTCGCGATCCTCCGCCCAGGGGAACGAGAAGCGGGCCGTGGGCCAGCGCGAACTGCGGCTGGGCACGCACCTGTCGGCACTCGGCCGGCGAGGGAGCTCGTGGCTGCGGGCGCGCTGGCTCCCGCTGGCGGCGGCGGCGGTGCTGCTGGCGGTGGTGGGTGCGGGCGCCTGGGCGTGGCACACGCCGACGCTGCGGGTGCGGGAGGTGGAGGTGTCGGGAACGATCTCGACCAGCGAGCGCGACATCCTCGAACGGGTCGACTTCTGGGGTGAGCGCATGTTCACGGTGAATCTGAGCCGTGCGGAGAGCGCGATCGCGGAGTTGCCCCTCGTCGCATCGGTCGAGATCGAACGAGCGTGGCCGGGGACGGTGCGGATCACGGTGCGCGAGCGCGAGCCGTGGGGGTCATGGGAGCAGGCAGGGGTGCGCTACACCATCGACCGGGAGGGTTTCGTGCTGGGCCACCGAGCCCCACCGGAAGGCTCGACGACGATCGTGAGCAACGAGTCGTACTCGCTGCGGTCGGGCGACCGGGTGGACTACCACGCGGTGGACGCGGCTGCGGAGATCACCAGCCAGATCGAGAAGGCGCTGGGCACGTGGGCGGTAGAGCTCACGTACTCGCCCGGCGAAGGCATTCGCGTTCGCACGGCGGACGGGCAGACGGCGTTGCTCGGGGATTCGAGCGGCATCGCCTACAAGCTCGCCGTCTGGGCGCGAGTGGCGGAGGAAGCCACGGCCCGGAACATCACCTACTCAACCATCGACCTGCGGTTCGGGGACAGGCCCGTGCTGCGGTGAAGAACGTCAACGAGGGGACATCATGAAGCGAAGCAACGCCATAGCAGCCATCGACATCGGCTCCACCAAGGTCACGGCGCTTGTGGCCGACGTGAACGAGTACGGGCAGGCGCGCGTGCTCGGCGTCGGCGTGGCGCCGGCGGCCGGCCTATCACGCGGGGTGATCGACAACATCCAGTCGGCCCGCGAGGCAGTCGGCACGGCGGTGGAGAAGGCCGAGCAGTCGTGCGGGATGCGGATCCTGAGCGGTGTCGTGGCGATCCACGGCAGCCACCTGAACTCGCAGAACAACCGCGGGATTGTGGCCATCACCGACCGCTCGGAGCCGATCACGACGGACGACCGGGAGCGCGCCGTGGAGGTGGCGGGGCAGATCAGCATCCCCACCAACCGGCAGGTCGTGCACGTGATCCCGCGCGGGTACTGGATCGAGGGTACGGACCCGGTCTCGGACCCGGTGGGGATGTACGGCGCCCGCCTGGACGCGGAGACGCACATCGTCACCGCGGCGGTCTCGGCCGTGCAGAACCTGACGAAGTGCGTCGAGGACGCGGGCGTGCAGGTCGACGAGATCGTGCTCGGCTCGCTCGCCGCGGCGACGGGCTCGCTGACGACGGAGGAGCGCGCCCAGGGCGTCGCGGCCGTCGACATCGGGGGCAGCACGACCTCGATCTGCGTGTACGACGAAAACGCCGTCGCCCACACGGCGACGCTGGCGCTCGGAGGAGCGCACCTGACACAGGACCTCGCGCGGCTGCTGCGCTGTCCCTGGGAGAGCGCGGAGCGGCTGAAGTGCGAGCACGGCTCGGCGCTGACGGGCGAGGAAGTCGGCAGCGTGGAGGTAGAGGTGCGGGCCTTCGGCACGAACTCGCGCAAGCGCGTCTCGGCTGGCCACGTGGCCGAGATCCTGCAGGCGCGAACGGAGGAGATTCTCGAGATGGTAGCCATCGAGCTGAAGCGCGCGGGCTACCTGGACCGGCTCGCGGCCGGGCTCGTGCTGACGGGAGGCACGAGCCAGCTGCGAGGCATCGACGAGCTCGCCGAGCAGCGGCTCGACCTGCCCGCCCGCGTGGGCGGGCCGCGCGGCTGCACGGGGCTGACGGACCTGATCGCGACTCCCGCCTACGCAACCGTAGTGGGACTCGCCAAGCACGCCCTGCGCGGGACGGCTGCCCAGCAGCCCGCGGGGGCCCGAAGAGACGTCCAGGAAGCAGGCTTCTTCAGGCGCATTGCCGCGTTTGGGCGAGCCTTCATCCCCCAGTAACCGAGAACACCCCCAGAACCAAGGAGGGCTATCCCGAGACGCTACCGGCCAGAACCGACAACCAATCCGCCAACACCCCACAGACGGAGGAAGAACGTTGAGTTACACAGTCGACAGGGAACTACTGCCAGACATCAAGGTCATCGGAGTGGGCGGCGGCGGCGGCAACGCCGTCAACCGCATGGTGCACGCCAACATCCCGGGCGTGACCTTCGTGGCCGTCAACACCGATGCCCAGGCGCTGGCCACTTCGGATGCGGAGATGCGCCTGCGCATCGGCGAGAAGCTGACGAAGGGCCTGGGCGTCGGGGGCGACCCGACCCGCGGCGAGCGCGCCGCGGAGGAGAGCCGGGCCGAACTGGAAGAGCTGCTGAACGGCGCCGAGATGGTGTTCGTGGCCGCCGGCATGGGCGGCGGCACGGGCACCGGGGCGGCGCCCGTGGTGGCCGAAGTGGCGCGCGAAGTGGGCGCCCTCACCATCGGCACGGTCACGACGCCGTTCGCGTGGGAGGGCATGGCCCGCACGCGCGCGGCCCGGGGCGGCATGGACAAGCTGCGCGAGAAGGTGGACACGCTCATCTCGATCCCCAACTCGCGGCTGCTCGAGAGCTGCCCGGACGACTACACCATGGAAGAAGCGTTCGAGATGGCGGACGACGTGCTTCGGCAGGCGATCCAGGCGATCTCGAACATCATCAGCCAGAACGGCGCGATCAACCTCGATTTCAACGACGTGCGCACGGTGATGAGCGAGGCGGGCCCGGCCCTTCTCGCCATCGGCGACGCCTCGGGAGAGAACCGCGCCGCGGAGGCGGCGAAGAAAGCAACGTCGAGCCCGCTCCTCGATCAGACGATCAACGGGGCGACGAACGTGCTCTTCAACGTCACCCACGACGGCAACCTGAAGCTGCGGGAGCTGGACATCGCCGCGCGCGTGATCGCGGAGGTGGTGGACAGCACGGCCAACATCATCTTCGGCACCGTGATCGACCCGTCCGTCGGGGAGTCGGTGCACATGACGGTGATCGCCACGGGGTTCTCGGAAACGCAGGCCCCGACGGTGGGGCTGACGCAGAGCCGGGAGAGCAAGCCGCGGGCCGTGCCCCTGGAGCTGCCCGGCCTTTCGAATGAGGAGGACGCTGAACTACCAGCGTTTCTTCGGCGCAACATCCGTTCCATGAACGAGATCAGCGCCAACGGCGATCGGGAAGCAAGGATGGCTGAAAGGAGGTAGCCGCCAAAACCGAGCGCACGGTTGAGTCCGGCAGGACTGCTTCTCGACCAGACGGGCGGGACCTGGAGCCTTGGGAGATGGCGACAGGTCCCGTCCCTTTCTGTGAGCTATGCGCCGGCCACCCCGCCGGCGGCACCTCTCCTTTCAGCCTGAACGTCACCGTAGCACAACGGTGAGGGGTTACGCATCACCGTCGCCGGGCCCGGAAGGCCACTCGACGGTGCGGCCGCTTTCCATCGGCTCGCCCAGGAGGCGGGCTTCGATCCAGGACGAGACGAGCGCATCGAGCGCGTCGGCGACGGTCCCGAGCGAGTGGCCGGCATCGCCGTAGAGAACCAGTTGCTTGGGGTCCATCGCGCGGCGGTAGATGTCCTCGCTGGCCTCGGAATCGAGCACCTCGTCGGCGCTGCCGTGGACAAGCAGGAGGGGGCGGGCGAGCTCCTCGACCTGGCGCGTGCCGTAGAGCTGGGGCGACAGCGAAGCGACGGCGCGGACGAGGGGATGGAGGGCGCCGGCCTTGACGACCACGGCCCCGCCGAAGCTGTGCCCGACGAGGACGGCGTCGGTGGCGCCGATGCCCTTGAGGAAGGAGCAGCCGGCGAGAATGTCGAGCACGCACTCCTCGAAGACGTTGGGCTGGCGGTAGTCGAGGCGGAGGACGCTCACGTTGGCGGGCACAAGGAGGCCGGGGAGGCGGGCGAAGAGGCCATCGGCGGGCCCATCGAGGCCGCCCATGGCGCCGCCCGCGCAGATAACAGCCCCGGAGCCGCCCTGCACCGGGTGGAAGACGCCCGGGATCTCGCCACGGCTCGTCTGCAGGACGACAGCGAGGCTCTCCGGGCTGGGACCGGGGGCGGCGGTGACGTTTCGCAGACTGAGCGTCAGGTCTTCAGGCTCGGGATTGGGGGGCTCGGTCACGCGCGCACGATACAACCCTCGCGCGGGCGGACGGGTCAGGTCAGCCAGGCGTCGTCGGGGAGGGGGTCGCGGGGCACATCCTCGTGGGCGTTCACCATGTGATGGGCGAGGGGCTCGAGGCGCCCCCAGATGGCCTCGAACTCGTCGCCGGTCACGCCCTGCGATTCAAGGGCGGCGCGCATGTGCGTCAGCCAGGACCGGGCGTGGTGTTCGGCAATGACGAAGGGGAAGTGGCGGCGGCGGAGGCGGGGGTGGCCGTAGCGCTCGGAATAGCGGGGCTCGCCCCCGAGCCACTGCTCGAAGAAGAGGGCGAGCTTCTCTCGGCTGGGGGCGAGGTCGTCGGGGTAGACGGCGCGCAGGGGGGCGTCGGCGGCGACGGCGTCGTAGAAGGCCTCGACGATGGCGTCGACCGTCTCGCGGCCGCCGACCCGTTCGAAAGGGGTCTCGCCGCTCACGAGGTCCGCCAGCGAAGCGCGAGGAAGGTGAGGGTAAAGGAGGCGGCGCCGAAACCAAGGGTAGCGGCAGCGCCCCACAGTATGTCGAGGCCGTTCCAGCCTTCGATGATGAGGGAGCGCTGCGCCTCGAGCACGTAGGTGATGGGATTGATGGTGGCGAGCACCTCGAGCCAGTCGGCGAAGACGTCCTTGGGGGCGAACGCGGTGGAGAGGAAGATGAGGGGGAAGAGGAGGAGGCCGCCCGCGGCAGCCGCCTGGGGGCTGCCCGTGCGGAGGGCGATCGCGGCGTTGAAGCCGGAGTAGGCCATGCCGAAGCCGAACGACCCCACAAGCAGCACGAGCAGGCCCGGGACGCCCGTATCGAACCCGGTTCCGAAGACGAGGCCCACGCCAACGATGAAGGCGGTGATGGCGACGGTGCGGACGCCGTCGGCGGCGATGCGCCCGAAGACGATGGCGGAGCGGGGCGCGGGCGTGAGGAGGAGCTTGTCGAAATAGCCGCGCTGGATGTCGGTGATGGTGCCAAGGCCGGCGCTCGCGGAGATGCTGGAGGCGGCGGCGAGGATGGCGACCGGCACCTGGAAGCCCGTGAAGTTGTCGATGCCGAAGGCGTCGGCCGCGATGGAGCCGATCGAGCCGACGGTGACGGCAAAGAAGAAGAGGGGGATGAGGACGTTGCCGGCTTCCTGGGCGGGATTGCGAACGGCCTCGCGCAGGGAGCGCAGGGTGAGGAAGTAGACGGTGGCGATCGATTGCATCAGGCGGCGCCCCCTTCCGCGGCCTGCGGCTCCTCCACCTGGAGGTGGTGGCCGGTCGCCTCCAGAAAGACGTCGTCGAGGCTGGGGCGAGAGATGGCGACATCTCCCACCTCGATGCCGGCCTCGTCGAGGGCCAGGACCAGACGGGCAACGGCGCGGGCTCCGTCGGGCACGTAGACAACAGCCGCGCCGTCGACGACCTGGACGCGTTCGACGCCGGCGACGGCTGCGGCGACCTCGGCGGCGCGGTCGAGGGCATCGGCGGCGGGGACCTGGACGGTGACGACATCGGTACCGATGCGGGCTTTCATCTCGGCGGGGGAGCCGCGGGCGATGATGCGGCCCGCGTCGATGATGGCGAGGTCGTGGGCGAGGCGGTCGGCCTCTTCGAGGTACTGGGTGGTGAGGAAGATGGTGATGCCGTCGTCGGCGCTGAGCTGCGTCACGTAGCGCCAGATCGCTTCCCGGCTGATCGGGTCGAGGCCGGTGGTGGGCTCGTCGAGGAAGAGGATGCCGGGACCGTGGACGAGGGCCGCGGCGAGGTCCAGGCGCCGCTTCATGCCGCCCGAGTAGGTGCCGATGGCGCGGTCGGCGGCGTCCACGAGGTCGACGACGCCGAGCAGTTCGTCCACGCGCCGGCGGCGGGCGGCTCCGCCCATGCCGAAGAGGCGCGCCTGGAGGGTGAGCAACTCGCGGCCGGTCTGGATGTCATCAAGGCCGGCCTCCTGGAGGGCGACGCCGATCCGCCTGCGGACGGCGCGGGCATCGCTGCGGATGTCGAGCCCGTCGACGCGCGCATTGCCGGCGGTGGGGCGCAGCAGCGTCGTGAGCATGCGGATGGTCGTCGTCTTGCCCGAGCCGTTCTGGCCGAGGAAGCCGAAGATGGTCCCCGGCGCGATGTCAAGGTCGATGCCGTCGACGGCGCGCACCTCGTCGAAGTGCTTCACCAATCCCTCGGCCCAGATGGCGCTCATCGGTTCGAGCGTAGAGGATGCTTGCGTTTCAGAACAATAGGGGGGTTATGTCTGGTCTCTCGCCACGGCGCAGCGAGCGCTCGCGACGAGCGTGGCGAGAAGGTCGAGGTCGTCGCTGTTGACCCCGCTGGCCCCGGCGCCGAGGACGCGCTCCACGTCAGCAGTCGTGTTCACGGGCCAGACGTAGGTGGCGACGCCCCGCCCGGCGAGCTCGCTCATGAGGGCGGGCTCCACGAGGGTGATGTGCATGGAGAGGGCATGGAAGCGCTCCCCGAGGGCGGGCATGAGCTCGCCGAGCTCGTGGGGCCAGGCGGCAGAGGGGATGAGGCGCACGTGGTCGCGTCCCTCGAACGGCTCCAGCAACCACCACTCGCGGGTCGTGACGGCGTAGGGCGCGCCGGGCAAGCGCTGCTCGAAGGTGCCGGCGACCGCCTCGGAGAGGGCAAGGGTCTCGGACTTGAGGTCGACCATGAGCTGGAGCTCGGGGCCGGCGGTCTCGATGACGGCGCCGAGACCCAGTCGGGGGCCCCAGCCGGGCGAGAGGCGCCACCGTTCGCGCAGGAGGGGGAGAGGGCCGACGGTCTTCGCGTGGCGTACCTCGACGCGCCCGCGGTGGAGCCAGACATCGAGCTCGGCGAGATCGGCGCCGATGGCGCGGGCTCGATCGAGGCGGGCGAGGTCGTTGCCGGCCCGGTGGGCGATCGCGACCGGGCGATCGTTCTGCGAGGAACAGCTCACGAAGGAGGACCGCCTCGCTGGAGCAGGTACTGGACGTCAGGCGGGATGGGGATGCCCCGGCCGGTGACGGTATCGAGCCAGGCCCAGGCATGGACAAAGGTCGCGACAGGCGTTCCCCGCTCCGTGGAGCGCACGGCGAACTCCTGCTCGAAGCCGCGGTCGTCGGCGCTCGTGGTCGTCACCTCGATGGTGGCGCCTTCGCGCCAGGCGAGGGGCGCGTGGTAGACGGCGCGGGTCTCGCGCTGGACGGCGACGACGTGGCCGGGCTTGGAGACACCGCAGTGCTCCTCGAAGGCGGCGTAGGCCAGTTCGGTGAGCGCGAGGAGCACGCCCGCGTGGACGAAGCCGGTGTCGGTGAACGTGTCGGTGTGCCGCGTGGGGTAGGAGATGGAGAAGGCCACGGCCCGATCGTGGGAGTCACGGGCGCGAGAGGCAAGCGGCTCAGAAGATCGCGGCGTCCACGCCCCAGACCTGGCCGGCGCCGGTCACGAAGAGAACGACAGCGATGAGGATCATCATCAGGTTCTGTCCCTGTTCGCCCTGGTCCTTCAAACCGGCGAGGAGCAGGTAGTTCAGGTTGAGGAAGGCGGCAAGGATGAGGCCGGCGAACGTGAGGATGCCGAAGGTGATGCTGACCCCGGCAGCGAACTCCCCGAGGACGACCATCCACGAGGTGATGACCCACGTGCGTTCGCTGCGCAGGGCCGTGGCCTTGAGGATGCCGGCAAAGGCAGGAATGGGATGGTCCTCGACAAGGCCCTCGACCCAGCCGCGCGAGTCGCCACGGAGGAAGCCGCGCAGGTCCTTGTGGCGCACGCTCTCCAGCCACCAGAGCCCGAGCCCGATGCGAAGGATGGCGAGCCATTCCTCCTTGGTGAGCCAGTCGAAGATGTCGAGCGGTTCCATCGGCGAGCGATTCTAGCGCCCCTGAGGCGGCCTCGCGCTACGATCGGGGCATGGCCGACGAGCCCCGCCCCCCGCTGATCTGGATCGACATGGAGATGACGGGGCTCGACGTCGAGCGCCACCACGTGCTCGAGGTGGCGGCGATCGTGACGGACGGGGACCTGGAGGAAGTCGACGACGGGCTCGATCTTGTCGTTCACCAGCCGGAAGAGGTGCTCGCGCTGATGGACGAGTGGTGCGTGAAGCAGCACGGCCAGTCGGGACTGACGGCGGCGGTGCGGGAGTCGCGGGTGGGCCTGGCGGAGGCGGAGGCGCTGCTTCTGGAGTACCTGCGGAAGCGAACATCGGAAGGGCAGTCTCCCCTGTGCGGGAACTCCGTGAGTCACGACCGGCGCTTCATCGAGCGGTGGATGCCGGAGGTGGCGCAGCACCTGCACTACCGAACGATCGACGTCTCGACGGTGAAGGAGCTGGCGCTGCGCTGGTACCCGAACCTGGAGCGCTTCCCGAAAGGGGAGGCGCACCGGGCCCTCGACGACATCCGCGAGTCGATCGCGGAGATGCGGTACTACCGGGAGCGAGTCTTTCGCTAGCGGCCGCGGAGGCGGCGAGCAGCGCGCTGGATGATGCCGGGGCGGCGGATACGCTCGCGGAGCTGCGTCAGGCCCTCGGGCGTGCCGACGAGGACGGGCCGGGACCAGTCGCGCAGCGTGGGGGTGCGGTCCTCGCGGACGCGAGTCGGGGGGACGAAGCGCTCGAAGGGCTTCCACGAGGTCCCCTCGCGGATGAGGGCCTCGCGCCCGGCCGCTTCGGCCAGGACGAGCCCGGCGGCCAGGTCCCAGGCGTGCACGCCCCAGAACTGGGCGGTCGTGAAGATGCCGGCGGCCACGTAGGCGCACTCGATAGCCGCGGACCCCGTCACGCGGTTGTCCCAGCTCGCGGCGCGGCCGGGGGCGCCCCCCGGAGCGGCGCTGAGGCTGCGGCGCACGCCCTCGTTCTCCACGGTCTCGACGGTCTTGCCGTCGAAGCTGAGGGCGCTGCCGTGGTGGGCGTGGTAGACGCCCGGTCCAAGGCCGTGGCTGGCGGAGCACCAGACGGCGCCAGCCACGGGGACACCCTCGTGCAGGACGCCCACGGAGGCGGCGAAGAGCGGGTAGCGGTTGACGAAGTTGGTAGTGCCGTCGACGGGGTCGATGGCCCAGAGGTATTCGGCATCGGGAAGGGGGGCGTCGTCCTGCTCCTCGCCGAGGATCGCGTGGTCCGGGAAGCGAGCGGCGAGACGCTCGCGGATCATCGTTTCGACCGCGCGGTCGACCTCGGAGACGGGGTCGGTGGGGGCCGCTTCCCCGGACTTGTCCTCGTTCTTGTAGTCGACGCTGACGGAGCGTCCGAGGGCGGCGGTAATCTCGTCGCCGGCGGCCTGGGCGAGCTCGCGGGCGGTCGCTTCCAGCTCCGCAAGGAGCGCGGTTCCGATCAGGCGGGGCTGGCGCCGTGGTTCCGCGTCGTCGGTCGTGTCCTCGGTCATGGGGGCGTCAGGCTCCAGCCTCGGCGGCAAGCTCCTCGATGGTAACGCGAGCGACGCGCCGTCCACGGGCGAGCAGGGCCTCGAGGTCGCCCTGGGCCTGCGCGGCCTTGAGCTGCGCGAAGGTGTAGGGCTTGCCGGGCACGGGGGCATCGACCGGCTCGTCGCGCACGATCTGGACGAGGACGCCGGTCGGGGGCCCGCCCTTGTGCAGCTGGCCGGTGGAGTGGAGGTAGCGGGGCCCGAAACCGACGGTCGTCGCCACGCCGTGGCGATCGCGGAGACGCAGCCGGAGGTCCTGCAGGCTCCCGGCGTGCTCGTGCGTGCGGGGCAGGTAGGCCAGGAGGGCGAGGTAGTCTCCGGCGCCCAGGGTGGCAAGGACCTCGGCGAGGGGCGGGGTCGGGGGAGGAGGGGAAGGGTCGGCGAGGACACGGGCGGTGGCGTCCTTGGCCTCCTGCACGTTGGGCTGGTCGAAGGGGTGGACGCCGAGGACGTGCCCGGCAACGGCCGTGGCGATCTCCCAGCGGATGAACTCGGCGGGGAGCTGGGCGGGGTCGCAATAGGGCAGCCGCACCACGGGGTGGCCGGCCGCCGCGAGCGCGTCGAGTCCGTCGTTGTCGCCGAGGGCGACGAAGATGCGGTCGTCTCCGTAGGCGTCCGGACCGGCAAGGGGCTCTCCCTCGACGGGCACGATGCCCTTGCCCTCCTTGCCGAGGGACTCGGCGACGATCTGCTCGATCCAGGTGCCAAGCTCGCGAACCTCTTCGGGGAGGATGAGGGTGAGCTTGTCGCGGCCGGCAAGGGCGGCCTCGCCAAGGACGGCGCCCAGCAGGGCGCCGGGGTTCTCGGAGGGGACGGTGCGGCGGCAGGCGTCGAGCATCTCCTGGGCGCGCATGGCGAGCTGGCCCACATCGGCGCCGATCAGGGCGGCGGGGACCATGCCGAAGGCGGAGAGGGCGGAGTAGCGGCCGCCGATCTCGGGATCGCCGTGGAAGACCCGGCGGAAGCCCCGTTCGCGAGCGAGGGCGTCGAGGGAGGTGCCTTCGTCGGTAATGGCGGCGAAGCGGTCGCCGTCGGGCGCTTTCTCCCAGAAGTAGGCGAGCTGCGCGCTGGTCTCGACCGTCGTGCCGCTCTTGCTGGCCGCGATGAACAGCGTCCGGTCGAGGTCGAGGCCCGCTTCAAGCGCAAGCAGCTCCTCGGGGTCGGTCGTGTCGGGCGTGTGGAGGTTGAGGGCGCCGGGAGCGGTCCCGAGAGCGCCGTGCAACACCGCTCCCGTGAGGCTCGAACCACCCATGCCCATGAGCACAACATCCGAGAAGCCCTCGGCAGCGACCTCGCGGGCGAACGCGGTCAGCGCGGGGGCACCCTCGAGGCTCTGCTCGGGCGCGGCAAGGAAGCCAAGGCGATCGCTGATCTCGGCGGGATCGGGCTTCCAGATGGTGTGGTCGCGCATCCAGAGGCGACGCACGACCTCGTCCTGCCGGAGCTCGGCGAGGCGTTCCTCGACAGGGCCGGCGAGAGCACCGAGCGAGCGGGAAGCGGCGGCCTGGCGGCCGGGCGCGGTCGAGAGGCGCCGGTCGAGTTTGGCCATGAGGGCCTTGTAGCTGTCCTCGAAGGAGGCCAGCCCGTCGACGAGCAGTTTGTCGGTCACCGCGGTCAGGTCGACGCCAGCTGCTTCGGCTTCGCCCAGCAGGCGGCCGGCCTCCTCGATCGTCTCGGGGCCCGCGGGCTCGACGGTGAGGTGGTCGAGCACGGCATCGAGCGTGGCCTGGGGGAGGGTGTTCACGGTGTCGGGGAAGATGAGGGTTTCGACGTAGAGGATGTCGGAATAGGCGGGATTCTTGGTGCCGGTCGAGGCCCAGAGGGGACGCTGCGGTCGCGCCCCCGCGTCCGCGAGGCGCTGCCAGCGCTCGCCGGCGAAGATGGCCTGGAAGCGAGCGTAGGCGTGGCGGGCGTTGGCGACCGCAATCCGGCCGCGGAGGGGGGAGTCCTCGGGGAGCTGCGGGTCGACGGCGGTGTCGACGCGGGAGACGAAGAAGGAGGCGACGCCGGCGATGGCGTCGAGCGGCTCACCTGCTTCGAGGCGGCGCTCGAGGCCGGCGATGTAGGCCTCGGCAACCCGCTCGTAAACGCCAACGCTGAAGAGCAGCGTGACATTCACGTTGACCCCGGCGGCGATGAGCTCGGTGAGGGATTCGACCCCGGCGGGGGTGCCGGGCACCTTGATCATGACGTTGGGGCGGTCGACCAGGCGGAAGAGGCGCTGGGCCTCGGCGACGGTGGCCTCCCGGTCGTGCTCGATGCCGGGGGGCACCTCGAGCGAGACGTAGCCATCGACGGCGGCGGTGGACTCGTACACGGGAAGGAGCGCGTCGGCGGCGAGCTGGATGTCCTCGGAGGCGAGGGCGACGAAGGCGTCGTAGGGGTCGGCCTCGCCCATGCGGATGATGGACTGCAGGGCCTCCTCGTAGTCACCCGATTCGGAGATGGCCTTGTCGAAGATGGTGGGATTCGAGGTCATGCCCGTGATCCAGCCGTCGGCGACCATGCGGTCGACCTCGCCGGAGCGGAGCAGGCCGCGGCGGATGTAGTCGAGCCAGACGCTCTGGCCGTGCTGGATGAGCTGCTCGGTGGCGAGGGGCACGATCGTCAACCTCCCGCGGGCTCCGCTGCACGGGCGCGAGCGACGATGGCGGCCGCACGCTCCGCAACAGCCTCGGCGGTGAAACCGTAGCGCTCCATCATGACCTTGCCGGGAGCGGAGGCGCCGAAACGGTCGATACCGACCACTTCGCCGGCATCGCCGACGTAGCGCTCCCAGCCAATGCTCGTACCGGCCTCGATGGCGAGACGAGCTGTCACATCGGGGGGCAGCACCTGGTCCTGATACGACCGGGGCTGGCCGGCGAAGAGCTCCCAGCTGGGCATGCTCACGACGCGCGCGGCGATGCCCTGCGCAGCCAGCACTGAGGCGGCCTCGCGGGCGAGCGAGACCTCGGAGCCCGTAGCGATGAGGATGATGTCGGGCGAGCCGCCGGGAGCGTCGTCGAGGATGTAGGCGCCGCGGGGTACGCCCTCGCGGACGCGCTCCTGCTCGGCGATGACAGGGACATCCTGGCGGGTGAGGGCGAGGAGGGTGGGGCCGTTGCGGCGCTCAAGGGCGACCTTCCAGGCGGCGGCGGTCTCGTTGGCGTCGGCGGGACGGAGCACGGTGAGGCCGGGGATGGCGCGCAGGGCGAGCAGTTGCTCGATGGGCTGGTGGGTGGGGCCGTCCTCGCCGACGCCAATGCTGTCGTGGGTGAACACGTAGATGGAGTGGCAACCCATGATGGCGCCGAGGCGGATGGCGCCCCGCATCCAGTCGGAGAAGGCCAGGAAGGTGCCGCCATAAGGGATGAGTCCGCCGTGCACGGCCATGCCGTTCACGATGCCGCCCATGGCGTGCTCACGGACACCGAAGCGGAGGTTGCGCCCCTCCCAGGCGCCCTTCGCGAAGTCGTCGTAGCCGCTGAGCAGGGTGTTGTTCGAGGGGGCGAGGTCGCCGGAGCCGCCGGCGAGGTTAGGAACAACGGACGCGAGGGCGTTCAGGACCTTGCCCGAGGCGGCACGGGTGGCCATGGCGCCGTCGTCGGCGGAGAAAGAGGGGAGGTTGTCCTCCCAGGCCTCGGGCAGGTCGCCGGCGACGCCGCGGCGCCACTCGGCGGCCTCGTCCGAGAAGGCGCGCTCGTAGGCCTCGAAACGCTCCTGCCAGGCGGCCTGGCGGGCGGCGCCCTGCTCGAGGGCGACGCGGAACTCGGCGAGCGTCTCCTCGGGGACGTGGAAGGCGGGCTCAACCGGCCAGCCGTACACCTCCTTGGTGAGGCGCACCTCGTCCTCGCCGAGGGCGGCACCGTGAGCGGCGGCGCTTCCCGCCTTGTTGGGACTACCGTGCGCAATCTCGGTGGCGGCGACGATGATGGAGGGGCGGTCCTCGACCGTCTCGGCGGCGCAGAGCGCGGCATGGACGGCCTGGAGGTCGTCACCGTCCACGTGCTGGACGTGCCAGCCGTACGCGCGGAAGCGCTCGCCGACGTCCTCCTGGAAGGCGAGGTCGGTGCTGCCTTCGATCGAGATCTCGTTGTCGTCGTAGAGGAAGGTCAGCTTGCCCAGGCCGAGAGTGCCGGCGAGGGAGGAAGCTTCGGAGGCGATGCCCTCCATCAGGTCGCCGTCGCTAACGAGGGCGTAGGTGCGGTGGTCGACGATGGTGTGGCCGGGGCGGTTGAAGCGGGCCGCGAGCATGCGCTCGGCGATGGCCATGCCGACGGCGTTCGCGACGCCGGAGCCGAGCGGGCCGGTGGTCGTCTCGACGCCTGGGGTGAGGCCGTACTCGGGGTGGCCGGGAGTCTTGCTGCCCCACTGGCGGAAGTTCCTGATCTCGTCGAGGGGGAGGTCGTAGCCGGTCAGGTAGAGGAGGCTGTAGAGGAGCATGGAGGCGTGGCCGGCGGAGAGGACGAAGCGGTCGCGGTCGGGCCAGGAAGGGTCGGCGGGGTTGTGGCGGAGGTGGCGCGTCCAGAGGACGTAGGCCATCGGGGCAGCGCCCATGGGAGCGCCGGGGTGGCCGGAGTTGGCGGCCTGGACGGCATCCATGGAGAGGGTGCGGATCGTGTTGATCGCCTGGTGCTTGAGCGTACCGGCGGGTGCGGTCATTGGATGGGCGCTCCACGGCGTCGTTTGGTCTGGCGCAAGCCGTCGGGGCGTGGCGAGGCTACGTCCGCGGGAAGGCTAGCACGTCTGTTTCTCTCCAGACAGAACGAAGGGTTCAGAAGCGTGCGGGTGCGGGGTTGAAGGGCTACGATCCCGATAGCCGGACGCCGCCGGGTTGATCCCCGGGGCGGGCACAAGGAAACGTGATGCGAGAAGTCGAGGCGGCGGTCATCACGGAGACCGTCGCCCGGCTCGCCATCGAGTCGACCCACTTCCTGCCCGAGGACGTGGAGGGCGCCATTCGCGAGGCGCGGGAGACGGAGCGGTCGCCGCTCGGGGTGCAGATCATCGACGAGATCCTGGAGAACGCCGAGGTCGCGAGGGAGCGGATGCTGCCCCTCTGCCAGGACACGGGCACGGCGGTCGTGCACGTGGAGCTCGGGCAGGACGTTCACGTGACCGGCGGCTACTTGATCGATGCGATCAACGCGGGCATCGAGCAGGGGTACGGCGAGGGCTATCTGCGCAAGTCGATCGTGGAGCACCCCTTCGGGGACCGGACGAACACGGGGACGAACGCGCCGGGCGTGATCCATACCGAGATCGTCCCGGGGGAGGAGGTCCGCATCGGGTTCATGCCCAAGGGCGGCGGCTGCGAGAACATGTCGCGCTACCAGAACTTCCTGCCCGGAGCAGGGCGCGAGGCGGTCATCGACTTCGTCTGCGAGACCGTGGACCTCTCGGGCGGGAACCCGTGCCCGCCGCTCATCATCGGCGTAGGCGTCGGTGGGACGGCGGAGAAGGCGATGACGATCGCGAAACACTCCCTCTTCCGGAAGGTCGGCGAGCGCAATCCCGACCCGGACGTAGCGGCACTCGAAGGCGAGTTGCTCGAGGCGGTGAACGCGCTCGGGGTGGGGCCGCAGGCGGTGGGCGGCTCGACGACCGCGCTGGACGTGTTCGTGGAGACGTACCCGACCCACATTGCGGCGCTGCCGGTGGCGGTCAACATCCAGTGCCACAGCGCGCGCACGAAGCACGCGGTGCTGTAGGGAGCGGGCGATGGCCGAAAGCAAGCCGATCACGCTCCCCCTCACCCACGAGGTCATCGACGACCTGCGCATCGGCGACCACGTGGAGTTCAGCGGCGTCATCTACACAGCGCGCGACGCCGCCCACAGGCGCATCGTCGCGATGGCGGACGCCGGCGAGGAGTTGCCGCTCGACCTCCGCGGGCAGGTTCTCTACTACGTGGGCCCCACTCCACCGCGCCCGGGCCAGGTGATCGGTTCGGCCGGACCGACGACGTCGATGCGGCTCGATCCGTACACGCCTCGCATGCTGGAGCTTGGCGTGAAGGGCATGATCGGCAAGGGCGGGCGGGGTCCGGCCGTGCGCGCGGCGATCAAGGCCAGCCACGCCGTCTATTGCATCGCGGTAGGGGGCACGGGCGCGCTTCTGAACCGCCACATCAGGAGCGCCGAGGTGGTGGCGTTCGAGGAGCTTGGCGCCGAAGCCATCCGGAGGCTGGAGGTCGAGCGCTTTCCGGCGATCGTCGTGAACGACGCGTTCGGGGGCGACCTGCTGGAAGCGGGCAGGCAGGAGTACCGCACGAGCGACCGGCCCATCCCGGTCACGGGCGGTGGGGGAGCATGACGGCAGGCGAGCGAGCGAGCGCACGGACGCCCGGAGTGGGCGCAGCCCCCCGCGGGGTGGCCCGCCTGACGGCCTGCTGCTGGGAAGCGGCCACGCTCGACCGGGAGCAGGTCGCGGCGGTCGAGCGGCTCGCGAGCGAGACCCATCCCGGCTCGGCCATCATCCGGACGTGCCAGCGCATCGAGGCGTACGCGCTCGCGCACTGCGACTGCCCCGCTCCGGCGCGGCTCGAGGGGCTGGAGGCGCTTCGCCACCTGGGCGAGGTAGCCGCCGGGCTCCACTCGGCGGTGCTGGGCGAGGCGCAGATCCTGGGGCAGAGCCGGCGGGCCTTCGACGACGCGGACGGCGAGCTGCTCGGACTGGGGCGGACGGCGGTCGCAGCGGCGCGGGCGCTGCGGGCGGAGACGGAGTTCGACAGCCACGCGGGACACCTGCTCGACCGGGGGCTCGCGCTCTCGGGCGTCGAGCCGGGCGGGCGGCTGCTGGTGCTGGGCACCGGAGCGATGGCGCGGCTCGTGGCCGAGCGCGGCGAGGCGATCGGGTTCGCGGAGGTGCTGGTGGCGGGGCGGCGTCCACCCCGGCAACCGATCGCGGGCACGTACCTGGGCCTGGGCGGCATCCGCCGGGCGGGTCCGGTGACGGTCGTGGCAGGGTGCCTTGGGTCGGCCGCGAACGTCATCCCGCTGGAGGCGCTGCCGCCGGCGCAGCTCGTGCTGGACCTGGGCACGCCCCGGAACTTCGCGGGGGAGGCGGAGGCGCGGGTGGTGACGATCGCGGACCTGCTCTCGGACGAGGCGGGGCGGCCCCACTCGGTCGCGCGGCGGGGGGCGCTGCGCGAGCGCCTGCACGCGCTCCTCGACCGCGAGCTGGCGGCGCGGCGGGAGACGGCGTCGAGCCCGGTGGGGGCGCTGCGGGCATCGGTCGAGCGGGCGCGCCGGCGGGAGCTGGCGCGCATCGCCGCGCGTCACCCGGAGATCCCGCCGGAGACGCTCGACGCGCTCACGCGAGCGCTCGTCAACCGCATCCTGCACGAGCCCACGGAGCGTCTGCGGGCGCTGGGGGAGGGGTCGGAACTGGCGCGGGAGCTGGCGGGGTTGTTCGGGGAGGATTAGGGCGGAAGCCCAGATTGCGTTCTACAAAGGTGTTAGGATGTGCTATAGTCGCGAGACCGGAGGCGCCTGATGGCGGTAGCGAGCCACACTCACCCTGAAGCAGCAACAAAGGTTGAAGTGTCCGACAAGTTCGGAGAACTCAAGGCCGAGATCGCGGAGCTTCGGGGGCACGTGGCCTTGCTGACCTGGGTGGTGGGACTGGGCTTCACGGCGCTGATCACAATGTCAGCAGTCTTTCGGTACGTGGGGTAGGCGCCGCAACTCCCCGTTGTCGGCCACGACGCGCACTGCGCTGCACAAGATCGTGCCGTGTGAGCGGGTTCGACGGCAACCCGTTCCAGGGGTGGCAAGGCAGGATGCTTGATGGACTGGCCGAGACGCCTCAGTCGATGAACTGGAGGGCGCTGGCAACGGCGGTGACGGCGACGATGAGGGCCGTGATGATGGAGAGGCCCCACGAGATCGTGCGGGACATGGTGTCGAGCTTCGTCTCCACCCTGGCGACCTCGCCACGGACGGTCTCCACCTCACCCCGAAGCCCGATGATCTCGGCCTTCAACTCCCCATACTTCTCGGCAAGGTCGTGCTTCGACGCGTAGTAGTCCCTGGGCTCGACTGTCGCCACTCCCTAGCTCCTTGTCCTGACAACTCTATTGTTGCGGAAACGGAACGCCAGGGCAACCTACTCCCCTTCGTCGGCCATGATGGCGAGGAAGCCGAGGCGGCGCTGGCCGTCGTCTTCCTCGGGGTGGACCTCGACGCGGAAGATGGTCCCGTAGGGGAGGAAGACCTGGATGTCGTGGTCGTGGTCCTCGCGTTGGGTGTGGAGCGCGACCCAGGTGTCGGAGACGCCGGAGATGGCCTTCACGAAGTGCCTGGCGCCGTCGACCGTGTAAAGCTCGACGATGGGGGACTCGCAGACGACCTGCGTGCAGAACGACTTGATGGCCTGGGGGAGGGTCGTCTCGAAAAAGTCACGGTCGAAGGGTGGGCCGCCGGCGGCGGCAGGCGCGGCCTGGGCGGGGGGGACGACTCCGGGGGGCAGGAAGAGCGCGGTCTCAGGTGGCATGGTGGGGGGAGGGTCCGCCGGGGGGCGCGGGATCGCCAGACGGCGCGCGATCCGCTGTGAGGCGAGGGTTCGCTAGACTTGTGGCTGGCAGGGGAGGCCCCGCATGACGGACACGAAGGAATCGGAAGCGACGCAACCCAGCCTCTTCTCGGATGAGGCGCTGGCGCAGCTGTCGCGCGTGGTGCACGGCTGGGAGGAGGGGCCGCTGGCGAAGGCGCTGCAGCGCTCGCCGGAGCGGGCGGACGGGTTCGCGACGAGCAGCCTCGACGTCCACCGGCTCTACACGCCGCTCGACATCGCCGACCTCGACTACGAGCGCGACCTCGGCTTCCCCGGCGAGTATCCGTTCACGCGCGGCGTGCAGCCAACGATGTACCGCGGACGGCTGTGGACGATGCGGCAGTACGCCGGTTTCGGCACGGCGGAGGAGTCGAACCAGAAGTTCCGGTACCTGCTGAGCCAGGGGCAGACGGGCCTCTCCGTCGCATTCGACCTGCCGAGCCAGCTCGGCTACGACTCCGACGACCCCATGGCGATTGCGGAAGTCGGGCAGGTGGGGGTCGCGATCGATTCGCTGTACGACATGGAGACGCTGTTCGCGGAGATCCCGCTGGACAAGGTGTCGACGAGCATGACGATCAACGCACCGGCGGCGGTGATGCTGGCGATGTACGTGGCGGCGGGGGAGAAGCAGGGCGTGCCCGCGGAGAAGCTGCGGGGCACGGTGCAGAACGACGTGCTGAAGGAGTACGTGGCGCGCGGCACCTACATCTTCCCACCGGGGCCGAGCGTGCGGCTGGCGGCGGACGTGATGGCGTTCTGCGCGAAGGACGTGCCGCTCTGGAACACGATCAGCGTGAGCGGCTACCACATCCGCGACGCGGGCTCGACGGCGGCGCAGGAGATCGGCTTCACCTTCGCGAACGCGTGCGCCTACATCGAGGCGGCGCTGGCGCGCGGGCTCGATATCGACGAGTTCGCGCCGCGCATCAGCTGGATCTTCAACACGCACAACCACTTCTTCGAGGAGGTGGCGAAGTACCGGGCGCTGCGGCGCCTGTGGGCGCGGCTGTTGAAGGAGCGCTACGGGGCGAAGAACCCGCGCTCGATGATGCTGCGCACGCACACGCAGACGGGCGGCAGCACGCTGATGGCGCAGCAGCCGGAGAACAACATCGTGCGGGCGGCCATCCAGACGATGGCGGCGGTAACGGGCGGGGTGCAGAGCATCGCCCTGAGCTGCTTCGACGAGGCGCTCGCGCTGCCGACGGACGAGGCGCAGCGGATCGCGCTGCGAACGCAGCAGATCATCGCGCACGAGACGGGCGCGGCCGACACGGTCGACCCGTTCGCGGGGAGCTACTACGTCGAGCACCTGACAAACGACCTGGAGCGGCAGGCGGTCGCGATCATGGGGGAGGTGGAGAGCATGGGCGGGTCGGTGCCGGCTATCGAGAGCGGCTGGATGCAGAACCAGATCGCGGAGGCGAGCTGGAAGTACCAGCAGCGCGTCGACGACGGCGACGAGGTGGTCGTGGGGGTCAACGACTTCCAGGAGGGCGGCGACCAACCGCAGACCATCTTCAGCGTCGACCGGCGGCTGGTGGACGAGCAGCTTGCTCGGCTGGAGCACCACCGCCGGGAGCGCGACCCGGAGGCGGTCGCGAGCGCGATCGCCGGTCTGAAGGCGGCGTGCGAGGGCGACGCGAACCTGCTCCCGCCCATCCTGGACGCGGTGCGCGCCTACGCGACGCTCGGCGAGATCTGCGGGGCAATGCGCGAGGTCTTCGGCGAGTACCGCCCGCCGACGGTCATCTAGGGTCCGACCCGGGGCCGTCGGGATTGCCGTAGTACAAGCGGTTGATCACGGGTTCGGCGAGGGCGGCCACCTCGGGGGAGGTGTTCGCGACGAAGGCCTGCTTCACGTAGCAGACGCCTTTCTCTACGCCGGAGCACTCGATGGCATGCACATCGTCACGCAGTGCCAGGTAGAGGCGGCTGAAGCCCTGCCGAAAGGCCTTGTCCCCGACCGCCTGGTACAGCGCTACGAACAGGCTGCTCCCGAGGGTGTAGGCGCACCCAGAGCCACGGTAGACGTCATCGTCAGGCATTCCCCTATCGATGTTCTCTCGCGCGAGCCGGTCGAGTTCGCCAAGGGTGTCGGCAATCGTGCAGGCCCCGAGGAGCTGGATCCCTGCAAGCCGATTGGCCATGAATTCGGCCGGCCCTTCCGCCAGCCAGGGCGGGTAGAAGGGCCAGTAGGTGTGCGCGACTTCATGGGTAATCAGGTGGAGGCTGTTCTCGTGGCCTGCAGGGATGGTGATGATGCCTCCGGGACCTCCCCCGGCGCCCACCCGGTCCACAACAGCCAGTCCAACAAAGGACCTGGGGAAGGGGGTACGCATGAAGGTGACCTGGTCCACGACCGCTTCTTCGAGCAGGTCAAGCGTTCCGCGCGCAGTGCCTTCACGAGAAATGACGGCCAACCTCACCTCGCCCAGTCCTGGAATCGGCACGCTGCGCTCCCCAACGGAGAATGCGCCGGCTTCCAGAATCGCCAGGGCAGCGTTCGTGTCAAAGTCCGCGCCACCACCACGACCGACATCGTGCAAGACAGCCACGAGCGGCGCCTGCTCGTCGGTGACTCCTCCCTCCAGAGCGGGGTGGCCGAGGATGCTCTCCAGCGCCGACCCGCCCCCAGACCAGTGCATGCCGACCAACGAACCCATCGCAGCGGCATCCGCTCCATCGATTACGCTCAGGAACGGCATTTGACTAATGCGAACGGCAATCTCGACATCCTGCTGCTGGGTTCGACCAGCGAGGCCTACCAACCACTCCAGAACCCCTTCTTCGTCCTGATTGACGCCATCATCCAGCCAACCCTTCCCAGCCAAGACCCGGAAGACTGGTTCCGCTTCCAGCGCAAGCCGCTGGATCAGAGTCGCAGGGCCTCGCTCTGCCACAGCTATCCCATCACCGAGCCATGGCAAACCCAGTAGCACAGCCGCGGCGTCCGGATCGGTGAACTTGAGGTATTGGCCCCTGAGCACGGGCACATCTTGCTGGGTAATGCCTCCCTCAGAGTAGTGGGACACCAGCTCTCGCAGACCCGCGCGGTCGTACCATTTTAGCTCCTGCAGGAACTCCAGCGCAGCCAGGTCAGCCAGTTCGAACGTGTCAAGGAAAGGCATCTCCAGAATGTCATAAGCCAATTGTGCATCTGGACGTGAGATATTGTTGATTCTGTCTACCGCGTTGTACCTGTAGCCGTCTCGAGGGCCGTTCATCCACTCCTTCTGAACGAGAGCAAGGTACACACGAGGGGAGTGATAGTAGATGGAAACCAGGTCTCGCACGGTCCAGTATTCGAGATTTTCTGAAATGCGATATGAACCCACTCTTTCGCCTACAAACGCAGGGATACCGTCTTGAAACCAGTCCAGCTTTCGGAGGCCATCGGCTGCGCTCCTGTCCTTGAAGTCCAGGTAGGCGAGCCAAACATCGATGCTGGAGAGCGATGCCGCGTTGTCGTGTGATCCGAGCACTGAGAGGAAGTCCGACGCTCGGAACCGGTCTGCCACCACGAGCCAGTACAGTGCATCGACGACGCGCACGTCCTCATGCTCCAGCGAGTCCAGAAAGGGAAGCGATGCGATCAGTGCCACCGCGCTGTGGTGAAAGGTCGCCATGAGGTCGAGGTCGGCCAGGATGAGAGCGCGGTGGTTTGGCAGATCCTCCTCGATCCACCCTCCGGACATGATTGCCGAAAGGGCCTCCGAACTGCGCTCGCCAATTTCGCGAAGCATGTCCACATGCGGGCGCTCGCTATCCTCCAGTCCGTCCCTGACCCAGGGGAGTTCCTGGATAGCTTCCAACTGTTCAGCACTGGCCGGCGTGGTGGGCTGCCCCCACCACCTACGAGCGGAGGCATTGAACCAGAACGCTCCGCCCCTGATCAGCGACGCGGGCTCTGCCCCTGTGCCATCCACGACAGAGGTGAGGGTGAGGTCTTGCAGCGCAGCCCTGGTGGGCGCCCCGTCTTCGCCGGTCCAGGCGACGAGGTTCCAACCCTCATACACGAACAGGAAGCCAGCGGCCTCTACCACGGGACGCGTCCAGGTAACGGTGCGCTCGCCACTCACGACGAGCAACAGGCCCATGCCGGGTTTGAGCACGTGCAGATTGCCAAGCACACCGGAGTCGGTGCGGGCAGCCCAGCGGAAACGCTGTCCCGGGGCGGACCAGGCGTAGACGACCTCAACCTCGGGTAACTGATCGAAGATGGCCTCAACGCCGGTCGTGGCCTCCGTCCAGCCAGCGAGGTTCAGGCCCGGCTGGAGTTCGGTCGTTACCGTGTCATCGGTCGCGAGCACGGGCTGCGGCGGTGTGGTCATCCCTGCGACCATCGCCAGAACGCAAGCGGCTGCGCAGACGAGCCAAACCCGAGACATGGCGACGAGCCTAGCGCAAGGGCGGACGACTTACGCCCACCCCCCGGCGCCAACGCCACGGCGCGATGGAGCTTCGGCAGGCGAGATCTGCGGGGCGATGCGCGAGGTGTTCGGCGAGTACCGCCCGCCGACGGTCATCTAGCGCCTCCGGTACGCTGGCCCCAGCGAAACGGCGACGGGGGTCGGGTATGACCGCGGACATGGGTGACTCCGAGGAGGAACTCCTCGAAGCGGCGCGACGGTTCAGCTTCGGCGGGCGCATGGACACGTCGGGTTCGGGACCGATCTTCGTGCGCGGGTCGGGTTCCGAGGTTGAGGACATCAAGGGGAAGCGCTACCTCGACTTCAACTCCGGGCAGATGTGCGCCTGGCTGGGGCACAACCACCCTGGGATCGTGCAGGCCGTGGCCAACGCCTGCGATCGGCTCATTCATGCCCACAGCAGCTACTACAACGACCAGGAGATCCGGCTGGCGGAGCGGCTCGCGCAACTGCTCCCGGAGCCCCTGCGCAAGAGCCTGTTCCTGCAGTCGGGCGCCGACGCCAACGAGGCGGCAATCAACATCGCGCGGAAGTACACGGGCGGGTTCGAGGTGGCAAGCCCGCACGTGTCGTTCCACGGGATGTCGGATACCACGCGGGGCCTTACTTTCGCCGGGTGGCACCGCGGGTACGGTCCTCCCCTGCCGGGACTGATGGCAATGCTCGCTCCCTACTGCTACCGCTGTCCCATCGGGCTCAAGCCGGACTCGTGTGACATCGCCTGCCTCGACGCCTCGTTCGAGCTGATCGACGCCCAGACCACGTCGCGTCCTGCGGCGGTGTTGACGGAACCGATCTTCTCCGCCGGGGGCGTCATCGAACCGCCCCCGGGCTGGCTGCCCGCGCTCAAGGCGCGGTGCGAGGAGCGGGGCATGCTGCTCATCCTCGACGAGGAGCAGACGGGGCTGGGCAAGACGGGCGACACCTTCGCCTTCGAACGGGAAGGGGTCGTACCCGACATCCTCACCCTGGCGAAGCACTTCGGCGGGGGCATCACCCTGTCGTCGGTCAGCACGTCGGCGGAGATCGAGGAGCGGGTGGTGGCGGACGAGTTCATCGTCACCCACTCGCACTCGAACGACCCGCTCGCCTGCGCCGCCGGGCGGGCGACGCTGGACGTGCTCGAAGGGGAGGGACTGGCGGGCGTCGCAAGGCGCATGGGAGGCCGCTTGAAGTCGAAGCTGCAGGAGCTGGCCGAGCGCTTCGAGATCATCGGGGACGTGCGGGGGAGGGGGTTGCTGCTGGGAGTCGAGCTGGTCCGCGATCGGGAGACGAAGGAGCCGGCGACGACCGAGGGCCGGGCCATCTCCCAGCGCTGCCTGGAGAACGGTCTCATTTTCAGCCTCAGGCGGGAGGGGTCCGTCCTGCGCTTTGTGCCCCCGGCGAGCACAACCGAAGACCAGATCGAGGAGGCAGCGGCGATCCTCGAGGAGGCCATCGCCGAAGCGTGCCGGTAGGCCCGGCTTCCTTCCGCCGTCGGGTACGCTGGCACCAGCGCTATGGCGAGGAGGCAGGCATGACCGCGGAACCGATCAGCTACTCGTGCACAAGGTGTTCAAACCCGTCGTTTACGACCGAAGACCTCTTCTTCGCGGGAAAGTGGGGGCGCTTCTTCGACATGCAGAGCAAGAAGTTCACCGCCGTCCAGTGCGACAACTGCGGGTACACGGAGTTCTACCGCCAGCAGAGCGGCAGGGGCGGGAACATCCTCGACCTGCTCGTGAGCGGCTAGCGATCAGGTGACGCCGGACTCGCGCAGGGCCTCGATCTCGTCCCAGGAGTAGCCGAGCTCGGTGAGGTAGCGCTCGGTCGAGTCGCCGAGCTCCGGGGGCGGGGCGACCTCGGTCTGGGGTTCGCGTCCGAACTGGATGGGGCAGCCCACGACCAGCGCCTCCCCGAACGCAGCGTGGGGCATGGCGGCGATGTAGCCGTTGGCGCGGGCCTGCGGGTCGGCGAGGATGTCGGCGTAGGTCTGGACGGGGCCGCAAAAGATGTCGCGGGCGCGGAAGCGCTCGACCCACTCGGCGGTCGAGCGAGCCCGGATCGCCTGCGCGAGATGCGGGTGGATGTCGGCCATGCCGACGGCGCGGGAGCGGTCGTCGGGATACTGCGCGGCGAGGTCGTCCAGGCCGAGCTCGTCGCAGAGGGCGGCGAACTTGTCGGTGGTGGCGCCGCCGATGACGAGCCAGCCGTCGGCAGTCTGGTAGGAACGCCAGACGGAACGGGAGGTGAGGAGGGGGTGGCCGAGGCCGGCGCGCGGCGCGGTCTCGCCGGAGAACGACTCGGTGTTGATCTCCCACGACTGGAGGGCGATCTGGGAGCCGTAGAGGGAGACGTCGACCTGCTCGCCCTCGCCGGTGCGCTCGCGCTTGAGGAGGGCGGCGAGGATGCCGGAGCAGAGCATCATGGCGCCGACCTGGTCGGCGATGGCGGCGCCGGTCGGGGTCGGGGGGCCGTCCTCGGGGCCGCTGCGGAGCATGATGCCGCCGGAGGCCTGCCCGATGATGTCGTTCCCGGGAACGGGGGTGCGGTCGCCGTGGGGGCCGAAGGCGGAGGCGGAGGCGTAGATGAGGCCGGGGTTGAGGGCAGAGAGGGTTTCGTAATCGAAGCCGAGGCGGTCCATGGCGCCGGGACGCATATTGCTGACGACGACGTCGACGCGTTCGACGAAGCGGTGGACGATCTCGCGGGCCTCGGGGCGGCGCACGTCGAGGGTGACGCTGTGCTTGCCGCGGTTGTGGGCGACGAAGTAGGAGGTGGGGGCGCTGCGGCGGCCGCCGACGCCGCGGCCGCGTTCGCCCTCGCGGTGTTCGACCTTGATGACCTCGGCGCCCATGTCGGCGAGCAGCGTCGTCGCGTAGGGGCCCTGCTGGGCCCAGGTGAAATCGAGCACGCGGATGCCTTCGAGCGGACGTCCCATGTGTCTCCCTCCGCAGTCGTGGGGAGCATGGCACAGGGGCGGGCGGAGGCGCGAGGGGCGTCCGTCAGACGACTCCGCCCCGCAGAGGCTCGCCGCGGCGGTAGGTGGCGCAGCGCCAGACCCACTCGAACGGCCCGTAGCGGAACCGCGAGAGCCAGGCCTGCGACCACGCCAGCTGGACGATCCAGATCGCGACGATGAAAAGCAGGATCCAGCTGCGGTTCAGGTCGTCCGGCTCGAACAGCGTGCGGAGGACGATGACGCCGAGGATGGTCTGGGTGAGGTAGTTCGTCAGCGCCATCCTTCCGACGGCATGGATGCGGCGGTGGAGGGCCGTCTCGGGGCGCAGGTTCCAGAGGGCGATGATGCTGAGGTAGGCCAGGGCAAGGGGGAGGGTCGCAAGCGTGTTGGGGACGGACCCCGCGATGGCGACACCGGGGGAGAAGTCGGTCGCGGCCATCCACACGAAGCCTGCGATCGAGAGAGGTAGTCCGACTCCGAGGCCCCAGACCACAACGCGCCGGTAGAATTTTGGCGATCGCCGGCCGGTTATGACGCCCGTGCGGTAGAGCCCGACGCCAATGAGCATCATGCCGAGGGCGCGCAGGAAGCCGTCGGCGAAGAACCAACCGACGACGCGTGCAGCGCCGAATTCTCCGAGGAAATTGTCTTCCGCAGCGTCGGGGGGCACCTCTGCTTCGGTCAGCCAGAACTGCCCGAGGTCAGCAGCGCTCTCGATGGTGGGCTGGACGACAAGCGCCAAAGCCACGGCGCCCAGAATGGCCAAGCCCCCGAGCACAAAGAGCATGGCTGCTCGAAGCCGGTGCAGGGCGATGAGGAAGACCGAGCAGATCGCGTAGAGGATGAGCACGTCGCCGTCCCATAGGGCGACGTGGAGGATGCCGATGCCGAGGAGGAGCAGGTTGCGCCAGAAGCTGAGCCAGCCGGCGCGCCGCCCCTTGTCGCGGGCGCGTTCGAAGAAGAGCACGATGCCGGCGCCGAACAGCATCGAGAAGAGCGCCATGAACTTCTGGTCGACGAATATCTCGCCGGCTCCGCCGATGACCCAGTCCAGCCAGGTGTCGATGCCACCGGCTCCGATATTCCAGTAGGCGGCCGGCTCCAGCCCGAAGGAGACCGCGTTCATGACGAGGATGCCAAGCACGGCGACGCCGCGGATGGCGTCGAGCGTGGTGATGCGATCGCCCGCCTGGGTGGGCGCAAGCTGTTCCGGTTGTGCGGAAGCGTCCTCGGTCATGGAGAGCCTCCCGTTACGGGAGGAGGCGGACCTTGATGGAACCGGACGACTTGTCGTCGGCGGTGTGGAACGCCTCGGGAGCACGGTCCAGGGGGAAGGTGTGGGTGACGAGGGGCTGGAGCGGCTCGATGAGCTCGTCGAGGAGGTCGGTGGCGAGGCCGAACTCGGTGCGGGGGCCGGGGCGGCCGTAGCAGACGGCGCCGACGAGGCGGACCTCCTTCAGGAGGAGGGGCGTCGCGGGCAGCGACATCTCGCTCCCGAAGGCACCGAGCATGACCACGGTGCCGCGGTTGCGCACGAGGGAGATGCCCTCGGTGATCGTGGGGGCGCTGCCGCCCACGGTCTCGATCACGGCGTCGACGGGGAGGCCCTTCAGCTCCTTGCGGGCGGTCTCGCCGTCGGGGAAGACGCCGGTGGCGCCGAGGGCGCGGGCCATCTCGGCCTGGAAGGGGTGGCGGGCCGTGAGGTAGACCTCGGTGGCGCCGGCGCGACGAGCCACGAGCAGGTTGACGAGGCCGACAGTGCCGGCGCCGAGGATGACCGTGCGGGTCCCGAGGCGGATGTCTGCCTCGCTAACCGCGTGTACGGCGACGGCCACAGGCTCGGCGAGGGAGCCGTCGGCGGGAGAGACGCGGTCAGGGAGGGGGTAGACGGAGGTAGCGGGGGCGAGCATGGCCTCGGCCATGCCGCCGGCGCCATCGCCTCCGAGGAAGACGCGGTTCTGGCAGTGCCAGGTCTGGCCCGTGAGGCACTCGTAGCAGCGAAAGCAGACGGCGACGGGCTCGACGGAGACGTTCGTGCCCGTCTCGAGCTCGACGCCATCGCCGACGGCCTCGATCACGCCGCCGACCTCGTGGCCCGGGGTGTTCACGGCGGGACCGCCGCGGCGGTAGGAGTGGAGGTCGCTGCCGCAGATACCGGCTCCGACCACGCGAAGGCGCACCCAGCCGGGTGGCGGATCGGTCAGGTCGCGGTCGATGACCTCCACGGCGCGGGGAGCGGCCCAGGAGACGGCGCGCATGGTGCTCACGGCCCGCATGATACCGGGCTTACATCCGTACATCGCCGGACGGGTATGCTGAGAAGCTGGGACCACCCCCCGGGAGCGAGCGTGACGACAGAGCAGGACCGGGGTCTCTTTGCGCTCGTCGCAGGCCGGGTGCAAAGCGTCCCGGCCTTCACGTACTGGTTTGGCCTCGCGCTCGTAAGCGCCGCTGCGCTGGGCGTGCTCGTGATGTTCGCGATTCTCGTGAACCCGCTCACTTCGGCGCTTGCCGGCGTCATCGTGGTTGCGCTGGGCGCCGCGTTGACGGGCGGTGTCACGCGGCGACGGCGCCTGCCGCCGGAGACGCTCTTCTACGCCGGGTTGGCGGTTGTCCCGCTGTTCATCGCCCTGGCATTGATCGCCATCATCACCTGAACCGTTCCCGCTCCGCTGCGTAGACTCCGCGCGCGGCTCGGGCCGCGGGAGGTTCACGATGGCGCGAGAGTACATCGACGTTCTCCGGCTTCCGGAGAGCATGCCGTGGCACTACAGCCAGGCGGTGAAGGTGGGCAACACGGTGTATGTGGCGGGGCAGGTGGGGGCCGGCGAGGGCAGCATCGAGGCGCAGACGAAGAAGGCGTACGAGAGCGTCGTGGACGTGCTGGCGAAAGCGGGCGCGACGATGGACCACGTCGTGCGGGAGACGGTCTACCTGGCCGATCGTTCGAAGCTGCCGGAGGTGGCGAAGATCCGGGAGACGTTCTACGGGGAGCGGTTCCCGGCGAGTACGGCGGTGTTCAGCGGGTCGGGCGATGGTTACGACATCGAGGTCGAGGTAACGGCCGTCATCGACGAGTAGGCGTGCCGGTTGCGCCGGCAGCGAGCAGGCGCTCGGCCTCGTGCAGGTCGGCGGCGGTGTCGACGTCGTACCAGAAGAGGCCGCTGACGTCGACGGTGCCCAGGCGGCGGTCCCGGACGAGCTCGGCGCAAATGTCGCTGAGGCCGCAGTCCTCGGGAGCGGCGGCGAGGGCGTCCCAGATGACGGGTGAACAGACGAAGGCGCCGGCATCGAGGGCATCCCACTGCGCCAGGCCCTTGCCGATTGCGGTCACGAAGCCCGCGTCGTCGACGGCGAGCTTGGTCGCCTCGTCCGCGTAGGCGTCCGAGCGGGGGGAGCGATCGGCGGCAACGCGACAGGTACCGGCGAGGGGACGGGCGGCGGCGGAGTCGACGAGCGCCGCGACGAGCTCGGGCGAGAAGGCGTGGTCGCACATGACGAGCAGGAAGGGCTCCTCGCCGCAATAGTCGCGGGCGGCGGCGAGGGAGTAGGACGCGCCCCGGTGGAAGCGGGAATTGAGGGCGAACTCGATCGGCAGGCGGGCCCACTCCTGCGCCCCCTGGCGGACGGCGCGTTCCCCGTGGCCGGTCACGACGAGGGCGCGCTCGAGGCCGGCCTCGGCGAGAGCGTGGAGCGTGTGGCCGACGAGAGGCTTGCCGGCAAGGGGGACGAGCGGCTTGGGGAGACCGGGCCCGGTCTCACTGAGACGCTGACCACGGCCCGCCGCGAGGACGACTGCCTTCATGCACGCTCCGGCGGGCGTGAGCCCGGAACTGGATGCGATCTTAGCCGATTCCCGTCCCGGGGAGACTTGATAGGAACGCCTATCTACGATACTTTGCCGTGGCTAACCTCAGGACAGAGGTCGAATTTGAGCGCTTTCGCACTGCTCACACGCGCGCGACTGGGGAAGGATTCGCATCTTTCCTCCGGAGCCACCGGTGATCTCGTCGCGCGGCATCTCTCCTTCGCGTACGGGGACGTGCGGGCGGTCAACGATGTCTCGATAACCGTCCCGGCCGGGACGGTCACGGCGCTCCTCGGCCCGAGCGGCTGCGGCAAGACGACGCTGTTGCGGCTCATCGCCGGGCTGGAACGTCCGGCCGAGGGGTCGATCCACGCGGGCGATAAGGCGCTGAGCACGCCCGACCAGGTGACGCCACCAGAGAAGCGACGCATCGGCATGATGTTCCAGGAAGGCGCCCTGTTCCCGCACATGAGCGTGGCGGAGAACGTGGCCTTCGGGCTTCCCCGCGGGCCGGAGCGGTCACGGGATGTCGAGCAGGCGCTTGAGCTGGTCGGCCTCGGCGGCATGGGGAAGCGCCCGCCGACCTCGCTTTCCGGCGGGCAGCGCCAGCGCGTGGCGCTGGCGCGGGCGCTGGCTCCGGGGCCCGAGGTGCTGCTGCTGGACGAGCCCTTCGCGAACCTCGACCCGGCCCTGCGCGTCGAGCTGCGGACCGAGGTGGCGTCGCTGCTGCGCACGCTCGGCATCACGAGCGTGTTCGTCACCCACGACCAGGAGGAGGCGTTCGTGATGGGCGCCCAGGTGATCGTGATGCGCGACGGGCGCGTGCTCCAGAGCGCCCCTCCGAGCGAGCTGTACAGCCGCCCGGCGAACCGCTGGGTCGCGACCTTCGTGGGAGAGGCGAACGTCGTGCCGGGACAGGGTGGGGCGGAAGCGGCGGAGACGATCGTGGGGCCCGTCCCGCTGGCGAAGGCGGCGCAGCCAAAGTGCGAAGTGTTGCTGCGCCCCGAGCACCTGGAGCTGGACCCCGGTGGCGCATGGGAGATCGAACAGCTTGAGTTCTACGGCCACGACACGCTCTACCTGCTGCGCGACGAGCAGGGAACGAAGCTGATGGTGCGAGCGGGCGGCGCGCCGCGCTTCGGCAGCGGCGACCGCACGTCGGTGCGGTACCACGGTCCACCCACCGTCGCCTTCGAACCGTAGGCGCCGTGCTACGCGCCCCAGCCCTGTTCGGCGCCACCCGGCGAGTGGCGGGCATCCGCGGGCCGCTCTGGCTCTGGGTGGTGGCGCTCATCATCGCGGCCCTGTTCGCGGTCCCCGTCGGCTACCTCATCGTTCGCAACATCACCGAGGGAAGCGAGACGCTGAACGTCCTCTTCTCACGGCAAACGGCCGACCCGCTCGTGAACACGCTCGTGCTGGCGGTGGCCGTCTCGGCGGCGACAGCCGCCATCGGGACCCTGCTGGCGTGGCTGACGATGCGAACGGACCTGCCCCTTCGGGGGGCGTGGCGGGTGATCTGCCCCCTGCCACTGGTGCTGCCCTCGTTCGTGGCAGGGGCGGCGCTGCTCGCGGCCATCTCGCCCGGCGGCCTGGCGGAGGAAGTGCTGAATCCGCTGGGGCTGAGCGTGCCGGCGCGCATCGAGGGCTTCTGGGGTTCGTTCGCCGTGCTCACGGCAGTCTCGTACCCGTACGTGTACCTGCCGGCGGCAGCCCGAATCGGGGGGCTGCCGGCGTCGCTGGAGGAGGCATCGCGCCTGCTGGGAGAAGGCGGTCTCGGCACCTTCCGGCGCGTCGTGTGGCCGCAGGTGCGAAGCGCCGTGCAGGCGGGAACGCTGCTCGTGTTCCTGTACGTGGTGAGCGAGTTCGGCGTGGTGAAGCTGATGGGATACGAAACGCTTTCCACCAACGTCTTCGTGAACCGCCTCTACAACGCGCCACTCGCCTTCGCGCTGGGGTTGATCCTGGCGGTCGTGGCGCTGGCGGTGGCGGGGCTGGAGCGGACCTCCGCGAATCGCTCACTCGCGCAGCTCGCGCCGGGGGGCACGCGGGGACGGCGCGTCTCGCTGGGCCCGTGGAAGGCGCCGGCCACGCTGGCGGCGATTCTCGCAGTGGGGTCGGGGCTGGTGGCACCGATGGTAGTGCTGGCGTGGTGGGGCTTCCGGGGGTTGGCGGGGGAAGGCAGCGGGTTCGACCGGACGAGCGTCGACCTGAGCGCACTGGGGGGGCCGGTGCTCAACACCGTCGTCGCGGCGGTGGTGACAGCGGCGGTGGCGGTGGTCGTGGTCCTGCCACTCGCCTACCTGACGACGCGATACGGGGGACGGGCGGCGGGGGCGGTCCACACGGTGGTCGCGGGAAGCTTCGCCGTGCCGGGTCTGCTCATCGCGCTGGCGGTGGTGTTCATGGCATTGAAGGTGCCGGGACTAGGCTTCCTCTACCTGACGCTGCCACTGCTTGTCTTCGCCTATGTGGTCCACTTCGGGGTGCAGGCGCTGCGGAGCGCCGAGGTCGGCGTGGCGACGGTCGACCGGCGCCTCGAGGAGGCGGCCCAGACCCTCGGGGCGGGGCGACTGCGGCGGCTGGTGCGAATCGAGGCGCCCCTGATGGCTCCGGCGCTGGCGGCGGGCGGGGGGTTGGTGCTGCTGTCGACGATGAAGGAGCTTCCGGCAACACTGTTGGCCGCGCCCGTGGGTTTCGAGACACTCGCGACGCGCATCTGGAACGCCGAGGAGGACGGCTTCCTCGCGGACATGGGGATGGCCAGCGTGATCCTCGTGGCCGTCTCGGCGGTCCTGACCTGGCTGCTGGTGATCCGGAACTCGGAGCACCTGCGCTAGAGGACCCCAACCGCTACGGGCAGCGCGCGATCACGTTCTCGCTGAACCAGGTGATGTCGTCGAAGTCGGAGGAGGAGATGGCGACCTCATCGACGCCGACCTCGGCGAAGGCAGCGATCTGCTCCAGCATGTTGTCGCCGTCGCCGAAGAGGATGCCGCTGTGGTCCCACTGGGTGACGAGCTCGGAGCGTCCCCAGCCGCGCGCCATCTGGGCGATGCCGCCGGCGATCTGGTCGGCGGCCTCCCGCGTCTGGCCGCGGGCGAGGATGACGTCGGAGGTGAGGGCGAGGCCGGCGGGGTCGCGGCCGATGTCGTCACAGGCGGCGCGGGCGTGCTCGGCGAGCTCGGAGACCTGGGCAGGCCCGAGCTGCCACGTGTTGATGGCGTCGGCCTGGCGGGCGGCGAGGCGGAGAAGGGCTCCGCGCCGGTTCAACCCGATGACGATGGGCGGGTGGGGCTGCTGCACGGGCTTGGGGGAGAACGTGGCGCCGCCCTCAAGGCGGTAGTGCTTGCCGGCAAGCTCCGTCGTCTCCTTCGTCCAGAACGACTTCATGATCTGGATGCCCTCCTCGAGCTGCTCGATGCGGCCGAGGAAGTCGAGCATCTCGAAGCCGTAGGGCTCGAAGTCGGCGTGCTCGTAGGCTGTTCCGATGCCGAGCACGGCGCGGCCATTGGAGAGAGTGTCGACGGTGACAACCTGCTTGGCGAGCTGGAAGGGGGGCCGGAAGGGCATGCCCGTGACGTGGGTACCCAGTCGCATCTTCTCGGTGCGCGCGGCCACCCACGCGAGATAGGTCCAGGCATCGGGCTGGTCGAAGGAGGGGTGGTCGACGACGTTGAAGGTCTCGAAGCCGAGGGCGTCGACCTCGGCGATCACGTCGTTCAGGGCGCCCCCGCCCGTGGCGACGAGGCCGAACTTCACGGCGAGGAGGTTCCGGCGGAGGAGTTGCCGGGTGCCTGCGTCGCAAGCAGCTCGAGGTCGTCGACCTTTCCGAACATGTAGGGCAGGAAGGACTCGCCGGGGACGCGCGTCAGTATCTCGCCGTGGGTGTAGGTGTCCCCTTCGCTGTAGCTGACGCCGAGCACCTCGCGGATGGGGATGTCGGCGACAGGGTCGTGGGGGGACTCGCGCAGGAGCACCTCGCCATCGAGGGTCTCGATGAAGCGCGTGCGACCCGTGTGGCGCACGCGCACCAGGACGGGGTCGTTGTCGAAGCCGCGGCCGTCCGGGGCGGGCATGAACTTGAAGTAGAAGCGCGAGCTTTCGGGGGATTCGCGCCCCTCGAAACGCTCGACGACGCGGCCGCGGACCTCGATGTAGACCTGCCCGTAGCGCTCGATGGTGCCGGTGATCTCGTCGCCGTCGCGGCGGACGTGGATGTTGGCGACCTTCTTGGGCTCGCCGTAGAGTTCGCGCCCGAAGATGACGGCGCTGTCGGTCGACATGGGCATGGTGATGGGGTAGTCGCCGACGATGCCCTCGTACTGGCAGCGCACGTTGAGGCCGCCGGCGCCGAAGGGCTGGAGCGTGTTGCTGACGCCGATGTGGGAGACGCTGACGGAGGCGATGGGCTCGTCCGTGGGCTCCAGGGGCGGGGGGAGGACGGCGGCGATGACGTCCGGGGCGGTGCGGAAGCTGGCGGCGATGCCGCGGAAGGACTCGAACTCGGGCGTGGCGTAGAGCTTCTGGAGGCGGCGCACCTCCTCGAGGGTCTTCACGTAGCGGAGTGGCATGCTGGCCTCCTGGCGGTTGGAGTAGGAATCGAGGACCGCGATCAGTCCATGCGGCTCCCGCCGTCGACGTTGAGCGCCTGGCCCGTCATGTAGGACGAGTCGTCGGAGGCGAGGAAGGCGACGACCGCGGCCTGCTCCTCGACGGTGGCCTGGCGGCCCATGAGGAGCGCGCGCCGGATGGCGGCCTTGGACGTGCCCGGTTCGGCGCCGGCGACCTCGTCGTAGCGGCCGAAGGTGCCGTCCATCATGTCGGTGTCGGTGGAGCCGGGGCAGACGATATTGACGCGGATGTTGTCCTTCGCGAGCTCGAGGGCGAGCTGCTGGGTGAGGCCGTGCATGGCCCACTTGGTGGCGCAGTAGGCGCCGTAGTTGGGGATGCCGATGCGCCCGGCGGTGGAGGAGATGTTGATGATGCTGCCGCCTCCGCCCTTCACCATTTCGCGGCCGACGGCGCGGATGGTGTGGTAGAGGCCGTGCAGGTTGACGTCGACGGTCTCGTACCAGTTCTCGTCGGTCATCTCAAGGATGGGAGCGGCGCCGGCGAGGCTCGGGAGAGCGGCGTTATTCACGAGGATGTCGATGCCGCCCAGCTCGGCGACGGCGGCGTCGACGGTGCGCTGCAGATCCTCCTTGTCGGTGACGTCGCAGTCGATGGCGAGGGCGCGACGGCCCATGCCGCGCACCTCGTCAGCGACGCTCTCGATGCCCTTCCAGTCCATCTCCCGCTCGTGCGCGGGGAAGGTGGCGGGGTCGCGCCCGCGCGCGGTAACGACGACATCGGCGCCCTCCTCGGCGAGGCGCAGCACGATCGCGCGCCCGATGCCACGGTAGCGCCCCGCGCCGGTGACGAGGGCGACGCGACCGTCGAGCCTAGTCACCGAACGGTCCGCCGGTGATGGCACCGAGGTCCTCCCACTTCATGGCGCGGCGCCGGTTCCAGTGCTCGACCCAGCTATCGACGAAGCCCTGCCCGCCATGGTGGTAGTCGACTTCGAGGGTGACCTCGCCCTCGTCGTTGAACTCGAGGCGGGACACGCCCTCGAAGGAGCGCCACTTGCCGTAGTTCTCGTCGTTCTCGTCCATGACCTGGGAGTAGGCCATCCAGAGGATGCAGATGCCGCGGTGGTTCTCGGCGACGTAGACCTCCTCGACGGGGACGCGGAGGGTGATGCCGACCTTGCGGCTGGCCCAGAACTGGCGGATCTCTTCCTTGCCGCGCAGGGCTTCGGCGTGGCTGACGATGTCGCGCATGACGGCGTCGTCGGAGAACCACTGGTCGGGGCCGTAGGGGTCGCCGCTGCTCCAGCCGCCCTCCTCGAAGAGCTTGCGTCCGGTCTCGATGTCATTGGGTCCGACGGGCATGGGTGCGCCTCCTTGGTCGTGCGGCGCGAATCATAAACGGGGGAGGGAGGCCTGAGGGGCTGAGGCTAGGCGCCGGTGATGGCGCCGAGGTCCTTCCAGTCCATGGCGCGACGGGCGTTCCAGTGCTCGACCCAGCTGTCGCACATGCCCTGGACGCCGTGGTGGTAGTCGACCTCCAGGGTGACCTTGCCCTCGTTGTTGAACTCAAGGCGGGACATGCCCTCGAAGCAGCGCCACTTGCCGAAGTTCTCGTCGCTCTCGTCGGTGATCTGCGAATAGGCCATCCACATGACGGCAACGCCGCGATGGTTCTCGGCGACGTAGATCTCCTCGGCGGGGACGCGCACGGCCATGCCGTACTTGCGGTTGCGCCAGAAGCTGCCCCAGAAGGCGCGGATTTCGTCTTTGCCACGCATGGCGCCGTCGTAGTTGACGATGTCGCGCATGACGGCGTCATCGGCGAACCACTGGTCGGGGCCGTAGAGGTCGCCACTGCCCCAGCCGCCATCCCCGAAGAGCTGGCGTGCGGTCTCGATGTCGTTGGGTCCGACGGGCATGGGGCGCCTCCTGTGGTGGGCGGATGATAGCCGGGGTGACGCTCAGTAGTCCGGGTCGGGCACGCTCTCGATCAAGTCGTGGGGGTAATTCCCGTAGAGGTGGTCTTCGACAACGCTGGCGAAGAAGTCACTTCTGTCGAGGCGCTTCAGAGCAAAGATCTGTTCCTTCAGGCAGGTGACCGCCGCCGTGTCGCTGGAATAGTCACCTCCGCTGCGATAGAGATTGATGATGCAGGCTTCGAAGGTGAGTGCCCCGGCCAGCCATACAACCTGGTCGTACGGAGTGTGCTCAGGAGGAAAGGCCGTGTCCTGCGCCACCCGTACCTTCCCCTCGATCACATCCTGAGCCGTGCCAGCAGGGAAGGGCGTCAGGAAGATGTCCACAATGCTCCCCTCGACCCGAGCGAAGGTTTCAGGTGCGCGGTCGGAGAGGAGGTAGAGGGCGGCCTCAACCTGGGCGATGAAGCCATCGGACCCCACGATCCTGATCCGCGTATCGAGCGCTTCGCCGCTCGTGGAGCGGATGTCATCCTCGCCGCCACAGGCGGCGGTCACTGCCAGGACCAGACCCGCAAGGCACACGACGGCAGGACGCCAACCGCCGGGCCAGCAAGTCACGGCTCGATGCTCACGGAGCACTCAGCCGCCGCCGATGGCGGGGACGAACTGGATTTCCGTGGCGTCGGTGACGGGCTGGAGGAGGCCGAGGTGGTTCGTCTCGCCGTCGATGGCGGCCATGATCTCGGGGATGAGGGCGCCGTCCTCGTCGAGGAGCCGGTCCTTCATGCCGGGGAAGCGCTCGTCGAGGGCGTTGATGACCTGGCGCAGGTTGCGGCCGGAGACCTCGACGGTGCGGGCGCCGCCGGTGAGGCCCTCGAGCAGCGAGGGAATGAAGACGGTGGCCACGAGCCCCTCGCTAGTCCTCGGGCTCGACCGCTCCCAGCGCCTCGAGCACGTTGCCGGGCGACATCGGCAGGTGCGTCATGCGCGTGCCGGTGGCATCGTGGATGGCGTTAGCGATGGCGGCCATGGGCGGGACGATGGGCACCTCGCCCACGCCGCGGATGCCGTAGGGGTGGCCGGGGTTCGGCACCTCGACGATCTCCGTGTCGATCATGGGGAGGTCGAGGCTGGTGGGCATGCGGTAGTCGAGGAAGCTGGAGTTCGACATGGCGCCGTCCTCCTGCCAGACGTACTCCTCGTTGAGGGCCCAGCCGATCCCCTGCACGGCGCCGCCCTGCATCTGCCCCTCGACGTAGCTGGGGTGGATGGCCGTGCCGGCATCCTGCACGCAGGTGAAGCGGAGGATGTCGACCTTGCCGGTCTCGGGGTCGACCTCGACATCGACGATGTTGCCGGCGAAGGCGGGGCCCACGCGGGTGGGGTTGGAGCTGGCGGAGGCGCTGATGGGGCCGCCGGTGCGGAGCTGCTTGCCGGCGACCTCCTTCCACGTGATCTGCTTGCCGTCGGCGAGCGAGAAGACGCCTTCCTCGAACGAGACGTCGTCGACGTCGGCCTCGAGGAGGATGGCGGCACGCTCGGTCATCTGGCGCTTCACGTCCTCGGAGGCGGTGATGGTGGCGATACCGGTCGAGAAGGCGGTGCGGCTGCCGCCGGTAACGCCCGTCCAGCCGATAGAGTCGGTGTCGCCGACGGTGGGCTGGACCTCGTCGACGGAGAGGCCAAGCGTTTCGGCGGCCTGCATGGCGAGCACGGCGCGCATGCCGCCGATGTCGACCGAGCCGGTGACCAGCGCGATGGTGCCGTCGGCGTTGACGGTGACGGTCGCGGAGGACTGGTTGCCGCCGTTGAACCAGAAGCCCATGGCGACGCCACGTCCCCGGTTCGGGCCCTCGATGGGGGCGGAGTAGTGGGGATGGTTGACGATGGCGTTCTCGACCTCGACGCAGCCAACGGTGGGGAAGGGCATGCCGTTGGGCATGCGGTCGCCCTCCTTCGTCGCGTTCTTAAGACGGAACTCCATGCTCTCCATGCCGATCTTCTCGGCGAGCTCGTCGATGACGCTCTCGACGGCGAAGGCAGCCTGGGGGGAACCGGGGGCGCGGTAGGCGCCGACCTTGGGCTTGTTCACGACGACGTCGTAGCCATCGACCACGAGGTGCTCGATGTCGTAGGGCGCGAGGGCGGTGGAGGCGCCGGCGCCGACGGGGGAGCCGGGGAAAGCGCCCGCCTCGTAGGCCATCCAGAGCTCGGCAGCGGTGATGTCGCCGTCGTTGGTGGCGCCGATCCTGGCGCGGATGGTGGTAGCGGAGGTGGGGCCCGATGCCTCGAAGACCTCGGTGCGGCTCATCGTGACCTTCACGGGCGCGCCGCTCTTGCGGGAGAGGAGGGCGGCGACGGGGTCGACGTGGACGTAGGTCTTGGCGCCGAAGCCCCCGCCGATCTCCATGGGGATAACGGTGACCTTGCCTTCGGGAACGCCGAGGATGGCGGCCGCCTGGCCGCGGATGCCGAAGGCGCCCTGCGTGCTCGTCCAGATGGTGACGTGGCCGTCGGGGTCCCAGCGGGCGGTGGAGGTGTGGGGCTCGATGTAGCCCTGGTGGACGGTGCTGGTGGTGAATTCGCGCTCGACGACGACGTCGGCCTTCGCGAAGCCCTCGTCGAGGTCGCCGCGCTTGAACTGGAGGTGGCTGGCGACGTTGCTGTGGACGCCGGTGTCGTCGCCGCGGGTGAAGCGCTCGGCGATGGAGCGGGTGGTCATGGCCTCATGGAGGAGGGGGGCGTCGTCGCGCATGGCGTCGAGGGCGTTGAGGATGACGGGGAGGGGCTCGTACTCGACCTCGATCAGGTCGAGGGCCTCCTCGGCCACGTGCGGGTTGAGGGCGGCGACGGCAGCAACAGCATGGCCCTTGTAGAGGGTCTTCTCCTGGGCGAGGCAGTTCTCGGCGAGCAGGCGGGCGTTCCCCATGGTCTCGCCGAAGTCGATCATCATGTCCTGCACGATGGGCACGTCGGCGCCGGTAACGACGGCCTTGACGTCGGGGAGGGCCTCCGCCTTGCTCGTATCGATGGAGACGATGCGGGCATGGCCGTGGGGGCTGCGCAGGATCTTGCCGTGCAGCGTGCCGGGCAGGTTGATGTCGGCGCCGTACTGGGCGCGCCCCGTCACCTTGTCGACGCCGTCGTGGCGGATGGGGCGGCTGCCGACGACCTTGTAGCCGGCCTTGGGTGTGCTGCGTTCCTCGATCGTGGTCATGCTGACGCCTCCCTCGGGGTTCCAGGGCGTAGCCTACCGGATCAGCGTGTGATCCCGGGAGATGGCCATGGGTGACGAACACAGCCGAAACGGGCACAATGCCGCCGCGATGCAGGTAAAGAGTCGGGCAAGGTCGTGGCTTCTCGGGGTAGCCCTGGTGGGTGGCCTGGCGGTGGCGGCGTGCGGCGGCGAAGGGGACGGGGACGGTGGTGGCGACGACATCGAGTCGCTCGATGTGCAGGCGCTGCTCGACACGGCGGTCATCCAGTTCACGGAGCTGGAGAGCTTCCACTTCGCGCTCGACTTCGGCGGCGACACGTCCCCGTTGGAGCAGCTGTCGATCGAGATGGAGAACATCGAGGGCGACGTCATCATCCCGGACAAGCTCAACGCGAAGGTACAGGCGAAGGTGACGCAGATGGGCGGCATCAACGTCAACGTGAGTCTCATCGGGGTGGGGGAGGAAGCGTGGGTGACGAACCCGTTCGATCCATCGATCTGGCTTGAGCTCGAGAGTGGCAATCCCCTGAATGGACTGTTCAACCCGTCCGACGGCGTGGCGGCAGTCATCCGGGGGGCAGCCAATCCGACCGTGACGGGCGAGGATGTGATCGAGGGGGTGGCGACGTGGAAGGTGGAGGGGACCATCGACTCAGGCGACCTGACGGCCTTCCTGGACTCGGCGGAGCCGGGTCACCCCGTGGCCGGGACGATCTGGATCGGGAAGGACGACAACATCATCTACCGCATCCACCTGCTTGGTCAGCTGACGACGGAGGAGCCGGTGGACATCCTGCGGAACCTGACCTTCTCTAGCTTCAACGACGTGGAGCCCATCGAGCCGCCGTGACGTTAGCGGAGGGCGCGGGGGCCGGGGCTCGATCAGCCTGGCCGGTGGTGATCGCGCTCGGACTCGGAGTCTTCATCGGGGGCTTCGACCAGACGTTCGTGGTGCCCGTCCTGACAGAGATCCTGGGCGATCTCGGGGTGGCCGTAAACGAGCTGGAGCAGGCCTCGTGGATCCTGAACGGGTACCTGCTGGGCTACACCGTGGCGCTGCCGCTGATGGGTCGGCTGGCCGACGTGCACGGGCACTACCGCATCTTCCTCATCGGGATGCTCATCTTCATGGGCGGCTCCGTGTTCGTCGCCTTCGCACCCAACATCACGGTGCTCACCATCGCACGGGCGATCACGGCGCTGGGTGGCGGGGCGCTGGTGCCGGTGGGGCTGGCAATCGCGGCGCACGCGCTTCCGGGGTCGCAACGCACAATCGGCCTCGGAGCGATCTCCACGCTGGATGACGCCTCGAGCCTTGCGGGGCCGCTCTGGGGCACGCTGATCGGGGTCTGGATCGGCTGGCGGGGCCTGTTCTGGATGAACATCGTGCTGGCCCTGCCAATCCTGATCCTCGTCCTGTTCCTGGCGCGTCGCGCCTCGGCGCCGCCCCGCTCGAACGACCAGGTGGACTGGCTGGGCGGGCTGTTGCTCGCCCTGGGCCTGGCGGCGCTGACGTTTGCCATCGCGGGAGCGGGAGAGAGCCTCCGCGAGCTGTGGATGATCCTGTCGCTGTACGGGGCCTCTGCCGTCTTCATCGCCCTGTTCGTGTGGCGGCAGCTTCGGGTCGCGGCCCCGCTCATCGACATGCGCATGTTCCGCATCCGGCGTGTCGCCTTAGCAAACGTCGTCTTCCTGCTGGAAGGGATGGCGTTGATCACGGCGCTTGTGAACGTGCCCCTGATGGCGCAGGTGGTGTGGGGCATGGAGGGCACCGGTCCGGGGCTGATGCTGGGGCGGATGGTGCTCTTCATGGCGGTCGGAGGGATCGCCGGGGGTGCGCTGGCAACAATCGCCGGCTACCGCCTGACGACCCTGGTCAGCTTCGTGATTGCGGCGGCAGGCCTCTTCGCGATGGCCGGCTGGGCCTCCGAGCCAAGCCAGATAGCACTCTGGACGGCGCTCGGCCTTGCCGGACTCGGCTTCACGCTCGCCGACGCCTCTCTCTACGCGACCATCATGGAGGGAGTGGAGGCCGGGCGGCGGGCCTCGGCCACGGCCGTGCTCCAGGTCTTCCAGACGCTGGGCATGGTGGTCGGGATGGCGCTGCTCGGGTCCGAGGGGCTGGGACGCTTCGACCAGCGCGCCGGAGACCTCTTCTCCCAGCAGCTCTTCGAGATCACGGAGGAAGAGCTGATCGCGGTCGTCCGCCAGACGATGGACGAGACGTTCTTCGTGGCGGGGGTGCTCATGGCGGTCGCGGCGGTCCTCTCGCTGGGGCTGGGAGGCGGACGGTTGTGGCGCCGGCGGGGGAGCGGCGGTCCCACCGCGGAGCCGGCCGCGGGGGAGCTCTGACGAGCCGCGGTTCAACGCGACGAAGGAGGCGCATCGATGGCCAACAGCATTCGTGAACAGAACGACCGGATCGCGATCACGGACGTGATCAACCGGTACGGGACAACGATCGACGCGGGAGACTACGAGGGGCTCGCAAACTGCTTCGCGCCCGACTCGGTCACTCGCTACGGGGGCGGACGGGAGTTCCGGGGTGGCGAGGAAGTGGCGGAGTTCGTGCGTGGGATGACGGTCGACTTCGTCGCGCAGCAGCACCTGCTGGGCAACCACGAGGTCGCCCTCGACGGCGACCGCGCGACGGCGACGACGTATCTCCACGCCACGCAGGTTGAGCGCGAGGAGGCGGGCGGCGGGGTCGTGGTGACGGCGGGGATCTACCGCGACGTGCTGGTGCGGACGGCCGACGGCTGGCGCATCGCCGAGCGGGAGCTCGAGGGGCTCTGGCGGGAGCGCCGGGAGCCGCCCTCCTAGTCCAGGCTCCCGGGCGGGCGCCTATGATGCGCCGATGCGCGAGCGGCCGGTGCAGCAGTGAGCGAACAGGCACAGAGCGCCTCGCCCACGGCGGCCCGCGCGAGCAACCGGCCGGCGCTGCCGACGCTCGAAACGTTCTCGGCGTTCAAGTCGCGTCCATTCACCTACCTCTGGATCAACACCCTGAGCTTCGCACTCGTGCAGGCCATGCAGCGCTTTGCCTTCGTCTGGCTGGTGATCGAGGCGGTCGACGTGGGCGGGCTGGGGAGGGGGTCGGAGTGGTCGGGAGCGGTGTTCTTCGCCCTGGGTATTCCCGTCCTCTTCGTCACGATTCCGGCAGGTGTGCTGGCGGATCGCATCAACCGCCGCTCGCTGGTGCTGGCGAGCCAGCTCGTTGCCGTGGCCGTAACGGTGGCGGCGGGCGTGATCATCGTCGCGGGGGCGATGACGACCGTGCTCGCGTTGGTGCTGGCGGCGGGCGTGGGGGCGACCATCGCGGTGGGACTGCCAGTCCGGAACGCAATCGTGCCGACGGTGGTCGAGCGGGACACGCTCCTGAAAGCGATCGTGATGATGAGCATGGCAATGAACCTCTCACAGATCGTGGGGGCGGGGCTCGGAGGCCTGCTCATCGCGGGATGGGGGATCGGCGGGGCGTTCATCGCCCAGGGAGTCGTGCTGTTCGTCGGGACACTGGCGTTGATCCCGCTGCGAGTTCCGGATGTCCGTACGGCGGACCAGCACCGGCAACCAATCCACGAGCTGCAGGAGGGGATGCGTTTCGTCTGGGATCACCAGGGGATCCGCACGCTCATCGTCCTGCTGGCCATCGCCGGGATCTTCCTGATCGGCCCCTTCGGCACGCTCCTGCCGCAGATCGCGAAGGAGGAGCTGGGACGAGATGCGCTGGAGTCGAGCCTGCTGTTCACGATCATGGGCGTGGGCACGGTCATCAGCTCACTCGCGATCGCTTCGGTGCCGCAGCTGAGGAGCAAGGGCGGCTGGGTCATCGGCACGCTGATCTCGGCGGGGATCGTCGTGCCCCTGCTGGGAGTCTCGCCCTGGTACGCGCTGACGGCCGGCGTGATGTTCTGCGGAGGTGTGGCCGCGGGCATCTTCATGAACCTGAACCAGACGCTGGTGCAGGCGAACACGCCGCCAGAGATGATGGGGCGGGTGGTGAGCATCCACACGCTCTCGTTCCAGGGCATCGGGCCGTTCGGGGGAATGCTGGCGGGGCTCATGGCGGCCTGGATGGGGGCGCCGCTGTGGATGGTGATCAGCGGGGCGATCCTCTTCGTGGTGGCGACGAGCGCCCTGATTACGCAGCCGGCGCTGCGGAGAATGTCGTAGGAACGAGGGCCCGGGGGCGGCCTTCTAGTCCGTGAAGACGCCGCCGTGGGGGTGGAGCAGCGCGCCCGTATAGAAGCTGGAGTCGTCGCAGGCGAGGAAGAGGGCGGTCTTCGCGACTTCCTCGGGGACGCCCATGCGCTTCATCGGAGTCAGGCCCATGGACCAGCTGCCTCCGACCTCGCTTTCGCTGAGGCCGGCCGTCATCGGGGTCTCGATGAAGCCGGGACCGATGGCGTTGACGCGGATGTTGTGGAAGGCGAGCTCCATGGCGAGCACCTTGGTCAGCATCCAGACCCCCGCCTTGGAAACGCAGTAGGGGCCGACCCCGACCTGGGGCACCTTCGCCATGATGGACGCGATGTTGATGATGGCGCCGCCGTTCCCGGCCTCGATCATGCGGCGGGCGACGGCGCGATCGGAGAGCAGCACGCCCGTGAGGTTCACGTCGAGCACCTTCTGGAACGACTCGACGGGGGCGTGCACGAGGAACGAGTCGTTTATGCCGATGTTGCTGACCTGGACTGGCTCGGGGTCCATGTAGCGCCAGTTGCTGATGCCGGCGCCGGCGAGGAGCACGTCGATGGCCCCGAACGCCTCGACGGCAGCCTCGGCCATGGCCTCGCAGGAGGCTTCGTCGCTGGTGTCGGTGCGGACGAAGATGGCCTCGCGGCCGCGCTCGCGGACGGCGGCGACGGCATCGGCGCCATCCTGGAGGTCGGCAATGACGACGTTGGCGCCCTCGTCCGCGTAGAGCTCGGCGGTCGCGCGGCCGATGCCGCTGGCCCCGCCGGTAATCACGGCCACCTTGCCATCGAGCTTGCCTGCCATGGGGAGCCTCCTCGTGCGCGGATAGCGGGACTATAGGGGACGGGCAAGGCCGCGGCCTGAAGGCCGCCCTGTAGGATGCGACCGGTGACTGAACAGGCCCAGAGGGCCGCGGGCGCCCCCGCGCGCCCTGCCACCCGCCCCTCGCTCCCCACGCTGGAGACGTTCTCGGCTTTCAAGTCCCGGCCCTTCACCTATCTCTGGATCAATACGATGAGCTTCGCGCTCGTGCAGGCGACGCAGCGTTTCGCGTTCGTCTGGCTGGTGATCGAGGCGGTCGAGGTGGGTGGGCTGGGGCGGGGATCGGAATGGTCGGGGGCGGTGTTCTTCGCGCTGGGCATCCCCGTGCTGTTCGTGACCATTCCCGCCGGGGTGCTGG
>JAJDUR010000112.1 GCA_022826585.1 Dehalococcoidia bacterium
GGAGCAGGTCCTCGGCGGTCAGTAGCCTGGTCTCAGTCGTCGTCATCGCTGATCGCTCCCGCGCCTCCCGATTCTACAACGCCTGCGCTTCCGCCCGCTCCAGGTTCAGCGCCAGCAGCTCGGCGTCGCAGGCGGTGGGCGGCGGCGGATCGGTCGTGCCGGTGTTCTAGTCCGTGGTGTCGGTGTTCGCGTAGTAGGCGTAGGCGTAGGTCAACGCCTCGACGGTGCCGTCCCAGGCGGTGCTGCCGCCGGGACTGGTGTGGTCGTAGATTCGTTGAGCGTCCGCCACCGTCGCCGCGGCTTGCGGGTAGTTGACGTACTCGGCGTGCCGCATCGCCTTCAGGAAGCGCTTGTTCCACGCGCCGGAGGCGCCGTCGCCGTGCTGGTGGTTGGCCGTGATCCGGTCGTAGAACGACTGGACCAGGTCCGCGTACCTGACCAGCGGGGGCTCCTGCTCCACGACCGGGGGATCGTCGTTGTCGGCCACGCCGCCCACCGTGTAGCCGCTGCCCGATCGGATAGTCACTGACAGTTGTGCGGATATCCCGCGCTCCGTGGCGGATGCCTACTCGATTACCCTAGCCCCCGCGGGGGCTGCCGCACGACGAGTCCCCGGCGGCTGGAGGGCGCCCACTCCGCCTGACCTCTCTGCGGATCAACCCACCACGACTAGCCGCCTCTACGGCGAGGGGGTAATCTCCACGCCCATGCACAACTGGCGAACGTGGGCGCTCGTGCCCCTTGCGGCAACGGTCGCGCTCTCCGGCGCGGTAGCACAGCCGTGAGCGACCCGGCCTTCGGGCAGCTGACAAAGCTTGCTGCACGCGACTACTGGCCGGACGAAGCAGCCGATTTCACCCCCTGGCTGGCACAGGAGCCCCACATCGCCCTCCTCGGCGACACCCTCGGCCTCGAGCTCGCCGTCGAGGGCATCGAGACCTCCGTCGGCAGCTTCCAGGCCGACATCATCTGCCGCGCCCTCGGCGACGAGCACCGCGTCGTCATCGAGAACCAGCTGGAGCGCACCGACCACGACCACCTGGGCAAGCTCCTCACCTACGCCGGTGGCCTCGAGGACGTCCGCACCACCATCCTCATCGCCCCCGAGATCCGCGAGGAGCACCGCGCCGCCCTCGACTGGCTCAACGCCGTCACCTTCTCCGGCGTCCACTTCTTCGGCGTCGAGCTGCAGGTCTGGCGGATCGACGACTCCCCGCCCGCCCCCCACTTCGACGTGGTCTCCAAACCCAACGACTGGCTGGGCGCCGTGCGCACCTCAGCCGACAAGCCCCTCACCCCCACCCAGCAGCTGCAGCTCGACTACTGGTCCGCCTTCCGCGACTACCTCGTCGAGCGTGGCGGGGGCCTCAGTCCGCGCAAGCCCAGGGCCCAGCAGTGGTCGAGCTTCTCCATCGGCCGCTCCGGGGCGGGCCTCTCCGCCATCGCCACGGGCTGGGCCGGCGAGGGCAGCATCCGCGTCGAGCTGGGCCTGCACGGCGACGACGCCAACGACGTCTTCGAGCGCCTCCTGGACGAGCGCGAGGCGATAGAGGCGGAGCTGGGACCGCTCACCTGGCACCAGCCCGAGAACGCCCACCGCCGCCGCCTCTACGTCCACCACGCGGCCGAGCTCGAGCAACGCGACGCCTGGCCGGGGCAGTTCGCCTGGCTCGAGGCCCGCCTGCTCCGCTTCAGCGACACCTTCCGCGACCGCATCCAGCCCGACGCCTAGCCTGGCAGACCGGGAGCCGCAGCGATCGAGGGAGACGGGGGCGGGCCGTGCTAGGCGCTGCACAACCGCTGCGACTCGCGCAACTCCCGCTGGGCGTCGGACGGGGCGGGTAGACCCGGACCTATTCAGCCCACTTTGAGGCCTGGCCCGTGTTCGAACCCATAACGGACCGAACCTGCAGGTACGGGCTAGTCTGGTTACCAGATGAGCCTCGACCTAGCCGGTGGTGGAGGCAACCCGGAGAGCCGGTGGCTGCGCGCGCGGTCGGGCAACGAACAGGGGGTTGTCGGCACGCCCAGGCATGCGGCTACCGCCGCCAGAGTGAGGAGGATAGGTTTCCTGAGCATCATGACGGTCTCCTGCCGCGGCCAGAGGACTAATGGGTGCTACTACCGCCTATGGAACTATCCTACGCCGCCGCCGGCCCCCATTGACGATTGCTGGCGGCTGGCAAACGCCTGCGTGATCCGGTCGATGATGATCGCCAGGAACACGATCCCCAGGCCGGCCAGGAACGCGTTCCCCGGCTCGATCCGCCCCAGCCCGCGGTTGACGTCCTCGCCGAGCCCCCCCGCTCCCACCAGTGACGCGATCACGACCATCGCCAGCGCCATCAGCGTGGTCTGGTTCACCCCCGCCATGATGGTCGGCGCGGCCAGCGGGATCTTGACCTTCAGCAGCAACTGGAGCGGCGTCGCCCCGAACGACTCCGCCGCTTCCAGGGTCTCCTCGGGCAGCTGCCGGATGCCGAGGTTTGTCAGGCGCACTGCTGGCGGAACGGCGTAGATCAGCGTCGCGATCACGGCGGGCACGTTGCCCAGGCTGAAGAACGCGATCGCCGGCACCAGGTACACGAAGCTCGGCATCGTCTGCATGCCGTCGAGGATCGGGCGCAGCAGCCGATCCAGCCGGTCGCTCTGCGAAGCAAGCACCCCCAGCGGCACCGCGATAATGATCGAGAGCGTCACGGTGACGGCCATCAGCGCCACCGTCTCCATCGTGCTGTCCCACAGCCCGAAGGCTGCCAGCAGGGTTAGCGCCCCCGCCGAGAAGGCCGCCACCCAGATGCCCGCCGCCCGCCACGCGATGATCGTGATGGCGATGATCAAGGCCGGCCACGGGACCCACAGCAGGAAGTCCTCGATCGCGTTCAGCACCGTCAGTACGACTTCCTTGATCACGTCGAAGAGGACATCGAGCTCGGTCGTCATCCAGTCGATCACGTTGTCGATCTCGCGACCGACGTCGCGACCCACATCCGCCGGGAAGTCCCCCGCCCAGTCCCAGCCCCCTGCCCACAGCACGATCGCGAGGATGGCGGGCGCCGCCAGCCAGCGCAGCCACAGCGCCCAGCGAAGCCAGCGCGGCCCCCGGTTCAGCTCCGGGAGCTCCAGCCGCCGGCGGATGGACTCCAGCGCGGAGGCGCCGGGCGTGGCTTCCTCCGGAGGCGCGCTGCCCGTCACTCCGGCTCCCCTTCCCCGACGGACCCCGCCGGCTCCCCGTCTGCGACCCCCGCCATCGCCTGGGCAAGCGCATCGAGGGGAATCTCGCCGACGAGGGCGCCATCATCGTCGAGGACCGGGATGGGGTGGTCGGAACGGAGCCCGTGCGGGACCAGCTCATCCAGCACCGTTTCCTCCAGGACCGCGCTCTCCTTCTCCAGCGTCAGCGCCCCCACCGGCCTGTCCCCCTCGTCCAGCGCGTGCCGCAGCAGGAGGAGGTCCGCGCTGCCGGCGTACCGACCCTCGGCGTCGACCACCGGGGCGTGCAGGCGTTCCTCGGACTCCAGCGCCGCCAGCACCTCCGATGTCAACTGGTCCGCGCGAGCCGTGCCGGTCGGGGAACGCATCACCGAGGCCGCCGTCACCATGGACTGCAGCCGCACATCGCGGGTGAACTCCCGCACGAAGTCGTTCGCCGGCGACAGCACCACGTCCGACGGCTCTCCCATCTGCACGATCGCGCCGTCGCGCATGATGGCGATCCGATCGCCGATGCGGACCGCCTCGTCCAGGTCGTGCGTGATGAAGATGATCGTCTTGTGCAGTTCGGCCTGGAGCTTGGCCAGCTCCTCCTGGAGTTCGCGACGGATGACCGGGTCGAGCGCGCTGAACGGCTCGTCCATCAGCAGCACGGGCGCGTCCTGGGCGAGCGCCCGCGCCAGCCCCACGCGCTGCTTCATGCCCCCGCTCAGCTGGTCGGTCATGCGGTCTCCCCACCCCTTCAGCCCGACTGCCGTCAGGGCTTCTTCCGCGCGCTCGCGGCGATGGCGTTTCTCCACGCCGTTCACCTCGAGCCCCCACGCGACGTTCTCGACCACCGAGCGATGCGGGAGCAGCCCGTAGTGCTGGAACACCATCGCCACCTCGCTCCGGCGCAGCTCCCGCAGCTCCTCCTCGTCCATTGCCGTGATCTCCCGGTCGTCCAGCCACACCTCGCCCGCCGACGGCTCGATCAGCCGGTTGATGCAGCGCACGAGGGTCGACTTGCCGCACCCCGAAAGCCCCATCACCACGAACAGCTCGCCCCGCTTCACGTCGAACGTCACGTCCGCGAGCGCGAGCACGGAGTCGTGCATCTCCTGGATCGCTTCCTTGCTCGTCCCGGTCCTGGCGCGCGCCAGCGCCCCGTCCTCGTTCCCGCCAAAGACCTTGTAGACGTTCCGCACGGCGACTGCCGTCTCGCCTCCCGGCGCGCTTGCTTCAATCGACATGACCGTTGCGATGCCCGTTTCACACGGTGGGGACTGGTGGCAGGACCGGGGGGGGGTATTCCCGGGGAGCTCCTGCGCGCTGCCTCTTCTACCGGATGGGGGATACTCGCATGGTATCAGAACGAGCGTGCGGCAGCAGCGGCAGGATAGACGGGCTGGTGCATCGGCGGGAAATCCCCATCCTGGTGGTCTATTCTTCGCCGACTCGGGGCATCAAGGCGAAGAATGCGTCAGCTCTGGCGATAACGGATTCCAGATCTTCTGTCCGAAATACCTCTTGCGAGAGCTGCTCACACCCATCCTGCGTAATGCAGTCGATCGCGGTCTTTTCCCACAGAGGCCTGCATCCCCACGTTCTCACGACCTCTGCGAGGGGGGCGGAGGTCTTGTGGTGACGTACTCTTTCGGCGATGTCAGACGTGAAACCAACCTTGAAGCGACCGGGATCGAATTCTGGTTCCAACGCGATCAAGTAGAAGAGCTCACCATGGGGATCGTCCCGTTCCCCTCCATCGATGGCCCCGCCAGCCAGGTGCGGCTTCATTCTCTCGTAGTCCGCCCAACTCACATACGAGATTCTCTGTCCTCTGGAGTTCGCACTCTTCACCTTTGAAGCTTCGATGCCGAGTCGCTTAGCGAGCTTATGGACTGTCTGTCTGATTGTGCCGTGCGTAGCGGCGATCTCGATGATGGATATCTGGCCCCGGTCGCGGGAGGTCACAGCGGTCTCCACCGACTACGTGTCGAAGACGGCACTCACAGGGCAGGAGAATCCGGGCAGAACATCGTGTCCATCGAGAGTGTCATCCTGGGCGAGCGTCGTGACGCTGCCGTCAGACATGTGGACATCGACCGTGCGGGTCTCGGGATGCACAACCCAGACCAACTGCACGCCGTGACCCAGCCACATGTGGGCCTTGTCGTGGACCTCGCGGCGGCTGTCGCTGGGGGAAGTGACCTCCACGACGATGTCGGGAGCGACTTCGGCGTATCCCGTGACGCGCCTGCCCTCCGGCACCTTCTCGGCGGAGAAAAAGGCGATGTCCGGCTCCCGGACCGTATCGGGGTCACGATCGAGCCAGACGCCCGCGTCCGATCCCATCAGCCTCCCGAGCTTGCGGGGCTTGATGAACTTCCCCATCTCGATCCCGAGATTCATGACGATCTCGCCATGTTCCTGTCCCGACGCCATGGTCTCGCAGAGTACTCCCCGAATCAGTTCGCCGCGGACGCCCTCGCGATACAGCCGCAGCAGGTCGTCGGCGGTAAGCAGTTTCGCCTCGGTCGTCGTCGTGGTCGTCATCGCTCTGCTCCCGCGCCTGCTCAGTCTACATCGAGCTGCCGTTGGCGCGCGCCTGCCGTGGCAGAGCGTTTCCCCTCACACGGCAAGGTGACCGCACGGAACCTCAAAGTTAGCCGGTAGCTCTCCACCGCGAATCGGCACTGCGACATCAAGCACAAGAAAGGGAGCCATTCTCGCTGGGCGTGGTGGTGGGAGTCCGGGTGCGAGGACTGGCGCACAGTCACGATCGTGCACGCCGAGAATTGAAGGATCTGCTAGCCGGAAGACTCGCCGGAGCCTGAGCCTGTGAGTCTGGCGAGCACGAAGGGCCGGCGCGCCACGATCGCATGCCAGATCATCTCCTCCGACCAGTCGGGGTGTTGCGCCTGCAGGAGAGCGGCGGCGAGGACTTCCGCTTGGCTGACGATCTCTGGGGCGAGTCTCCGAGCCAGTCCGTCAATGTTGCCGGCTAGCTGGTGGGCGAGGCGGTGCTGTCGTTCCTGTAGGTCCGGGTAATCGAGAAGATCGTTCGAGTCGCTCGTGCTCACGGTTGGGCCTCCTGTGTCCACAGTGTAGCGACGGGGCGGATTCTTCCCGATCTGGTGGTGGCGCGCCCCGACCATTAGCGGACATCCAAAGGCGGGGGTGCAAAACGCGTGTCTCGCTCCGCCACGTCACCGTCGCGCCAGCGGGTCCGACTGCGACACGTGACTGAGATCAAGACACCCCTCCGCAGTTGTTTCCGCGCTCCCACCCGCAAAGCGTGCGCGCTGGGGCGGTGTAGGAGCGTCGCCGTGAGTAAGGTCGGAAGTCGGCGACGCATGGTGGCGTAAGTCCGCCCCGAGCAGCCGGGGGTGTCACCCCGACCATAGCTGTCGCACCACCTGAAAGGATTCTCGCTCGCTCGTTTGGCGACCCTAAATGGGCCGTTTCCGTCGCCGCGCGGTCTCACCGGGCTCGAGAACACCCACCGGAAGCGAGTACCCGGTCGCGCCGCATTTGCGTCGTGCGGAGATCCGCTCTCCGCCTGTCCTGGAAACGCGCGGGAGCAGGCGTTCGACCCGGAACTCCTCCAGTTGGAGACGCCGAGAGAACGCTCTATAGGCCATCCGTTAGGGAAGGGGGTGCGAGGGTTGGGCGGAGCAGGCCATGATCCGGGCGCCCTCTGGACAAGCTGCCGCTGGCTGATGGGACTCAGGCTAGCCACACTTGTACGGGACGCTCATGAACCAACACGGCCGACGCTTCATCGATGTCCAGAGCTTCAAGAGGCATTCCAGCTCGCTCAACGTCAGGTTTCTCGACAACCGCGAACTACAGTTTTACGAGGAGCACTGCCTCCTGCTGCCAGCGGTGCGGCTCCATCAGCCGCCCGCCTACCTCGCCGCAGTGACCCAGCGGAACAACCTCTGGCCGGTCACGAGTCCTGACGATCTCGCGCCGCCTGACGCTCTGCGGAGGCTGCAGCGGGGCCACATTGACGGCATCCATCCATTCGACGCCGAGCGCGAACAGAACTCCCTTCTGGTCACTCCTGGCTGCGGGACGTTCGAGCCGTGGGATGCCGACGACAAAATCTCGCTGACCACACCCGGCGGCCACACCGTACGGCACGGGACGGTCAAGAGGTACTACGCCCCGTGGCAGGTCCACGTTGTCGAGTCGCTTCGGCAGGCGAAGTACTACTATGTGCACTCGCGATTCCTGAGGCACATCGACCCTGCGCACGACCTCTGGAACTGGCACCGCCTTCCCGACGACACCGAGCGGGTCCGGTCGCTTCGAGGTATGGGGAAGGGGTTCGAGGCCTTGGAGCGGTACCTCTACGCGGACCAGGCGGCTCTCGACGAGGCACGCCTCGGCTCGGATGCGGAGACACTCCCGCAGTCGGCGCAAGAGCAGCTGCACGCCATCGTGGCGAACTGGGCGCGAGGGGCACTGGCAGCCGCTGGCCTTGACGAGCCAACGTTTTTCCGTTTCCTCGGCGAACTTGCCCTGCTGATCGATGACTACCGCAGGGACGAGCGCATGGCGTTGGCCGAGGACGCGGAGGAGTACCTGCTCGACGCCCAGAGGCTCGCCCGGTACGCGTTCGAGTACGACTGGGACGAGTTCCTTGCGGCTGCAGATGAGCACGGAGGACCGTGGCTCTCCGCACAGCTGCGCAGGTTCGATCCGGTCGAGGCCGCCGCACATGCCGCTCGGGAGAACCTGAGATGGGTTCTCAGTCACGACCCGGTGGCGGCAGTCGCCGGTGACTTCGGCGCAATCGACACCGTGCCCGACGAGATCGTGAAGTTCTGTCTCGATCACGACCTCTGGGAGATTCTCTACAGCCTCCAGCGCTTCTCATTCACTGAAGCCGACCTGCGGAAAGATCGGTACCCGGGCTTCTTCCATCGCGGGCTGAGGCCCCTGGCGTTGTCGGGCGAGCAGCTCGCGCACGGCATACTCGATGCACAGGCAGAACTCGGGCACGAAGCATCGACAGCACATCACGGAGAGTCGTACTCCGGGCTTCTCGGGATGCTCGGTGCGGAATCGTCGTGGTTCACTCGGTTCAAGTCGAGCAGCCGCAGGCAGACATCGGATAGGCGCGGTGACCTTGACCGGAAAGCCGTAGGTTTCGCTGCGGCAGCGCTCACGGTTGGCGCCGAACGCGACGACGTCATCGCGAACACGCTGGCCGCCGCGGTCGCGACCCGCAATCTCGTCAGCCACCGGCACCACTTCTTGACCGGGCGCACCGCGAGAATGCTCGGCGGACCGAGCGCCGACGCCATTGTCCTGATATGGTTGCTCGCGCGCGCACGGGGCCTCGTCTGACTGGTCGCGGGTCATACGGATCAAGAAGGGGGCCAGCAGGTCTGGGGCCACGTGGATTATTGACGCGGTGCCCTGATGTCCCTGTCAGATATCTTGTCCGTAGGGCCAAGTCGGTCGATTCCTAAACTTGTTGCGCTCAGAACGCTGCGGCCACTGACTGTCGTCACCGCGCTGGGGTTCGTGATCGCTCTGGCGGTCATCGGGTGTGGGGACGGGTCGGACGGAGTCGAGGGGGACTCCGCTCCCGCGACTGCGACGGAGGAACCCTCCGCGATGGAAGATCCCGACCCCACTCCCATGGTGGTGGGCGACTGCCGCGATGGCATGAGCCTCCAATCCGGTGAGGGTTGCCGCTACACCGGCGGTGGGGAGTTCGAGCCCGATGTCGTTCTCTGGGTACGCCCCGACGGCCAGATCTGCCGCGTGGGAGGGCCGGTCGAACAGGCCGGCGTTACCTTCGACACCCTGCAACTGTGTTCGAGCGGATTCGAACGGGACGATGCGTTCGAAAGCGACATCATCGCTCGCGAAAACGCCGACGGGAGCTGGACGTTCCACGAATCGGCAGCGTCCGCATCGGCGGATCGGTCATCCACCCCGGACTCCGGTTCCTTCAGGTTCATGCGCGCCGACGCTGTTTCGCTGTCCGAGTTCGACGCCGCCGCCGAGTGGGAACGAGAGATCATGTTCAGCCAACTCCAGATTGCAAGGTGCGAGGTGGGCCTCGTACTGCCGCGCGACGGCTTTTGCATTGATGACCAGGCCTCGTCGCTTGAGGACGTCGCGTTTCTGGTGGCCCACCTGCCCGATGGTGACGGCCTCATCCTGCAGGGCGGCGGCAGATTCCAGGCGGGAGGGGCCGTCCAACTCGGTTGGATCACCTTCGAGCGGGAGGGAGCGGACTGGGTCATCACTCACCTAGAGGACCCGTAAGAGCGAGGACCGGGCTGGCGGATGAGCTGCTGATCCATGTCTGGGCCGAGGAACTGGGGCGGGCTGGGAGGGGAGGCGGAGAGATGGTGGCGGTGATGGCGAGCGCGCGCATTGCACGACGAAGGTCCAACTGTGCGTTGCCTTCGGTGCCCATGGAGAGCCTACTCAGTCTCGGCACTCTACCCCTCAGCTTCTCTGGAGCAGCCACCAGATACCCAGGGCGTACATCAGGGCCCACTTGACGGGCGCGCTGAATTTCTCCGCCACCATCCTTGACCACATTGACTTCGTGAAACGCGTCTCTCACATTGCGGTCGCTGCGGCGCTGACTAAAGTTGATTCGGAGACCTAGAGCGCGCAGCAGGAGCACGACCGAAGCCGGAATTGGAGTGTGCGCCAGCTTCGCAAGCAGCATTGGCGGGGCCCTCGATCAACCGGCTCGCTTCGCGGAACCGTCCCCGGAACGGTAAACGGCACGATGCCCGACCCGCACGCTCCAGACATTGATGGCGCCCGGGCGTTCCACTCGCAGGAGTTCCGCTGCCTTGAGCACGGTGTCGGCGACAGCCCAGCTACCGCTGTCCACATCGATGGCCACAATCTGTCCGTGACGGGACAGCTCGACCTGGGGCCGGATGGCCCGCTCGTAGAGCTCGTCGCCGAGACGGGCTGTTTCTTCAGCGGGGCGGCGCCTGGGCATCTCCTCGCTCGGACTCCGGGTGGAGAAGATAGCGTCCTCCGCAGTGCTGTCCAGTTCATCGCGCCGGCGGCCGCGGGGTGAGTCCGTGACTCTTAACGCGAGAGAGGCCGCATACAGGGGGAACCGAGGAGCCGCCGCCCGCAGGCGACGGCTCCTCCATCCGGTGGGCGTGGAGGCTCACCCGGCCGCGCTCACCAACTCCCCCTCGCGTTCCCGCTCCAGCGCCCACTCGAAGAGGGACAGCGTAGGCGCCTCGTCCCGCCGGCGGCGGGGCGTCGGAGCTTCTGGTTCTCCGGCCAGGAACTCCGCCCACGAGAACAG
>JAJDUR010000028.1 GCA_022826585.1 Dehalococcoidia bacterium
CGAGCAGGCTCGCGAGCGCGGCCTCCTGGGCGAGGATGTTCTCGGCAGCGGCAAGACCTTCGACCTTGTCGTCTTCGTTGGCGCCGGCTCCTACGTCTGTGGCGAGGAAACGGGCCTCATCAACTCCATCGACGGCTACCGGGGCATGCCCCGCATCCGCCCCCCCTTCCCCGCCCAGGCCGGTCTCTGGAATCTGCCCACCAACGTGAACAACGTCGAGACCTACGCCAACGCCCCCCTCGTCCTGCGTCACGGCGCCGGGTGGTGGTCGGGCGTCAGCGACGACGAGGCCAAGGGCACCAAGATGTTCACCATCTCCGGCGCCGTCAACCAGCCCGGTTGCGTCGAGATCCCCTTCGGCCTCAGCGTTCGCGACCTCCTCGAGAAGTACGGCGGCGGCACCCCGGGGGGCGTGCCCCTCAAGGGCTACCAGCCCGGCGGCCCCCTCTCCGGCGTCCTCTCCGCCGAGGAGGCCGAGCTGCCCCTCACCCTCGCCCCCTTCCGCGACCGCGGCCTCTTCCTCGGCTCCGGCGGCATCGTCTTTTTCGACGAGACCACCAGCGTCGTCGACCTCTGCACCTACTTCCTCGGCTTCGCCGAGGACGAGTCCTGCGGACGTTGCACCACCTGCTTCCAGGGCACCCAGCGCGCCGTCGAGATCCTCCGGCGCATCGGCAACGGCGGCGGCCGCGAGACCGACCTCGACAAGTTCGAGGACCTCATCCAGACCATGTCCTGGTCGAACTGCCTCCACGGCTCCTTCGCCATGACGACCGTCAAGCTCGCGCTCCGCTACTTCCGAGAGGAGTTCGAGACCCTCATCCGCGAGAAGCGCGACCCCACCCGCTCCCTCCCCGGCATGATCACCTACGAGGTCACCTCGCCCGGCGACCCCGCCCTCGCTGAGGCCGCCGCCATCTGCCCCACCGAGGCCATCGTCGACGAGGGCGCCCGCTACGACATCGTCGACGAGCTCTGTATCCGCTGCGGCGCCTGCGCCGAGGTCGCCCCCAACGCCGTCACCGTCCGCGATCGCTTCGCCTAGGCCCTGCCCCTCCTCCCCGCGTACACTGCCCCGATGCCCTTCGCCGACCTCGACGGCGCCCGCATCTACTACGAGCAGCACGGCAACCCCGACGGCGACCACGTCGTCTTCGTGCACGGGGCGGGCGGCAACGCCCTCTCCTGGTGGCAGCAGCTCCCGGTGTTCGGCGAGCGCTACCGCTGCACCGTCTACGACGCCCGTGGCTGGGGCCGATCCCTCGCCCTCGGCGAGCACGACCGCGGCGCTTTCGGGCGCGACCTCGCCGGCCTCCTCGAGCACCTGGAGATCGAGCGCGCGCACGTCATCGCCCAGTCGATGGGTGGACGCGCTGTCGCCGGGCTCCTGCGCCTCGCTCCCGAGCGAGCCCGCTCGCTCGTCCTTTGCGGCACCAACGCCGGCGCCACCAACGACCGCGTCCGCGAGCTCCAGGCCGCGCTTCGCGTCCAGCGCGGCGAGGGCGGGCTCCGGGCGCACGCTCTCGCCCCCCACTTCCCCGGCGAGCAGCCCGCCCTGGCTCACCTCTATCACCAGATCCGCCGCCTCAACCCGCCCCGCGAGCGCAACGTCCTCGGCCCCCCGCCCGCCAACTACCGCGGAAGCACCCACCAGATGCTCATCGACTCCGGTCTCCCGATCGCCTTCATCGTGGGCGAGCACGACCGCATCACCTCCCCCGAGCTCATCCGCGAGGCCCGCTCCCTCGTGCCCGGAGCCGACCTCTTCGAGATGGCCGGAGCCGGACACTCGACGTACTTCGAGCAGCCCGAGGTGTTCAACGAGTACGTGCTCGCGTTCCTCGCCCGTGCCGCCGAACGCGAATTCTGAAGCCGCTTCCATAGTGATCAGGCGCGTGATCTTGAACCCCCCGCGGTCATGCCCTAGCGTCTCCCGCCCATGCCGCGATGGACCGCCCGCTTCCGCCCCTCACTGCCCCGCCCACGCCGGCGTGGGTGGGTGCAACCCGCCAACCCCATCACGCGCGCGATCGAGCGGGAGATCGAAACCGGCTTGCCTGCCTACCTTCCCCCTGAGCCCGATCCCGTGCCCGCCCCGGTGATTGCCTCCGCCGAAGAGCGTCCCTCCGCCGACCGCCCCTCCAGCGCCGCCTGACAGGCGCCTCCCGGTATACTCCTCCCATGGCGATCTACGAGTACTACTGCCCCACCTGCCGCGACACCTTCGAGCTTCGCCGCCCCATGTCCGAGGCCACCGTCGCGACGAAGTGCGCCTGCGGCCAGCCCGCCGAGCGGACAATCTCCAACTTCGCCGTCGCTCGCGGCGAGGGCGCCGCCGTCGCTCAGATGGAGCCCGAGTTCGGCGCCTCCGGTGGCTGCGCCTGCGGTGGTGGCGGCTGCGGCTGCTCCTCCTGACCCTCCCCGGAGCCGCCTCCCTCCCCTTCCCCGTTTGCTGACTCGTCCCCGTGGGCCTCGTCCTCCTCGTCCGGGTCGTCCGCTTCGGGCTGTTCTTCCTCCTGCTCTTCGTCCTCGTCCGCTTCTTCTCCCTCGTCGTCCTCCGTCTCGGCCCGAGGCGGACGCGTGAACCACAGGTAGCCTCCCGCCGCTCCCACCAGCACTACCGCTTCCGCCAGCGCGAGCCCCACCACGATGTACGTCGCCTCCGCCCAGAACGTCTCCGGGAACATCTGGATCAGGCGGTCCTTGTTCGGATCGAGCAGCCAGAAGTCGTTCGTGAAGATGATCTCGTGCATCCGCTCCCATGCGCTCTCGAATCCCACGAGCGCGATGATCCCCACGGCGATGCCGAAGGCGGCGCCCACGCCCACCCCCGCCAGCGTCTCCTTCGCGAGGTCCCGTCCCGATCGTTCCCTCGTCCACAACACCGTCCCCGCCACGTAGGCCAGCACGAACCCGAGCGACACCTCGTTCGCCCGGAAGAGCGCCCGCATCAACCCCTTCACGTCCTCCATGTGGATCGTCTCTTCGGCGCTGAACAGCGTCGTCTCCTGCCCGCCCGTGAACACGAGGATGCGCAGCGTCTCCGCGTCGTCCTCGAAGTACCGCACGATCGCCCCCACGGCGTAGTCCAGCTCGCCCAGCGCGATGCCTGTGTTCTCCGCCGCGTCGTGGCGCCGGATGCCCCCCTCCAGGTACCCGGTGTCGCTGGCCAGGAAGCGGATGTTCGTCGTGAACAGCAGGATCGGCAGCGCCAACACGAACGCCGCACTCGCCAGGATGGGGAGAAGTCGCATCGCGCTCATGGTGCTGCTCCCGCTGAAGGCCGGTCAAACACCGTCATCGACCGAACTGCCGGGCGAGCGCTTCCTCTCGCACGTGCACCAGCGTCGGCCGCCCGTGCGGACACGTCCGCGGCGAAGCCGTTGCCCCCAGGTCCTCGATCAGCCGGCGCATCTCCTCCAGCGAGAGCGCCATCCCCGCCCGCACGCTGCTGTGGCACGCGACCGACGCCGCCGCCCGGTCGAACGGGTCCGCCACGCGGCGCTCGTCCCCGAGCTTCTCCAGCATCGCCCGCAGCCCCCCGGCGATGTCGCCGTCTCCGAACCCCGCCGGCGCGGCCCGCACCAGGCAGGCCGCGTCCCCGAACGGCTCCAGCGTCAGCCCCAGCCGCCCCAGGTGCGCCCCGTGCTCCTCGAAGACCGCCGCCGCCATCCGATCAAGCTCCACCAGCACCGGCTCCAGCAGTGGCTGCACCGCCTCCTCCCCGCTCGCCCGCGCCTTCAGCCGGTCGAACACGACCCGCTCGTGCGCCGCGTGCTGATCGATCAGGTACATCCCGTCGGGCCCCTCCGCCACGATGTAGGTTGTCGCCACCTGGCCCACCACCCGCAGGAGGGGCAGGGTCTCGCGCTGCGTCTGCCGGCCTCCCGTCGGGTCCTCGGTGGCGCGGGCGAGGTCGCCGCCCAGCGCCGGCTGCACCGAGCTGCTCTCCGGCGGCTGCAGCCGCTCCCGCAGCGACGGCCGTGGAGCCTCCGCGACTGCCTCCGCGGTGGTGACGCCCTCCCCCAGCGACCACCCCACCGGCGCGGCCCCCTCGAGCGCTCGGAGGATGGCGTGACGCAATACCCGCGCCACCCCCCGCTGGTCCCGGAAGCGTACCTCCGCCTTCGCCGGGTGCACGTTCACGTCGACCGCCTCCGCCGGCAGCTTCAGGGCGACGCTCGCCACCGGGTAGCGCCCGCCCGGCAGCTCCGACTGGTAGGCGTCGCTCACGGCGAAGCGCAGGGCCGCGCTCTGCACCCAGCGGCCGTTCACGAAGAGCGCGATGCCCGTCCGGTTCCCCCGGTGCAGCGAAGGCGGCCCCGTCAGCCCCTCGACGGCGACGCCGCCCTCCTCGTGCTCCACGTCCAGCATCGCCTCCCCCTGCTCCGCCCCGTACACCGCCGCCACCGCATGCCGCAGGTTCCCGTCGCCGCTCGTCTGGAAGGGTCGCCGTCCTGCCTCCAGCCGGAAGGCGATGCCCGGGTAGGCCAGCGCGTAGTGCGAAACGAGCGTCGTGATCTGCCGCCCCTCGCTCGACGCCGACCCGAGGAAGTTCCGCCGCGCCGGCACCTTCGTGAACAGCTCTCGCACCGTGATCGTCGTCCCCACCGGCGCCGCCCGCGCGCTCCGGCGCACCACCTCGCGGTCAACCAGCAGCGCTGCCACCCCCACCGGCTCCCCCTCCGCCCGCGTCACGATCTCGACCTCCGCCGCCGCCACGATCGCCCCCAGCGCCTCCCCCCGGAATCCCAGCGTCTCCACTCGCCCGAGGTCCCCTGCCCCCGCGATCTTGCTCGTCGCGTGCCGTTCGAACGCCACTTCGATCTGATCCGGCGGAATGCCCCGGCCGTCGTCACTCACCTCGATCGAGCGCAAGCCCCCCTCGGCGATGGTCACGCGGATGCGCTTCGACCCCGCGTCGATGGCGTTGTCCAGCAACTCGCGCACCACCGAGACCGGCCGCTCGATCACCTCCCCGGCGGCGATGCGCGCCGCCACCTCGGGCGGCAGCTGGCGGATGCGCCGCTTCTCCGTCACTCGTTCCCCCGCGCCCGCTCGCGCAGCTCCCCGAGCCGCGCCAGCGCCTCCAGCGGCGTCATCGACTCCAGGTCCAGCTCCGCCAGCTCGGCCTCGATCTCGCTCTCCTGCGCCGCCACTCCGTCGAACAGCGCCCCCTGCAGGATCGGTTGCGCCGGGGCGCGGGGCACGACGTCCCCCGGGTCGCTCTCCAGCTCGTCCAGCAGCGTCCGCGCCCGTTCCACCACCGAGGCGGGAAGCCCCGCCAGCCGCGCCACGTGGATGCCGTACGAGCGATCGCTCGGCCCCTCCTCGATGCGGTGCTCGAACACGACCTCTCCGCCCTCGTCGTGCACCGCCACGTGCGCGTTGTCCGCGCCCCCCAGCTCCTCCGCCACCGCCGTCAGCTCGTGGTAGTGGGTCGCGAACAGCGTGCGTGGCGGCCCCTCCGGCCGCGCGTCGAGGAACTCCAGCGCCGCCCGCGCGATCGCCATGCCGTCGAACGTGCTTGTCCCCCGCCCGACCTCGTCCAGGATCACCAGCGACCGCTCCGTCGCGCGGTGCAGGATTTGCGCCGTCTCCACCATCTCCACCATGAAGGTCGAGTGTCCCGCTGCCAGGTCGTCGTGGGCCCCGATCCGCGTGAAGATGCGGTCGAACAGCGGCAGCACGGCCGCCTCCGCCGGCGCGAAGCTGCCCGCCTGCGCCATCAGCGCGATAAGCGCCACCTGCCGCAGGTAGGTCGACTTCCCGCTCATGTTCGGACCCGTCAGGAGAAGGATGCGCGTCTCGTCCTCCAGCACACAGTCGTTCGGCACGAACCGCCCCGGCCCCAGCGCCGCCTCCACCACCGCGTGACGCCCTCCGCGGATGGCCAGTCGTTCCCCTCCCCCGAACTCCGGGCGCACGTAGCCCCGCTCCGACGCCGTCTCCGCCAGCCCCAGCGCCACGTCGATCGTGGCCAGCCCCTCTCCGGCCCCCCGCAGCGCTTCCAGCTGCGCCGCCAGCCGCTCGACCAGCGCCTCGAATGCCTGCCGCTCCCGTGCCGCCAGCCGCTCGCGCGAGGTCGTCATCCCGCTCTCCAGCTCCTTCAGCTCCTCCGTCACGTACCGCTCCGCCCCCACCAGCGTCTGCCGCCGCTGGAAGCGCTCGGGCACGAGCTCCGCGTTCGCGATGGAGACCTCCAGGTAGTAGCCGAACACCTTGTTCTGCCCCACCTTCAGCGAGCGGATGCCCGTCCGCTCCCGCTCCTCCGACTCCAGCGTCAGCAGCGCCTCGCGGGCCGATTTCGTCCGCCCCCGCAGCGTGTCGATCTCGGGGTCGTGCCCGGGCGCGATCACCCCGCCCTCGTCGAACGTCGGCGGCGGGTCCTCCGCCAGCGCCGCGTCGAGGGCCAGGAGCGGCTCGGCAACGTCCGCGAGCGCCGCCTGCGCCGCCGTCAGTAGGGCCGGCGGCTCCGTAGTTTCCAGGAGCGCGCCCAGGTCGAGCGCCGCCCGCAGTCCCTGGCGCAGCGCCGACAGGTCCCGCGGCGAAGCCGCTCGCGCCCCCAGCCGCCCGCAGAGCCGTGCTACGTCGGGAATCCCCTTCAGGATCGTCTGTGCGCGCTCCCGCTCGATCGGGCGCTCCAGCGCCCAGGCGACCGCGTCGTGCCGCTCCCCCAGCGGCCCCGCCTCCCGCAGGGGTTGCGCCAGCCAGCGCCGCAGGAGCCGCGCCCCCATCGACGATCGCGTCCGGTTCAGAACCGCGAACAGCGAGGGTCGCCCGTCGCTCGCGGGCAGCACCTCCAGGTTCGTCAGCGTGCGCCCGTCCAGCGCCACCGTTTCTTCGCTTGCGAGCGTCCGCACCCGCCCCAGCGCCCCCGCCGCCTCGGGATAGACCTCCCCCAGGTAGGCGAGCACCTGCGCCACCGCCCCCACCGCCGCCTCGCTCCCCACAAGCGTCTCCGGCGCGGACTCCCCGTACTGCTCCGCCACCAGCGCCGAGGCCACGGCCGCGCTCAGGTGGGGGCGCTCCACCTCGCAGCCGGCCTCGCCCAGCCCGGCCCCCGCCTCCTCCACCAACAGCTCCGCCGGCGCCGCCCGCGCCAGCTCCGCCGCTGCCCCCACCCCCGAGGCTACCCGCACTTCTCCCGTCGTCACGTCCGCAAGCGCCAGCGCCCGCTCCCCGCCCCGCTCCACCAGTGCCGCCAGCTCGTTCGGCGTCTCCGCCGAGAGCGCCGCCTCGCTCGTGACCGTGCCCGCCGTCACCGTGCGCACGACCTCGCGTGGCACGATGCCCTTCACGCTCGCCGGGTCCGCCATCTGCTCGCAGATTGCCACCCGGTGCCCGCGCTTCACGAGCTTCGACACGTGCCCGTCGATGCTGTGGTAGGGAACGCCCGCCAGCGGCACGCGGATCCCCTTCCCCATCGGCTTCGTCGTTAGCACGATGTCGAGCTCGCGCGCGACGACCTCCGCGTCCTCGTCGAACGTCTCGTAAAAGTCGCCCAGCCGGAAGAAAAGAATGGCGCCGGGGTGCCGTCGTTTCAGCTCCAGGTACTGCCTGCGGATCGGCGTTGTCACGCGCCCCACACCCCTTGGCCTGCGCGGCCCTGTCTATTCTACGGACATGTGTTCGGGTACGTATCCCCCTGCGGACGCAACCTTCACAACCGCGACCGGTTCCTCGCCACGATCCCGTAGCCGAACCCGACTACGTCCCGCAGCGGCCGCAGCCAGAGCACCCGCGCCGGGCCCCGCCACCCGAGCGCCCCCAGCGTGAAGATCGTCGCGTCCCCGCCCCGCAGCACCCGCCCCCGCGGCGTGATCGCATGCAGCGCCTCCGCGCACGCCCGCCGCAGCTCGGGCGTCATCGGCGGGCTCGGCGCCTCCTGGTAGGCCACCACCTGCAGCCGCCGTTCCCGGTCGCGCCCCTCGACCCACGCCGCCAGCCGCGTGCAGAACCCGCAGTCACCGTCGTAGAGCAGCCAGGCGCGTTCCTCGCCGGCCACCGGTTCGTTACGCGTCGACGGCGTGCGCTCGCAGGTAGGCCTCGTCGAAGCGCAGGCCCAGCCCCGGCTCGTCGCCCAGCACGACCATCCCGTCCTCCACCCGGGGCACCTGCTCGAACAGCGGGAACGCCCACGGCACATGCTCCAGCAGCAGCGTGTTCGTCCCCGCCGCGACGTGCGCGAACAGCTCCGTCGCGAGGTGCGTCACCACCGGCAGGTTGAACGCCTCCGCCAGGTGCGCCGCCTTTACGTACTCCGTGAAGCCGCCCACCCGGAACAGGTCGACCATCATGATGTCGATCGACCGCGCCTCCACCATGTGCCGGAACGGGACGAGCCCGTAGTGGTACTCGCCCGAGCACAGGGGCGTGTCCAGCGCCTCCGCGATGCGCGCCATGCCCGCGTAGTCCTGGTGCTGCGTCGGGTCCTCGAGCCAGTACAGCCGGTGCTCGCTCAGCTGCCGCCCGATCGTCGTCGCCTGGTGCACCGACCACCCCTGGTTGATGTCGATCATGATGTCGACATCCTCCCCCACCGCCTCCCGCAGCACGCGCATGCGCTCGACCTCGGCCGCCGCCGAGGCCTCCGCCCCGCAGCGCAGCTTCATCGCCCGGAACCCGGCGTCCACCAGCGTCGGACCCCACTCCTGCAGCTCCTCCAGGTCGTAGTGCCGCCAGAGGTGCCCGCTGCCGTAGGCGTTCACGCGGCCCTCGCTGCCGCCCAGCAGCTTCCAGCAGGGCATCCCCACCGCCTTCCCCTTGATGTCCCAGAGCGCCACGTCGATCGCCGAGCTCGCGCGCGTCACTAGCCCCGCCGGCGCCGTCCCGCCGTTCCGCATGCGCAGGTCCCGCCCGATCGCGTCCGTCTCGAACGGATCCCGGCCCACCACCTGCTCGCAGAGCCCGTCCAGCGTCGCCTTCAGCGCCGGCGCCACCGCCCGCGAGACGTAGGCCGCGTACGCGATTCCCTCGATCCCGTCGTCCGTGCGCAGCCGCAGGGTCGTGTACCAGGGCGTCACCTGCCCCGGGACCTCGCCCAGCCTCACCCGCTCCGGGGGAAGCTCCACCACCTGCGTTTCGAATCCGGCGACCTTCATGGGTTGCTCCTCTCGGCCCGCCGCATCGAGGTGGCGGGCGATCTCAGTCCAGCACGCCCTGCTTGAGCGCGACCGGCTCCAGTTCCCGCTCTCCCGGGGGACCGCCGCCTTCGATCTCGAAGCCGGCGTCCGCGATCATCGCGAGGTCCGCCTCCGCCGCCTGCCCCTTCGTCGTCAGGTAGTCCCCGATGAAGATGGAGTTCGCCAGGTAGAGCCCCAGCGGCTGCAGCGACCGCAGGTGCACCTCGCGCCCGCCTGCGATCCGCACCTCCGAGCGCGGGAACAGCAGCCGGAACACCGCCAGGATGCGCAGGCAGCGCTGCGGGGTGAGTTGGTTCACCCCAGCCAGGGGCGTCCCCTCGATCGGGATGAGGAAGTTGATGGGGACCGAGTCCGGGTCGAGCTCGCGCAGTGCGTAGCCCGCGTCGAGCACGTCGGCGTCGCTCTCGCCCATCCCGAAGAGCGCCCCCGAGCAGGGCGAGAGCCCGCCCTCCTTGGCCCGCCCGACGGTCTCCTGCCGGTCGGCGAACGTGTGCGTGTCGCAGATCGCCTCGTAGAAGCTCTCGCTCGTGTTCAGGTTGTGGTTGTAGGCGTAGACCCCCGCCGCGCCCAGCCGCTCCGCCTGCCCCTCGTCCAGCAGCCCCAGGCAGGCGCAGATTTCCATCGCCCCGTCCGCCGCCTTCACCGCCTCCACTCCGTGCGCCACCTGCTCGACCTCGCGCTCCGTCGGACCCCGCCCGCTCGCCACCAGGCAGAGGCGCGTCGCTCCCAGCTCCCGTGCCCGCTCCGCTGCCGAGCAGAACGTCTCCTCCCCTACCATCGCGTACGACGCGATCGGCGCTTTCGAGTCGCGCGCCTGCGAGCAGTAGTGGCAGTCCTCGGGGCAGAGCCCGCTCTTGATGTTGAGCAGCAGGTTCAGCTTCACCCGCCGCCCGAACGCCGCGAGCCGCACCCGGCTCACCGCCGACACGATCTCCAGCGTGCGCTCGTCCGGCGCCTGCAGCAGCCAGGTGAGCTCCTCGCGGCCGGGATCGCGCCCGTCCAGGCTTGCCTCGACCAGCCCCTCCAGTCGCGCTTCGAAGGTCGTCTCCATGGGCTCGAAGCATACCCCGCCCTCGCGCCACACGGCAGTCGCGGTACGATCCGCCGATGCCCGCCGACCAACTGCCCGGCGACTACCCCCTCTGGCACCCCTTTACCCAGATGGCGCGCTTCGAACGCGAGCCCCAGCTCGTCGTCGCCCGCGCAGAGGGCAACCGCCTCATCGACACCGCCGGCAACGAATACATCGACGGCGTCGCCTCGCTCTGGGCAAACGTGCACGGCCACAGCCACCCCCACATCGTCGGGGCCATCCAGGAGCAGGCGGCGAAGCTCCAGCACAGCACCCTCCTCGGCATCACCCACGAGCCCGCCATCGAGCTCGGGCGCCGCCTCATGCCCCACCTCCCCGGTCGCTCCCGCGTCTTCTTCAGCGAGAACGGCGCTTCCGCCGTCGAGGTCGCCCTCAAGATGGCCGTCCAGTACCAGGCGAATCGCGGCCGGCCCGAGCGCAACCGCATCGCCGCCCTCGACATGGCCTACCACGGCGACACCCTCGGCGCCGTCAGCGCCGGCGGCGAGGGCCCCTTCCGCGACGTGTACGAGCCCCTCCTCTTCGAGCCCCTGCGCTTCGCCAACGCCTATCGCTACCGCTGCGATGGCTGTGCCGCCGAGCCCGCCTGCACCGACGCCTGCGTCGACTCCCTCCGCGACCTCCTTGAGGCTCGCGGCGGCGAGGTCGCGGCCGTCATCATCGAGCCGCGCGTGCAGGGCGCCGGTGGCATGATCGTCGCCCCCGAAGGGCACATCGCCGCCGTCCGCGCCCTCTGCGACGAGTTCGACACCCTCCTCATCGCCGACGAGGTCGCTACCGGTTTCGGCAAGACCGGCGCCATGTTCGCCTGCGACCTTGAGGGCGTCACGCCCGACATCACCGTCCTCGGGAAAGGCATCACCGGCGGCTACCTGCCCCTCTCCGCCACCGTCACCACCGAGGAGGTCTACCAGGCCTTCCACGGCGAGGAGGGGCGCAAGCTCTTTCATGGCCACACCTACGCCGGCAACCCCATCTGCTGCGCCGCCGCCCTCGCCAGCCTCGACCTCTTCGAGGCCGCCGACCTCCTCGCCCGCACGCGCGAGCGCGCCGCCCTCCTCTCGGCGCTACTCGCCGAGCGCATCGCCGACCACCCCCTCGTCGGCGAGATCCGCCAGCAGGGCCTCATGACCGGTATCGAGCTCGTCGCCGACCGCGACACCCGCGAGCCCCTCCCCGCCGAGCGCGAGGCAGGCTGGCGCGTCTGCCTTGCCGCCCGTGATCGCGGGGTCTTCATCCGTCCGCTGGGTGACGTTATCGTCCTCATGCCTCCCCTCTCCATCGAGGAGGACGAGTTGGCGCAGATCTGTGAGGCGGTCGCCTATGGCCTCGACCGAGTCCCCCGCGGCTAGCGGCTGGCTCGGCGAGCTTCGCGACGAGCTCGCCGACCTCGACCGCCAGTCCCTCCGGCGCACCGTCCTCACCCCCCGAGACGGCCAGGGCGAGACCCTCAGCATCGACGGCCGCGAGCTGCTCAACCTCACCTCCAACAACTACCTCGGCCTCGCCGGCGATTCCCGCGTCGTCGAGGCGGCGGCGGAGGCCGCCCGCGCCTACGGCGCCAGCGTCAGCGCCTCCCGCCTCCTCTGCGGCTCCACCCCCCTCCACGAGGAGCTGGAAGGCCGCCTCGCTGCCCTCAAGGGCCAGGAGGGCGCCCTCCTCTACTCTTCCGGCTACCTCGCCAACCTCGGCGTCCTCACCGCCCTCGCCCGCCCGGGCGACGCCATCTTCAGCGACGCCCTCAACCACGCCTCCATCATCGACGGCTGCCGCCTCTCCGGCGCCGACACGAAGATCTACGGCCACTGCGACGCGGACCACCTCGCCGAGCTGCTCGCCACGACCCCCGCCCGCCGCCGCCTCATCGTGAGCGAGACCGTGTTCAGCAT
>JAJDUR010000064.1 GCA_022826585.1 Dehalococcoidia bacterium
CCGCGAGGTCGCCGCCGAGGGCCACGACATCGCCTCCATCCACGTCTCCTCCAAGCTTTCCGGAACGCTCAACTCGGCTTCCATCGCCAGCGAGACGAGCGAGCTCGAGACGCGCGTCGAGCTGCTCGACTCGTATACCGCGGGCGTCGGCCTTCGCGCCGTCGTCGAGGCCGCCGCCGAGCGCGCCCGCGGGGGCGCCCCGCTGGAGGAGGTCACCGCTGCCGCGCGCAGCGTGATGGACCGCGCCCGCGTCGTCGTCACCCTGGACACGCTCGAGTACCTGCAGAAGGGCGGGCGCATCGGGCGCGCCAGCGCCCTCGTCGGGAGCGCCCTCCGCATCAAGCCGATCATCCACATCGACGGCGGCGAGGTTGCCCCCTTTGACCGTGTGCGCACGCGGTCCAAGGCGGTGAAGCGCCTCACCGAGGTCGCGCTGGAGGACAAGACCCTCGAACGGCTCTTCGTCATCTACTCCGACAACGACGCCGGCGCCCGGCAGCTCGTCGAAGACGTGACGCCCCAGCTCCCGCACACCCGCATCGAGGTGATCCAGACCGGGCCCACCGTCGGCGCCTACCTCGGCCCCAACGCCCTTGGCATCTGCACGGTGCGGCGGAGCCCGTAGGGTTGGCCGCGGAACCCTCTCCGCCGTCCACTGACTCCGAGCTAGCCCGACTGCGCGCCCTCTTCGAGCGCGAGGTCGAAGCGGGCGCCGCCAACAGCGAGGTCGGCGCCGGCCTCGACACCCTGCTCATCCGCATGGTTGAGGAAGGCGTCATCCCCCGCCGCCATCCCCTCTACGAACGCATCCTCGGGCTCCAGCGCGGAGGCGGCTACCGCGCCCTCAGCCCCGAGGGACGCCGCCGGTGGCTGGAGCGGGCGATCGCCGCCACCGGCCCCGATTCGGACGCTGGCTCCTCCCCGAAGCGGGCGGGCGGTGGCGCCCGCAAGCGCTCGCTCGCCCCCGACGACCCCGTGATGCGCCTCCCCGGCATTGGCAAGAGCGCCGCCGAGCGTTTCGAGAAGCTCGGTGTGAGCACCGCCGGAGACGCCGCCCTCTTCTTTCCCCGCCGCTTCCGCGACTTCACCGACGTCCGCCGCATCTCCGACCTCGAGCCCGACGGCCTCCCCAGGACGGTCGTGGGCACGATCCTCAAGGCGGGCCAGCTCCGCTACGGCAGGCGCGTACGCGGTAGCGAGGCGGTCATCTCCGACGGATCCGGCTCCCTCCGCCTCGTCTGGTTCAACATGCCCTGGGTGCACCGTGGCCTGAAGGAGGGCGAGGAGCTCGCTGTCTCCGGCACCGTCACCGTCTACCGGGGGCGCCTGCAGATGGCGAACCCGCCCGAGTACGAGCCCTTCGACTCCAACCTCATGCGCCCCGGCCGCCTCTTCCCCATCTACCCCGGGACGCAGGGGCTGGGCCAGCGCACCATCCGCCGCGCCGTCGGAGCGGCCGTCGACCAGCTCGCCGATCGCCTCCCCGACCCCGTGCCCGCGTGGCTCGCGAAGGCCGAAGGCCTGGAGCCCTTCGGCGACTGCGTTCGCGCCTACCACGCCCCCGAAACCCTCTCTGACGCCGAGGGCGCCCGCCAGCGGCTCGCCCTCGGCGAGTTCCTCGCTATCCAGGTGGCCGTGCTCCAGCGCCGCGCCGCCTGGCAGCGCGACCAGCTCGCCGCCGAGCTCGACTTCAGCGACCGGCTCGCGGCCTATCTCGAATCACTGCCCTTTACCCTCACTGCCCCCCAGCGGGGCGCCCTCGAGGAAATCCTCGGCGACATCGCGCGGCCGGCGCCCATGCTCCGCCTGCTCCAGGGCGATGTCGGCAGCGGAAAGACCGTCGTCGCCTTCGCCGCCATGCTCGCGGCCGTCGCCGCCGGACGCCAGGCCGCGCTCATGGCCCCCACCGAGATCCTCGCCGAGCAGCACTACCGCACCCTCACGAACCTGCTCGGGGGTGGCGAGTCCGCCTTCGAGGGGGTGTTCGCCCCGCCCTGGCTCGACCGCCCCCTCCGGGCCGCCCTGCTGACGGGCTCCCGCACCGCCGCCGAGAAGAAGCGCATCCGCGAGGCTGCCGCCAACGACGGCGCCGACATCGTCATCGGAACGCACGCCATCATCGAGGAGGCGGTCGAGCTTCCCCGCCTCGCCCTCGCCGTCGTCGACGAGCAGCACCGCTTCGGCGTCGACCAGCGCGCCCGCCTCCGCCAGAAGGGGGCGAACCCTCACCTCCTCGTCATGACCGCCACCCCCATCCCCCGCACCCTCGCCCTCACGGTCTACGGCGACCTCGAAGTCTCCACCATCGACGAGCTGCCCCCGGGGCGGCTGCCCGTGCGCACCAGCTGGGTCGAGCCCGGTGAGCGAGCGGAGGCCTACGCCTTCCTCCGCGAGCGGCTTGACGCCGGCGAGCAGGCGTTCGTCATCTGCCCGCTCGTCGACGAGTCGGAGGTGCTCGACGTGCGTTCCGCCGAGGAGGAGTTCGAGCGCCTGCGCGCCGGCCCCCTCGCCGCCTACCGCCTTGATCTGCTGCACGGGCGCATGCCCGGCCGCCAGAAGGACGAGGTCATGGGGCGCTTCGGTTCCGGCGAGAGCGACGTACTCGTCTCCACCAGCGTCGTCGAGGTGGGTATCGACGTGCCCAACGCCACGACCATCGTGATCGAGGGCGCCGAGCGCTTCGGCCTCAGCCAGCTCCACCAGTTCCGGGGACGCGTCGGACGCTCCGACCGGCAGGGCTACTGCCTCCTGTTCAGCAGCGACGAGGATCCGAGCCCGGATGCCCAGAACCGCCTGCGCGCCATGGAGCACACGACCGACGGCTTCGAGCTCGCTGAAGTCGACCTGGAGATGCGGGGCGAAGGCGAAGCCTGGGGCATGGCCCAGAGCGGCGGCAACGGCATGCTCCGCGTCGCCCGCGTCACCGACCGCGACCTGCTCACCGACGCCCGCGAGATGGCGGGCCGCATCCTCGACCGCGACCCGCTCCTGCAGAAGCCCGAGCACCGCGGGGTTGCCGTGAGCGCCAGGCCGTTCCTCGAGACCGCCACCGAGGCCAACTGACGGCTAGGCCGGCCGCCCCTCCTTGAACGCCGCCGTCAGCCGGGCCTTCTCCTCCGCCGGCAGGTATTTCACCGCCTCCCGGAAGGTCACGCCCGAGGTCCGCCCCGTGCGCGGCGCCAGCCACTCGACCACGAGCGCCGGTCGCTTCTTGCTGACCTCGCGCAGCACCCAGCCGATCACCTTGCGGATGAAGAACTCGCGCTCGTCCAGCATGGCGTCGGCGTAGCGCACGAACCGCTCGAAGTCGCCCTCGCCCCTCCGCAACGCGGGCAGGAGGCTCAGCATCGCCTGGCGCCGCACCCAGAAGTCCTCATCCTCCGCCCAGCGGTCCAGCGTCGCCACGAGCTCCGGATAGCGCTCGATCAGCGGCGCCAGCACGCTGATCGAGAGCGTGTCGAGCAGCGCCCATGTCTGCGCCTCGCGCACGAACCGCTCCAGCGTCTCCAGGTCTCTGGCCTCGAGCAGCTCGATGCGCACCCGCAGGGCATCGATGGCCGCCAGCCGCAGGTCGTAGACCCCCGCATCCCACAGGCGCTCGGCCAGCGCGACCAGTTCGCGGCGTTCGGTCACCGGATGCGCCCGCAGCGCCGCCTTCGTCGTGCTGCGGACCACCGGCACGCGAGTGCCGAGGTATTCCAGCTTGATCCGAGGGCCCGGGGGATCGGGGATGTGTTTCTCCCGATCGGCCTTCTGCCCGAGCCCGACTCGGGGGTCGGCCTGTGCCCGCAGCTCCCGCTCGATCTCGGTCGCGATGGCCTCGACCGACACCCCCCTTTACCCGCCCTTCCGGGGGGTACGCGACGCGTCCCTGGCTGCGCTACCATCGAACACATGCAGGTATTCGGCGCGACGGAACAGGCTGGTCACGAGCGCATCCTCTTCGCCCAGGATCATGAGTCGGGCCTCAAGGCGATCATCGCCGTCCACTCTACCGTCCTCGGACCGGCCCTCGGCGGCACCCGCTTCTACCCCTACGACCGCGAGGAAGACGCCCTCGCCGACGTGCTCCGTCTCTCCCGCGCCATGACCCGCAAGAACGCCGCCGCCGGCCTCGAGCACGGCGGCGGGAAGGGCGTCATCATCGGCGACCCCCGCACCCGCAAGTCGGAGCGCCTGCTGCGGGCCTACGGCCGCGTCATCGAGTCGCTCGGAGGCGACTACGTCACCGCCGAGGACGTGGGCACCACCATCGCCGACATGGAGGTGATCGGCCGCGAGACGCGCCATGTCACCGGCACCGCGCGCGACATCGGCGGCTCCGGCGACCCCTCGCCCACCACCGCCCTCGGGCTCGTCGCCGCCATGCGCGGTACGGCCCGCTTCCTCTGGGGCTCGGCCGACCTCTCCTGCCGGCACATGGCCATCCAGGGCGTCGGCAAGGTAGGCGGCGCATTCGCGCGGCTGCTCGCCGCCGCCGGCGCGCGCCTCACGATCGCCGACGTGAACGAGAGGGCCGTCGCAACGCTCGCGGATGAGCTCGGCGCGGACATCGCCGATCCCGGCGCCATCCATGCCGTCGACTGCGACGTGTTCGCTCCCTGCGCCCTCGGCGGCGCCCTCAACTCCGAGACCGTTCCCGAACTGCGCTGCGCCGCCGTCCTCGGCAGTGCCAATAACCAGCTCGCCGACGACGGCCTTGCCGCCGATCTCGCGGCCCGCGACATCCTCTACGTGCCCGACTTCATCGTGAACGCCGGCGGCGTCATCAACCTCGCCGAGGAGATCGGCCGCCAGTACCAGCCCGAGCGCGCCGAGGGGCACGTCGAGGCCATCGAGGCGAGCGTTACCGACCTGCTCGCTCGCGCCCGCGAAACGGGGGCGACGCCGCTCGATGAGGCGATCGCCCTCGCCGACCGGCGCATCCGCGAGGCCGGCCCCCTGCCCGCTGCCGCCTCCTAGCCCCGGTCCGGTTCGGGAGCCCGCTAACCGCACGTCTGCTATAGTGAAGGAGGCCAATCCCTAGGGAGAGGTGGGCGCGTTGCCCGCCTTTTTTGTTGAACAATCATGAAGAACGACTTTCTGCTTGCGATCAGCCAGCTGGCCGCGGAGAAGAACCTCGCCCGCGAGGTCATCTTCCAGGCCGTCGAGGCTGCGCTTGCCTCCGCCTATCGCCGTGACGGCGAGGAGGGGCCCGAGGTGCACGTCCGCATCTCCGGCGAAACCGGCGACATCAGCGCCTTCATCCAGAAAACCGTCGTTCGCAACGTCGAGGACTCGAACCTTGAGATGGACATCGAGGAGGCGCGCCGCTACAAGACCGACGCCCGCATCGACGACATCCTCGAGTTCGAGGTCAAGCCCCCCGAGAACGCCGGCCGCATCGCCGCGCAGACGGCCAAGCAGGTCGTCCTCCAGCGCCTCCGCGAGGCCGAGCGTGGCGCCATCTACGAGGAGTACGCCGACAAGCAGGGCGAGGTCCTGCTCGCCACCGTCCAGCGCGTCGAGTCCCGCCAGGCCACCGTCGAGATCGGGCGTGGTACCGAGGCGCTCCTGCCCGGCAGCGAGATGGTCCGCAACGAGCACCTCCGCGCCGGCCAGCGCGTCAAGGTGCTCCTCCTTGAGGTGAACGACGAGGTCAAGGGCCCGCAGGTCATCGTCAGCCGCGGCCACCGCCTCCTCCTTCGCCGCCTGCTCGAGGTCGAGGTCCCCGAGATCTCCCAGGGCCGGGTCGAGGTCAAGGCCATCGCCCGCGAGGGCGGCCACCGCAGCAAGGTCGCCGTCCACGGCCGCGCCGCCAGCGTCGATCCCATAGGCGCCTGCGTCGGCATGCGCGGCTCCCGCATTCAGAACGTGGTCAACGAGCTCGGCGGCGAGCGCGTCGACATCATCAAGTGGGATCCCGACCCCGTGAACTTCGTGACCAACGCCCTCAGCCCGGCGCAGGTCGTCGAAGTCCGCCTCGACGATGACTCCCGCGAGGCCATCATCGTCGTCCCCGACTCGATGCTTTCGCTCGCCATCGGCAAGGAGGGCCAGAACGCCCGCCTCGCCGCCAAGCTTTCCGGCTACCGCATCAGCATCCGCAGCCAGTCTGGCGCCGAGCGCGAGGACGAAGGCGCCGCCATCGTCGAGGCGCCCGCTGCCTTCGATGCTTTCCCGCCGGGAACCGAACCCGACCTCGACATTCTCCAGCTTCCCGACGAGCCGCTCCCGCCGATCGAGATCGAAGTGCCGCGGCCGGCCGCTGCCGTCGCCGCGCCCGCTGCTGCTGCCGTAGCCACCGAGGAACCGGCGGCCCTGGCCGAAGGGTCGGAACAGGAAGAGGACGTGCTCTTTCCCGCCGCTCTCGCCGAGATGGAGGTCCCCGACGAGGAGACCCGCGAGGCCGAGGACTACGGCGAGGAAGAGTTCGACGAGGACGAGGGCGAGGAGTACCAGGTGCCCACGCTCGTTGTGCCCGAGGAGCGCCCGACGGCCATCCGCTTCGCCGAGGACGTGCTGCCCGCCCGCGAGGAGGAAGAGCAGCCCAGGCGCCGCCGCCGCCGCGGTCCGCGCGTCGAAGAGGACGACTTCGAGGACGACATCGATTACTCCGGCCGGATCCACTGAGGCCCGCCATGGCAGCCGCCCGTCGTGAGCCGCAGCGCACCTGCATCGGCTGCCGCGAGGTCGCCGGCAAGCGCCGCTTCGTGCGCATCGTGCGCGCGGCGGAGGGTGGCGTCGCCATCGAATCCCGGGGTCAACGCCTCGCCGGGCGGGGGGCCTATCTCCACAACAGTCGCGACTGTTGGGAGCGTGCGCTCCAAGGCGCTACCATAGGCAACGCCCTGCGAATGTCCCCCAATTCCGCCGATATCGAGGGCCTGAAGCAGTACCTCGACACCATCCCCCTCAACGGCGCGGAGGAAGCATGACAGCCCGACAGTCATCCGGTCCGCGCTCCGTCGCGCTCCCCGAGGCGATCACCGTCAAGGGTCTCAGCGAGCGCCTCGGCATCTCCCCCATCGAGGCCATCAAGCGCCTCATGACGCACGGCGTCATGGCCGCCATGAACGACACCATCGACTACGAGACGGCTGCGATCGTCTCTTCCGAGCTCGGCATCGCCCCCTCCCCCGAGGCCGCCCCCGGCGCCGTCGCCACCGCCGTTCGCGAGGACGCGGAGGAGGGGGAGGAGGCCGGCGAGTCCCGACCCCCCGTCGTGACGATCCTCGGCCACGTCGACCACGGCAAGACGAGCCTGCTCGACGCCATCCGCGAGACCAACGTGGTCGCCGGCGAAGCGGGCGGCATCACCCAGCACATCGGCGCCTACCAGATCGACCGCGGCGGCAACCCCATCACCTTCATCGATACCCCCGGCCACGCCGCCTTCACCGCCATGCGCGCCCGCGGCGCCCAGATCACCGACATCGCGGTCGTCGTTGTCGCGGCCGACGACGGCGTCATGCCCCAGACCATCGAGGCGATCGACCACGTCCGCGCCGCCGACGTGCCCATGATCATCGCCATCAACAAGACCGACCTCCCCGCCGCCGACCCCGACCGCGTCAAGCAGCAGCTCACCGAGCAGAGCGTCGTCGTCGAGGAGTACGGCGGCGACGTGCTCGCCGTCCCCGTCTCCGCGACCACGGGAGCCGGCCTGAACGAGCTCCTCGAGGCGGTCGACCTCGTCTCCGAGATTCAGGAGCTGAAAGCCAGCCCCGACCGCCTCGCCACCGGCACCGTCGTCGAGGCCGAGCTCGATTCCCGCCGCGGGGCCCTCGCGACCGTCCTCGTCCGTAACGGCACCCTGCGCCAGGGCGATGCCCTCGTCAGCGGCCTCATCAGCGGCAAGGTGAAGGCGATGTTCGACGAGCGCGGCGAGCGCCTCAAGGAAGCCGGCCCCGCCCGCCCCGTCCGCATCATGGGCCTGGAAGACGTGCCCGCCGCCGGCGATGCCGTCGAGGTCGTCGAGAGCGAGCGCGCCGCGCGTCGCATCGTCGAGCAGGCCCGTCGCGAGGAGGAGGGCGCCGCCGGGGCGCGTCGCGGCGGTATCACCCTCGATACCCTCTTCAACGAGGTCAGCGCGGGCAACGTCAAGGAGCTCCTGCTCATCCTGAAGACCGACGTGCGCGGTACGGCCGAGGCTATCCGCGGCTCGCTCCAGGGCCTTGGCACGGGCGAGGTCAAGGTCAAGGTCATCCACTCCGCTACCGGCCCCGTCAGCGAATCCGACGTCATGCTCGCCGACGCCTCCGGGGCGATCATCCTCGCCTTCAACGTGCGCACCGAGACCTCCGCCGCCAGCCAGGCCGAGATCAACGGCGTGGAAATCCGCACGTACGAGGTCATCTACCAGCTCATCGAGAGCGTCGAACAGGCCCTCGAGGGCATGTACGAGCCGGTTTACGAGCGCGTCGTGGACGGCACCGCCGAGGTTCGCCAGCTCTTCCGCTCCAGCCGCGTCGGCCAGATCGCCGGTTGCTACGTTACCGACGGCACGCTTCTCCGCGGCGACCGCGTCCGCGTGCTCCGCAACGGCGACGAGGTTGCCGATGTGAGCTGCGGTGGCCTGCGCCGCTTCCAGGACGACGTCCGCGAGGTGCAGCAGGGCTTCGAGTGTGGCGTCGTCCTCGAGCGCTTCGATGCCTTCGAGGAGGGCGACCTCCTGGAGTTCTACCACCAGCAGCGTGTGAACTAGCGCGGCCCCGGATTGGAATCGCCATGAGCCGGCGCACGAGCCGTGTCAGCGAGTTGCTCCGCGAGGAGATCAGCGACCTCGTTCAGCGCGACCTCAAGGATCCGCGCCTCGAAGGCGCGCTCCTCTCCATCACCGAGGTCGAGGTGAGCGCCGACCTGCGCGTCGCTGCCGTCTTCGTCTCCCACCTCGGCACCGTCGAGGAGCGTGACGAGGCGCTCGCCGGTCTCCAGAGCGCCTCCGCCTGGCTCGAACGCGAGCTCCGCCGCCGCCTGCGCATGCGGCGCACCCCATCCCTCAGCTTCCGCTTCGACCCCTCCATCGAGCGGGGTGCCCGCCTCGCCTCCACCATTGCCGAGCTCGCCCGCGACCGCGATCCCGGCGACGAATCATGAGCAGGCGCCGCAAGGGCGATTCCGGCCTCACTGGCGTGCTGCTCATCGACAAGGAGCCCGGCTGGACCAGCCACGACGTCGTCGCCCGCTCCCGGCGCCTGACTGGCCAGCGCCGCATCGGCCACACCGGCGCCCTTGACCCGATGGCCACGGGGCTGCTCGTCCTCTGCCTCGGGCGCGCCACCCGGCTCGTCGAGTACATGATGGCCAGCGAGAAGGCGTACGAAGGCGAGATCGCCCTCGGCCAGGAAACCGACACCGACGACGCCGAAGGCCAGCCCACCCGCACGGCCGAGGCGCCCGCAGGCAACCTCGACCTCGACGCGATCGCCCGCCGGTTCACGGGCGAGATCATGCAGACGCCGCCTGCCTACAGCGCCGTCAAGGTCGAGGGCCGTCGCGCCTATGCCGTCGCCCGCGGCGGCGAGACCCCCGAGCTGCGCCCCCGGCCGGTGCGCGTCACCTCCCTGTTCCTCGAGCGCACCGCCCCAGACCGCCTCCGGGTCGACGTGCGCTGCGGACCCGGCATGTACGTCCGCAGCCTTGCCCGCGACATCGGCCGCGCCATCGGCTGCGGGGCGCACCTCGCCAGCCTGCGGCGCACCGGCAGCGGTCCCTTCGACGTCCACGACGCCGTACCCGTCGAGGCCCTGGGCGCATTCGCCGGCTCGGGCAAGCTCGACGAGGTTGTGCGCCCCGCCGACGAGGGCATCGCCGAGACCGCCGCCGCGATCCTCACGACCAGCCACGCCGAGCAGATTCGCAGCGGCCAGCTCGCCTGGACACGCGGCGGCTTCCTCCGCCCGGCCACCCTTGCCCGCCTCTACGGCGCCGACGGCTCGTTCGTGGGCGTCGGCGAGGTGGATGAACCCGGGCGCGTGCGCGCCCTGAAAGTCGTCGCCGGGGCCTAGAGCTTCCCTTCGCCCCCGGTCAGAATCTCCAGCAAGGGCTCGTGGATGCGCCCGTTCGTCGCGACCGCGTCCTCCCCCGCCCCCTCCACGCCGGCCCACGTCGTGAGCCGCCCCCCCGCCTACTCGACCAGCTCCGCGTAGGGCGCGTTGTCCAAAGGGTTCACGTCCGGTTCGTTCCTCGCCTCCGCCCGCCCCGCGATCACCGCCAGGTAGCCGTAGCAGTCCCCCCACGAACGCAGCAGTCTCGCCTCCCGCGCCAGCCCCGTCATGCCCCCGGGCGAGCGTTCCAGGAGGCTCGCCGACGACGTTGTCAGCACTGTCGCCTCCTCCATCGATGGCGTGTCGCTCACGCGGGTTGGCTCGCCGTTCAGGAAAGCGCCCCCACCCCGGTTCGCCCAGGCCGTCTCGCCCACGGCCGGGCACGCCACCACCCCCACGACCGGCTCGCCGTCACGTTCGAGCGCGACCAGCGTCCCGAACAGGGGCACATGGTGGATGAAGCTCTTCGTCCCGTCGATCGGGTCGATCACCCAGCGGTGGCGCCCGTCCCCGGGCGACTCCCCCTGCTCCTCCCCCAGCACCCCGAAGCCCGGCGTTTCCCGCGCGAACAGCTCTCGCATCGCCTCTTCGGCCCGCCGATCCGCCGCCGTCACGGGCGTTCCGTCCGCCTTCAGTTCGACGGTCAGGCGCTGGTCGTACAGCGGCATCACGATCTCGCCCGCGACCTCCGCCGCCCGCCTCGCAACGCCGGTCAGCTCCTCCAGTTCCCGGTCCATTGGGCGAGTCTAGCGCCTGTTCTGCCCTGCGGCCCGTGCTGCGCCGGGTAAGCGCGCCGTTACCGCTCGTCGCCTACACTGAGTGGCTAGTGGTCTTGATGAAGGTGCACACGTGAGCGTTGGACAGGCGATCCCCACCTCGGTGGGAGAGCCCCCCGACGGCGATCTCCAGCAGCGTTTTCTCTATGAGATGCTGCTCATCCGGCGCTTCGAGGAGAAGTGTGCGGAGATGTACACCCGCGGCAAGATACGCGGCTTCCTCCACCTCTACACCGGCGAGGAGGCCTGCGCCGTTGGCGCCATCAACGCCCTCCGCGCCGACGACAAGATCGTCACCCACTACCGCGACCACGGCCACGCCCTCGCACGCGGCGTCGAGCCCAACCGCATCATGGCCGAGCTTTTCGCCCGCGTCGGCGGGACGAACGAGGGCCGTGGCGGCTCCATGCACATCTTCGACGTCTCGAGGAACTTCCTCGGCGGCTACGCCATCGTCGCCGGCCACATGCCCATTGCCACCGGACTCGGCCTGGCGGCCAACCTGAGCCACGAGGACTGGGCCACGCTCTGCATCTTCGGCGATGGCGGCGTGGGCGAAGGCGAGTTCCACGAGGCCCTCAACCTCGCTGCCATCTGGAAGCTGCCCGTCGTCTGGTTCTGCGAAAACAACGGCTACGGCATGGGCGTCCCCTTCGACGACTCCCTCGCGAACGACGTCTACAAGATCGCCGCCGCCTACCAGATGCCCAGCGTCCGTATCGACGGCATGGACGTGCTCGAGGTCTACTCCGCCACCCAGCTCGCCCTCGCCCATGTGCGCGAGGGCAACGGTCCTTACTTCATCGAGGCGCTCACGTACCGCTATCGCGGTCACTCCATGGCCGACCCCGAGCTCTACCGCACGAAGGCGGAGATCGAGGAGTACCGCAAGCGCGACGCCATCGAACGCCTCAAGCGCTCCATGATCGCCGATGGCCTCCTCGACGAAACGACCTACCAGGCCCTCGTCGCGCGCGTTGACGCCGAGGTCGACGAGTCCGTCGCCTTCGCCGATGCGAGCCCCGAGCCCGGTCTCCACACCCTCTACGACCACATTACGAAGGAGTACGAGGGGGACGCGCAGTGACGGAGATGCGCATGCGCGACGCTATCCGCGAGGCGATGCGGGAGGAGATGCTGCGTGACCAGCGCGTCTTCCTCATGGGCGAGGACATCGGCGCCTACGGCGGCTCCTACGCCTGCACGCGCGGCCTGCTCGACGAGTTCGGCCCCGAGCGCGTGCGCGACACGCCCATCTCCGAGTCCGGCATCGTCGGGGCCGGTGTCGGCGCCGCGCTCGCCGGCTTCATCCCGATGGTCGAGATCATGACCATCAACTTCAGCCTCGTGGCCCTCGACCAGATCGTGAACAACGCCTCCAAGCTCCACTACATGAGTGGCGGCCAGGTGAACGTCCCGCTCGTGTTGCGCATGGCCAGCGGGGGTGGCAGCCAGCTTGGCGCCACCCACAGCCACAGCCTCGAGGGCATGTTCGCCCACTTCCCCGGGCTCACCGTCGTCTGCCCTGCTTTCCCGGGCGACGCCAAGGGCCTCCTGAAGCGCTCCTTCCGAGAGCCCAACCCCGTCGTCTTCATCGAGCACACCGCCCTCTACGGCGCCCGTGGCGAGGTCCCCGATGACACCGACCATCTGGTCGAGTTCGGCCAGGCCTCGATGGTGCGCTCCGGAAAGGACGTGACCTTGGTCGGCTACAGCGGCAGCGTCCACCAGTGCTACCGGGCGGCCGACATGCTCGCCGCCGAGCACGGCCTCACCGCCGACGTCATCGACCTTCGCACCATCCGCCCGCTCGACATGTCCACCGTTGTCCGCTCCGTGAGGCGCACCAACCGCGCCGTCGTGGTGGAGGACGACTGGAAGTTCGGCGGGTTCGCCGGCGAGATCGCCGCCCAGATCATGGAGCGCGCCTTCGACTGGCTGGACGCGCCCGTGGCGCGCGTCGCCGGCAAGGACGTGCCCATGCCCTACAACCGCAACCTCGAATACGCCGCCCTGCCCTCCGAGGAGGATGTGGTCGAGGCGGTTCTGGCGATGCTCTAGGAGGCGCGCATGGCTCTCGAAGTAGTGATGCCGCAGATGGGCGCCGACATGACCGAGGGCACGCTCGTGCGCTGGCTCAAGGAGCCCGGCGACACGATCGAACGCGGCGACATCATCGCCGAAATCGAGACCGACAAGGCAACCGTCGAGCTCGAGGCCTTCGACGCCGGCGTTCTCCGCCAGGTCGTCGACGCCGAAGGCGACGTCGTCCCCGTCGGCGAGGTCATCGCGCTCCTCGGCGACGCCGACGAGCCGATGCCCGAGGTTGAACGCCGACCGCGCACGGAAAAGCCCAACCCCCGCGCCGTCGCCGCCGCTGCCGCCAACGCCGACGCGGTCGATGAGACGTTCGGCTCTCGCCGCGTGCGCGTCTCCCCCGTCGCCCGCCGTATCGCCGGCGATGCGGGCATCGATCTTGCCGAGGTCACCGGCTCGGGCCCCGATGGCCGCATCCTCCGCCGCGACGTGGAGGCCGCGATCGCCGTCCGCGAGGACCACGCCCCCGCCGGCGTCCCCACCGTCGAGCCCGAGCGCCCCGCTCCGCCGCCTCCCCCCGCCGACCCCGCCCGCGTCGAGCCCCTCTCCCGCATGCGCGCCGCCATCGCGCGCAACATGGCCGACGCCAAGCAGCAGCAGCCCCACTACTACCTCACCGTCGATGTCGACATGACCGAGGCGATGTCCTTCCGCCGCCACGTGAACCTCGTGCTCGAGGATGCCCAGCGGGTGAGTGTGAACGACCTCATCGTGCGCGCCTGCGCTGTCGCCCTCCTGACCCACCCGAAGTTCAACGCCTCCCTCACCGACGAGGGCATCCAGTACCACCAGCAGATCGACATCAACATCGGCGTCGCCCTCGACGAGGGCCTCATCGCCCCCGCCCTGCTCGATGTAGCCCCGAAGGGGCTCCCCCAGATCGCCGAGGAGTCGAAGGCGCTCGTCGAGCGAGCCCGCGCCGGCAAGCTCCGTGCGGAGGAGTACTCCAGCGGCACCTTCACCATCACGAATCTCGGCGCCTACGGCATCGATGTCCTCGTCGGCATCATCAACGCGGGCCAGGCCGCCATCCTGGGCGCCGGCTCTGTGACCGAGCGCCCCGCCGTCGTCGACGGCGAAGTCGCCGTCCGCCAGCTGATGACCCTCGCCCTCAGCGCCGACCACCGCGTGTCCGACGGCGCCGAAGGGGCCCGCTTCCTCAAGGAGATCCAGACGGTCCTGGAGAACCCGACGCGGCTGGGGACCTAGTCCCCCAGCATCTTCCCCATGACGTAGAACGGAGCGCCGCCCGGTGTGAACGCCATCTCCGTGATCACGTCGAATCCGAGACGGCCGTACAGCTCGTGCGCGCGGCTGTCCGTGCGCGTGCTCAGCACGCACGTCGACTCAGGTCGGCCCTCCAGCAGCGCCTCGACCAGGATCGCCCCGATACCCCGGCTCTGGAAGTCCGGGTGTACGGCGATCTCGACGAGTTCGTAGGCGTTCCCTAGCCAGCGCCTGCGCGCCTTCCGGTCCAGCTCCCGCGCGACTGCGTCCCGCCACCACTGGCCGCGCAGGCTCCGGTAGCCGTACGTCATTCCCACCACCCCGTGCGCGGGCACTCCCGGCTCCTCCGGTTCGCCCAGCGCGATAAACCCCTGGAAGCCCTCCCGGTCGCGGTGCAGCCGCCGCAGCCGGTAGCGAATCTCCTCGCCCCGGTCCGGGTCGCTGTAGGGCGGCGGCGCGAACGCCGCCGCATAGACGGCGATGGCCCCCTCGAACAGGGGGCCACCTTCCGGAAAGGGTTCGATGCGCCAGCTCATCCGCGATACTGGATCTTCGCCCCGACTCGGTCCTTGTTCAGCCGCTTGTTCAGGTGCAGCCCTTCCAGGATGAACTCCGTGCCGGCCGCGATCTCGCCCGAGGACTCGGCTTCAACCACGCGCAACGCCTCGGCCAGGCCCTCGATGCTGTCGACGAGCCCCTTGTAGTCCTCGTTCGACGTCATCTCCCCCACTTCCACGGAGATGCCCGCCTTGAAACGCGCCACGATCGGCTCTAGGTCGGCCAGGTTGTAGAGCCGGTTGAAGACCGCGACCGTGGCGCCCTGGATCAGCTTCTCGATGATCTGCTCCTCGCGCCCGTCCTCGATCGTCTCCATCTCCACCTTGCCGCTCAGGGTCGGCACCACGAAGGGCAGGTCGCTCACGCGCGGGACGGCCTCGTCCTCGCTGTTCACGATGGCGCGCCGTAGCGAGTTCGCGAGCATGCTCTCGTAGTTCGCGATGCTCGCCCGCACGCTCACGCCCGAGCGCTGGTTCACGTCGGGACTGCGCCGCGCGAGCCGCGTGATCTCGGCGATGATCTCCTTCATGTAGGCCGGAACCGACACGCTGAAGTCCGCCGGCACCGGATGGTGCTCCGCCTCCACGATGTCGATCTCGTGCTCGATCCGCTGCGGGTAGTGCGTCCGCACCTGAGCCCCGTAGCGATCCTTGAGCGGTGTGATGATGCGGCCCCGGTTCGTGTAGTCCTCCGGGTTCGCGCTCGCCACCACGAACACGTCCAGCGGCAATCGCACGCGGTAGCCGCGAATCTGGACGTCGCGCTCTTCCATGATGTTCAGGAGGCCCACCTGGATGCGCTCGGCCAGGTCGGGAAGCTCGTTGATGCAGAAGATGCCGTGGTTCGTGCGCGGCACCAGCCCGTAGTGAATCGTGAGCTCGTCCGAGAGGTAGCGTCCCTCCGCCACCTTGATCGGGTCCACCTCGCCGATGAGGTCCGCGATCGTGATGTCGGGGGTCGCCAGCTTTTCGCCGTAGCGCTGGCTGCGATCCAGCCAGGCGAGCGGTGCGTCGTCGCCCTGCTCGTCGAGGATCTGCCGGCCCTGCGTCGTGATCGGGTTGAACGGGTCCTCCGGGATCTCGCAGTCGGCAAGCACCGGGTAGGCGTCGTCCAGCAGGCTCGTGAGTGAGCGGATGATGCGCGACTTCGCCTGCCCCCGCTCCCCGAGGAAGATGATGTCCTGGCCCGCCAGGATGGCGTTCACGACGTGTGGGATCACGGTCTCGTCGTAGCCGTACACCCCGGGGAACAGTTCCTCCCCGGAGCGAATCCGCGCGATCAGGTTCTTGCGCATCTCCTCGCGAACGGGCATCGGCTGATAGCCCGACTCTCGCAACTCACCGACGGTCCTGGGACGCTCGACAGTACTCACTCGCTCGTGCTCCTCTGGGCAGCGGGCACATCCTCCAACACGACAACGACGAAAGGAAGCCGCCGCGCCGCCCGGGTCCGCCGCCTGTCGCGGCGCTCAAACTCACCCGGAACGGTATCCCTACCCTTCGGCGCCCATGATAGGGCGTCGCCCGCCTGTCAACCACGGCCCACTCCGGGCACGGGTTACGCTCCGGTGAACAGCTCCAGCTGGTCGCCCGTCTCCGCCGTCAGTTCCTCGATCAGGTCCGGTCCGTCGTTTCGGACGCTGTTCACCCGCTGCGAGACGGGCCGGACCACCAGGTAGTCCTCGGGGGCCGGCCCCAGCAGACCCTTCAGCTCCTCCGGCTCCCGCTCCCCGCCGAAGATCCACTCGTCGATGCGGTCCTCCGTCAGGATGACCGGCATCCGGTCGTGGATGCGGCTCGCCAGCTCATTCGGCGGGCACGTCAGGATCGTGAAGGTCGCCTCCCAGCTCTCCGCGTCTGGCCGCCACCACTCGTACAGCCCCGCGAACGCCAGCAACTCTCCGTTCGGGCGGTGGAACCAAAAGGGCTGGCGGTTCTCCTTCGTCCCGACCCACTCGTAGTACCCGTCCGCCGGCACCACGCAGCGCCGCTTGCGGAACGCCTCCCGGTAGAGCGGCCGCGTCTCCACGCCCTCGACCCGCGCGTTGATCCCCCGCGCCGCCTGCTTCCGGTCCTTCGACCCGTACTTCACCAGCCCCCAGCGGGCCGGGAGCAGCTCCCGGTCCTCCCGCCGCATCCGCACGACGAAGTGCTCGTCCGTGGGCGCGATGTTGAACCGCGCCTGGTGCGGCGGCAGCTCCCCCGACGCCACCCCGAACTCCGCCGCCACCGCCGCAAGGTCTTCCACCGTCATCGTGAACCGCCCGCACATGCCCCCAGCATAGGCGAAGGCGCCTGGGTGAGAGCCCGACTTGACGAGCCGACAGCCCCCGTTACCCCACCCTGCTAGCATGGATTGCGAAGGGATCGCCCGCCGATGACCGCCAGCCAGACGCGCGTGCCACGCTCCAGCGAGATGCTGCACGACTACCTCCTCAGCGAGGAGCAGCTCGCGGCCATGTACCGCTACATGCTCCTCTCGCGCCGGCTCGAAGAGCGCATGATGACCCTCAACCGCCAGGGCCGCGCCGACTTCGTCATCGCCGGCGCCGGGCAGGAGGCCGCCCAGGTCGGCGCCGGCATGGCCCTCAAGGCCGGGGTTGACTACGCCGCCCCCTACTACCGCGACCTCGGCGTCATGCTCGTTCTCGGCATGACCGCCCGCGAGGCGATGCTCAACGCGCTCGGCAAGCGCGACGATCCCAACGCGTTCGGCCGCCAGATGCCCTCGCACTGGGGCAGCGCGAAGCGGCGCGTCCTTACCCAGTCCAGCGTCGTCGCGACCCAGCTCCTGCATGTCGTCGGCGTTGCGCTGGCCGCGAAGATGCGCAACGACCCCATCGTCGCCTTCGCCAGCTGCGGCGAGGGCAGCACCAGCCGCGGCGACTTCCACGAGGCCCTCAACTTCGCCGCCATCCACAAGCTGCCCGTCATCTTCTTCATCGAGAACAACGGCTACGCGATCTCGGAGCGTACCGAGAAGGAGATGCCCGTTCCCCACGTCGCCGACCGCGCGTCCGCCTACGGCATCCAGAGCGCCGTCGTCGACGGCCTTGATGCCATCGCCGTCTACCAGACCGTGCGTCCCGCGATCGACCAGGCGCGACGGGGTGCGGGCCCCTTCCTCATCGAGGCCAAGTGCTTCCGCATGTGGGCCCACTCCAGCGACGACGACCATCGCCGCTACCGCCCCCGCGAGGAGCTCGAGAACTGGGCCAGCCGCGATCCCATCGCCCTCTTCCGCAACCGCGTGGAGGAGGACTGCCTCTTCCCGCCCGAGGATCTCGACGCCATCGAGTCGGGAGTCGACGTGGAGGTGCGCGCCGCCGCCAAGTGGGCCCTCGACCAGCCCGACCCCGAGCCCGACGACATGTACGGCTTCGTCTACCGGGAGGGCGATGATGGCTGAGGTCAGCGTTCTCGAAGCCGTGCGCGAGACGCTCGACGAGGTGCTCGCCTCCGACGACCGGGTCTTCCTGCTCGGCGAGGACCTTGAGGCGGGCGGCGTCTTCCGCGCCACCGACGGCCTTGCCGAGAAGTACCCGGGGCGCGTCCTCGACACCCCCCTCGCGGAGTCCTCGATCGTGGGCATCACCATCGGGGCGGCCCACTACGGCCAGCGCCCCGTCGCCGAGATCCAGTTCGCCGACTTCATCCACGCCGGGTTCGACCAACTCTGCAGCGAGGCATCCCGCTGGTCCTGGCGCACGCGCGGCGAGCAGTACCTGCCGATGGTCGTGCGCACGCCCTGGGGCGGCGGCGTCCACGGCGGCCAGCACCACTCCCAGAGCATCGAGGCCTACTACTCGCATATGCCCGGCATCAAGGTCGTGGCGCCTTCGTTCCCGGCCGACTACCGCTCGCTCCTGAAGGCCGCCATCGCCGACCCCAACCCCGTGCTCTTCCTCGAGCACAAGCGCACCTACCGCCTCATTCGCCAGGAGGTCGAGGGCGCTCCCGCTGAGGACACCATCGGCCGTTCGCGCATCACCCGCCGAGGCGACGACCTGACGGTCTTCGCCTACGGACTGATGCTGCACGAGTCGCTCGCCGCCGCCGAGGAGCTCGCCGGCGACAACATCGAGTGCACGGTCGTCGACCTGCTCACGCTCAACCCGCTCGACAGGGAGACGATCCTCGAAGCCGCGCGCGCCACCGGAAAGGTGCTGATCGTCCACGAGGACACGCTCACCGGCGGGCTCGGGGGCGAGATCGCCGCCGTCATCGCCGAGCACGCCTTCGAGGACCTCGACGCACCCATCCGGCGCGTCGCCGGCCCCGACATCCCCCCCATGCCCTTCCACGAGGCGATGGAGTCGGCCTTCATGCCCGACCGCGTGAAGATCGCCGCCGCCGCTCGCGACCTGGCGGCCTACTGATGGCCACCGTCACGATGCCGCAGCTCGGCGAGAGCGTAACCGAGGGCACGGTCCTCCAGTGGCTGAAGCGGCCCGGCGACACCGTTGCCCTCGACGAGTCCATCTGCGAGATCGAGACGGAGAAGGTGACGGCCGAGCTTCCCTCCCCGTTTGAGGGGACGCTCGGCGAAATCCTCGTGCCCGAGGGTGAGACGGTCGAGGTGGATGCTCCCCTCTGCACCATTGACGAGGTTGCTTCCGCAGCGCCGGAAGCCGAGCGCGTTCCCGTGGCGGCCCCCGCTGCCGACGGTGCGGCGCCGGAGCTGGCCCCCGCCCCCGCCGCCGACCAGAGCCGCGCGGACGTCTACTCCCCCGTCGTCCAGCGGCTCGCCGCCAGGCACGACATCGACCTGGCGGCCATTGCCGGCAGCGGTCGTGGCGGACGCGTCACCCGCAAGGACGTGCAGGCGCTCATCGACGAGCGCGAGCGTGAGGCCGCCGCCGCCGACGGCATCCCACCCGCTGCCGCCCCCCTCCCCCTGCCCGAGGGCGAAGTCGTCCCCACCCCCGAGGTCGCGACTGTCGCCCCTTCCGGCGCCTACGACGTCGTTCCCCTCTCGGCCACCCGCCGAAAGATCGGGGAGAACATGGTGCGCTCAACGACCGAGGCACCCCAGGCCTGGATGATGGTCGAGGCCGACGTCACCGGGCTCGTCGATCTTCGTGCCCGCGAGCGCGAGCGCTTCGTCGGCGTCGACCTCACCTACCTGCCCTACTTCGCCTCGACCGTCGCCCACACCCTTACCGACTTCCCCGAGCTCAACGCCCGCTGGCACGGCGACGAGCTGCGGCGCTACCGGCGCGTCAATCTCGGCATCGCCATCGCCACCGAGCGCGGGCTCGTTGTCCCCGTCGTGCCCAACGCCCGCGACCTCAGCGTCGCCGGCCTCGCGCGCCGCATCGACGACCTCGTCACCCGCGCCCACGCCGGCAAGCTCCGCCTCGAGGACATCGAGGAGGGCACCTTTACCGTGAACAACACCGGCGCCTTCGGGTCCATCGCCTCCAAGCCGATCGTGAACCACCCCCAGGTCGGCATCGTGACCATGGAGCGCGTTGTCCGCCGCCCCCTCGTCGTGGAAGGCGACGCCATCGCCATCCGCTCGGTGATGAACGTGGCCCTCAGCTTCGATCACCGCGCCCTCGACGGCGCCGAAGCGGGCGGCTTCCTCGCCGCCCTCAAGGAGCGCCTCGAAGCACTCGGCTAAGCTCAGTCCAGCCAGCGGTGTGGCCTGAAGCGCAGCTCCCCCAGACCCAGCTCCTCGCAGAACGCCTGCCAGGGTTCGCGCGGAACGCCCAGCCACTCCAGGTCCGCGAACGCCTGTCGGATGGGCGCGTCCCGGCGCAGCGTCGCCAGCCGCTTGAACAGTGCTGCCTCATCCCGGCCCTCGCGCAGCGTTCTCGCCAGCCGCCCCGCTCCTCGCGGCTGCACCACCCAGTCCCCGTGCGCCTCCGGGATTGCCTCCAGGTGGACGTAGTGCGCGAGCACCGTCGCCGTCGACTTCGCCCCCCACCCCGGTAGCCCCGGAAAGCCGTCCGCCGTATCCCCCACCAGCGCCAGGTAGTCGGGTATCGACTCCGGCCCGACCCCGAACTTCTCGCGCACGCCCTCCGCGTTGGTCGTCATGCCCTTGCGCCGGTCGAGCATGACCACGCGGTCGCCGTCGACGCACTGCGCCAGGTCCTTGTCCGGCGAGGCGAGGACGACCTGCTCCGCCTCGTCGGCGAAGCGCGCCACCCCAGACGCCATCCCGTCGTCCGCCTCGAACTCGCGCATCCGCCAGACGGTGACGCCGAGCGCCTCCAGCGCGTCCTCGGCCAGCGGAAACTGGGCGAGCAGGTCCTCGGGAACGCCCGCGTCCGTCTTGTAGCCCTCGTACAGCTCGTTCCGGAACGAGTGGACGACCGTGTCCGTCGCCGCCGCGATCGCCAGCGGCTCCTGCTCTCGCAGCAGCGCTATCGTGCTCGCTGCGATGCCCGCGACCGCCCCCACCTGCCGCCCGTCCGGCGCCGTCCGCGGCGGCGCGCCGAAGTACGCCCGGAACAGCTCGTAGGTGGCGTCGAGCAGGACGAGCCGCACGGCTCCGCCCTCCTATCGCTGGTAGACGATGTCGTCCGTTGAGTGCTGCCCCTGCGTGAAGGCGGGCGCGCCCGGCCACGTCTCGGTCACCGGGTCGTAGCGGGTGTAGTCGTGCACCACCGTGCGGTGCAGGATGCGCCACTCCCCGTCGCGCCGCTCGAAGCGGTCCACGTAGCGCCCGCCCCAGAGGAAGTCGACGTCGACCTTGCCCTCGCCGGACGGGATGCGGTGCCGCGCCAGGCAGTACGACTCGCACCAGGCGAAGTCGCCCTCGATGTCGATGATCACGTTCCCCACGCGGTGCTGCGTGAAGCGGTAGGCGCCCAGCCCGACCGGGGCGTTGCTGGCGAACTCCGCCGGGCTCGTGTCGGCGCCGTAGCGCAGCACCGCATCCGGGTGGAAGCAGCTCTCCACGAGGTCCGGGTCGATGCGGTCGATTCCGCGCGCGTACAGCATCAGCACGCGCGTGATGTCGCGCTCCGCGATGAGCGTGTCGAGTGTCGTTGGACTGGCAGTCTCCGTGGCCATGGGGCGCCTCCCGCCGCGAGGGTGGCGTGATTCTAGCGCCCGCCCGGGGAAGTTACGCCAACCGCTCCTGGAACGTCAGCCGCCTCACGAAGGGCCATCGCCGGTACCAGATCGGGCCCGTGGGGCGGCTGGGCGGCCCCGCCATCGCGAAGAAGATGGTCCCGATGAAGGCGATGATGGCCAGCACCGTGAAGCCGCGCTCGTAGTCGCCGAATGCATCCGCCATCGCCCCCGCGATGATCGGCCCCGACATCATCCCGAACATCACGATCAGCGACGAGAACCCCATGATCTTCCCGAAGTCCCGGCGGCCGAAGTAGTCCGCGCGCAGCGCCTGCTGCATCGGTCCCCGCGTTCCCCACACGATCCCGTTGATCATGGCGAAGAGGGCGATCATCCAGAAGCCCACCGCGTAGGTGACCAGCAGCAGGGCGACGACGTGCCCGACCATGCAGCCCGCCAGCATCACGCGTTTGTTCAGCCGGTCCCCGAGGTAGCCGCCGCCGATCTGCCCGACCAGCTGGAAGGCCGTCATCATCAGCACGATCAGGCTCGAGATGAAGGCCGAGTACCCCAGGTTCTCGAGGTGCAGCACGAGGTGAACCATGAACGCCCCGATGATGAGGACGGCCGCCCCGTGCCCGATCGAGATGAACCAGAAGGTTGGGCTCCGGAGTGCCTCCGTCGTCGAGAAGTCCGAGCTGGCGGGAATCACCACCGGAGCGTCGCCCAGGGCGGGCCGTGGAGCCGGCTCCTGCACGGGCTCCCCGTCTATCGTTTCGCCCCGGTCCTCGGGCCGGTGGTGGATGAAGGTCGCGACGACCTGTCCCACCACGAAGATCACCACGCCCGCCACGAGGGACGTGGCCCGCCAGCCGAACTCGTCCATGGCGAGCACGACCAGGAAGACGAGCAGGCCTCCCACCGAGAATCCCGCCGACATCAGCCCCAGCGCCAGCGAGCGCTTCCGCTCGAACCAGTTCACCACGGCCACGACCAGCGTCACGAACCCGGCCATGCTCGCGCCGATGGCGATCAGGAAATACGTCAGGAAGAACGTCGTCACCGAGTCCACGAAGCTGAAGAGCACGAACCCGAGGCCGGTCGACGCGATCCCGAGGCGGATCATGATCCGCGGGCCGAAGCGGTCGATCGCCCACCCCTGGATCGGTCCCAACACCCCGCTCTCGATCCGCGTCATCGCGAACGCGAGCGAGAACGTCGTCTTGCTCCACTTGAACTCTTCCTCCAGGCGCTCAACATAAAATCCGAACGCATGGAACATGAACAGGCCGAGCACGGTCTGTATCAGGAAGCCGCCGGCAACCATCCACCAGCCGTAGAAGACTCCTTCTCGGAGAGAAGAGACCCGTTGTCGAAGAGGCGTGAGCTCCGGGCGCACCGCTCCACAAGATAAGCGCTGACCGTTCTTGCCGCCGGGGAGGTGGGCCTCCCGGCGATCAACACCGGCGGTAAGCCGCGTTACGCTGGCATGCCTTCCCGGGTGACAGAATGGTCGCATCCACGCGAAACAGGAAGCGATTCCCATGCACCCTCGCGGACGGCTCCTCGCCCTTCTGATCCCGATTGCGCTCCTCGGCGCGTTCCTTGTCGCAGCTTGCGGTGACGACGACGACGCTCCCGCGTCCACCCCGGAGCCCACCCGCGAAGCCACACAGGCTCCCGAGCCCACGGAGCCGCCGCCCACCGCAACTCCCGAGCCCACCGAATCGGCCCCCGCCGAGGCCACCGCGACCCCTGAGCCCACCCCGCTCCCAACGGAGGCCGCCCCCGAGCGGGTCGCCCTCCACATCGGCCTGCTCATCCCCGAGACGGGAGCCGTCGGTCCCCTGGCCGCCCCCTCCATTGAGGCCATGGGCCTCGCCGTCGCTGACATCAACGCCGCCGGCGGCAACGTCACCGCCACCATCGCCGACACCGCCACCAATCCCGCCACCGGACGCGAGGCCGCAGCCCGGCTCCTGGGCGAGGGCGCGGACGTCATCGTCGGGCCCGCCACCTCCGCCGTGACCCAGGCCGTGATCCAGGCCCTCTTCGACGAGCGCGTGCCCCAGTGCAGCCCCTCCGCCCAGTCTCCCGCGCTCAGCACGCAGGAGAACGCCGCCTACTTCTTCCGCACCGTGCCGCCCGCCCACGCGGTCGCGCCCATCATGGCTCGCGTCGTCGCCGAGGACGGCGGCACCCGCGTCGCCATCGTCGGCCGCGCCGACGACTACGGCATCGCCATCAGCGGGCTCGTCGCCCAGATCCTCGTCGAGTTCGGGGCCGAGGCCGAGGTCATCCTTTACGACCCGGGCTCCACCACCTTCGACTCACAGGTCGCGGCCGTCGCGGACTTCGCCCCCGACGCGATCGTCAACGTCGGCTTCTTCTTCGACGGCACCAGCATCGTCCACGGCCTCATCGAGGCGGGCTTCGGCCCCGAAATCCAGTATGGCGGCGATGCCCTCTTCCACCCCTTCCTCTGGCAGCTCGTCGACCCGAACGACCCCACCGTCCTCGACGGCATGAAGTTCATCGGTGTCGCCGGAAGCGACGAGTTCAATACCCGCATCTCCGACATCACCGACGGCAACGTCAACTTCGCCGCCCAGTCCTACGACTGCGTGGTCCTGCTGGCGCTCGCCGCCAAGATCGCCGGCGGCACCGACGGCGACGCGATCATGGAGGCCGTCGCCGGACTCACGCACGAAGGAACCGAGTGCTCCTCCTACGCCGAATGTGTCGCCCTCATGGACGCGGGCGAGGACATCGACTATGTGGGAGTCAGCGGGCCCATCAACTTCACCCCGAACGGCGACCCCACGACCGGTTCCTATGCCGTCTTCCAGTTCCAGGGCGGCCAGATCACCGTCCTCCAGGCCTACGAGGTGGACCTGACCCAGACGCAGTAACGCACGGGCGATCGGTTGGGGGGCCGCTGCTAGAATCGAGGGTGCATGCCCCTCGACCACATCGCCGTGCGCGGCGCCCGTGAGCACAACCTCAAGAACATCGACGTCGAGATCCCGCGCGACAAGCTCGTCGTGATCACGGGCCTCTCCGGATCGGGCAAGTCCTCCCTCGCCTTCGACACCATCTACGCCGAGGGGCAGCGCCGCTACGTCGAGTCTCTCTCCGCCTATGCCCGCCAGTTCCTGGGCCTCATGGAGAAGCCCGACGTCGACCACATCGACGGCCTCTCGCCCGCTATCTCCATCGACCAGAAGGCCGCCTCCAACAACCCCCGCTCCACCGTCGGGACCGTCACCGAGATCTACGACTACATGCGCCTCCTCTGGGCGCGAGTGGGCCGGCCCCACTGCCCCACCTGCGGCCGCCCCATCGAGCGCCAGACCGTCCAGCAGGTCGTCGACGCCACCCTCGCCTACCCGCCCGGCTCGCGCCTCCTCCTCCTCGCGCCCCTCACGCGCGCGAAGAAGGGCGAGCACGTCCGCCTCCTCGACGAGGCCCGCCGCCAGGGCTTCGTGCGCGTCCGTATCGACGGTGAGGTGCGCGACCTCGACGAGGGCATCGACCTCGACAAGAACAAGCGCCACGACATCGATGTCGTCGTCGATCGCGTGGTCGTGCCCGAGCCCGGCGAGCGCGACGGCGCCGGCCTCCGCCTCGCCGAGTCGGTCGAGACGGCGCTTACCGCCGGCCAGGGCGTCATGCACGTCGCGACCGTCCCCCGCGCCGGCGAGGAGGACGCGCCCGAGCGCATCTTCAGCGAGCACTTCGCCTGTCCCTACGACGGCTTCTCCTTCGGCGAGATCGAGCCGCGCACCTTCAGCTTCAACAGCCCCCACGGCGCCTGCTCGCGTTGCACCGGCCTCGGTGTCGAGATGCAGGTCGACCCCGCCCTCGTCATCCCCGACCGCACGAAGTCGGTCGCCGAGGGCGCCATCGAGCCCCTCGCCAAGTCCCGCGGAGCACAGACCTGGTACCAGCGCCTCATCGAGGCTGTCGCCGACCACTACGGCTTCGGAGTCGAGACCCCCATTCGCGATCTCGCCGAGGACCAGCTCAACGTCATCCTCTACGGCAGCGGCGACGAGAAGCTGCACCTGCGCTTCACCAACGACTACGGCCGCACGCGCTACTACGACGCCCGCTACGAGGGCGTCGTCAACAACCTCCAGCGCCGCCACAAGGAAACCGACTCCGACTACGTCCGCAACGACATCGAGCGCTACATGGGCGCTGTGTCCTGCCCCGGCTGCCAAGGCCAGCGCCTCCGCCCCGAGGCCCTCGGCGTCCGCATCGACGAGCGCACGGTGGTCGACATCACGCACGGCAGCATCTCCGAGACGCTGCGCTGGTTCGACAGGCTGGACGGTCCCGACACGCCGCTGACCGAGCGCGAGCAGACCATCGCCCGCCAGATCCTGAAAGAGATTCGCTCACGCCTGCAGTTCCTCATCGATGTCGGGCTCGAGTACCTGACGCTGGACCGCGCCTCCGGCACCCTCTCCGGCGGCGAATCCCAGCGCATCCGACTCGCCACCCAGATCGGGTCCGCCCTCATGGGCGTCCTCTACATCTGTGATGAGCCCTCCATCGGCCTCCACCCCGTCGACGGCGACCGCCTCATCCGCACTCTCGAGCGCCTGCGCGACCTCGGCAACACCGTCATGGTCGTCGAGCACGACGAGGCCACCATGCGCGCCGCCGACCACATCATCGACCTCGGCCCGGAGGCGGGTCGCGACGGCGGCAACGTCGTCGCCGAAGGGGGAATGTCCGCCATCCTCGACAGCGAGGAGAGCATCACCGGCGCCTACCTCTCCGGCCGCCGCACCATCCCCACGCCGGAGGCGCGCCGTGAAGGGCACGGCACCGAGCTCGTCGTCCGCGGCGCCCGCGAGAACAACCTCAAGAATCTCGACGTCGCCGTCCCCCTCGGCAAGTTCGTCGTCGTCACCGGCGTTTCCGGCTCGGGAAAGTCCTCGCTCATCACCGAGATCCTCGTGAAGCGCGCAGTCAACGTCCTCCAGAACGGACGTCAGCGCCCCGGCGCCCACGACGCCATCGAGGGCTTCGAGCACCTCGACAAGATCGTCGACATCGACCAGTCCCCCATCGGCCGCACCCCCCGCTCCAACCCCGCCACCTACACCGGCGTCTTCACCGTCATCCGCGAGCTCTTCGCTTCCGTGCCCGAGTCCCGGGCCCGCGGCTACAAGCCCGGACGCTTCAGCTTCAATGTGAAGGGCGGCCGCTGCGAGGAGTGCTCAGGCGACGGCTACAAGCTCGTCGAGATGCAGTTCCTCCCCGACGTGACCGTCCCCTGCGAGGTCTGCCACGGCCAGCGCTACAACCGCGAGGCCCTCGAGATCCACTTCCGCGGCAAGAACATCGCCCAGGTCCTCGATATGACCGTCGCCGAGGCGCTCGAGCACTTCGACCGCTTCCCCCGCGTGAAGCGCATCCTCAGCACGCTCGATGACACGGGCCTCGGCTACATCCGCCTCGGCCAGCCTGCCACCACCCTCTCCGGCGGCGAGGCCCAGCGCATCAAGCTCGCCAGTGAGCTCGCCCGGCGCTCCACCGGCAAGACCCTCTACGTCCTCGACGAGCCGACCACGGGCCTCAGCTTCCAGGATGTCCACCACCTCCTCGACGTGCTGCAGCGCCTCGCCGACGGGGGCAACACCGTCGTCGTCATCGAGCACCACCTCGACGTCATCAAGTCGGCCGACCACATCATCGACCTCGGCCCCTACGGCGGCGACCGTGGCGGCGAGCTCCTCGCCGAAGGTGCCCCCGAAGATGTCGCCCGCAACCCCGACAGCGCCACCGGCCGCTACCTCCGCCCCCTCCTCGAAGCCGCCGGCACTCTTCCCAGGCGGAGAACCCGCAAGCGCGCAAAGAAGGCCCCGGCACCGGAAGCCGAGGCCGCCGTCGTTGGGTAGGGCCCGGGGACTCAGCCCAGGCTTGACAAAGGTAACGTATAAGTTTCTATACTGACGACGGCAATGAGCTGTGCCTGACGTGATCGAAATCAAGGAGTTGGTGGATGAGCGGGGTCGCAGCTACTTCGCCAGATGGTTCGACGGCCTTGATGCCATTGCGGCGGCAAAGGTCACGATAGTCCTCGGGAGGATGGAGCAAGGCAACCTTGGCGACACGAAGTCGGTTGGAGGAGGAGTCCTCGAACGCCGAGTCACCTTTGGGCCCGGCTACCGCGTTTACTTCGGTCGCGACGGAGACGCGCTCATCATCCTCCTCGGAGGCGGGACGAAGAGAAGGCAATCGAGGGACATCGAAGAGGCGCAGGTGCTCTTGAGTGAGTACTTGGCGCGGCATAGGAGAGGGGCATAGAGCAGTGGTTTTGACGCGGAGCTTCAAGGAAACCATCAAGGCGCGGGCCGACCGAGACCCAGAGTTCCGGGCGGCCCTTCTGCGCGAGAGCGTTGAGCTCATGCTCGGCGGCGATGTCGAGACGGGAAGGGCGCTCGTGCGCGACTACATCAATGCGACGATCGGCTTCGAAGAGCTTGGCGGGCTCGTCCACAAGTCGCCAAAGAGCCTCATGCGCATGTTCGGCCCCGCCGGCAATCCGCAGGCTCGCAACCTGTTCGACGTGATCAGCTGCCTCCAGGAGCGAGAGGCGATCCGTCTTGAGGTTCACGTCGCCAGCCGAGAGCCAGCTGCCGCTCGCTAGCGCCGCACCCGGTACCGCAGGTAGACCTCGTCCGTCTCCGGGTTCGCGTGCGCCGACAGCAGCGTGAGGCGCTTTGCCGTCGCGCGCGTGAACGCTTCTCCCGCGACTGCCGTCAGCGTGTCGGCCCCTCCCACCACCACCGGCCCCAGCGTCACGAAGGCCTCGTCGATGGCGTCAAGTGCGTACAGCTCGGCGTAAACCGTTGGCCCGCCCTCGACGAGCAGCACGTCGGCGTCGAGCTCGTGCCGCATGTGGCGCAGCATCCCGGCGAACTCGTGTCCTTCGGGGAGTGTTACGACGGGCCGTCCCGTGGCCTCGATCGCTGCGCGCCGCCCCTCCGGAGCCGCCTCGGACAGGTAGACCACTGCCGGAAAGTCCCGCGCCGTGAAGAACGGGCGCTCCAGGGGCAGGTCGCCGCCCCGGCTCACGACCGCCGCGATGGGCACGCGTGCCTTCCCCCGCTCGACTCGGATCGCCTCCAGCGCCACATCCCCCAACCGCGAGGAGGTGCCGCTCGCGCGCAACGTGCCCGCCCCGTTCAGGACGACGTCCGCGCTCACACGAAGCTCGCGCATGAGCCGCTGGTCTACCGCCGATCCGATGCCCTGCTCCGTGCCCTCGATCACGCTCTTGCCGTCCGCCGACATCACCGTGTTCGCGATCACGTAGGGGCGGTCGGGGGGCGGCGCCGGAAGGTCGAGCGCCGTGTAGTCGGGTTTGCCCGTCGACCAGGCCCCGCTCACGGCAAGTCGTGCTCGCGGTCGACCTCGCGGTAGTAGCACGTCACGTTGTTCGTGTGGCAGGTCGGCCCCTCGGGCCGCGCCATCACCAGCAGGGAGTTGTCCTCGCAGTTCTTGTGCATGCTGACGAAGTTGAGGAAGTTCCCGCTCGTCGCGCCCTTCTCCCAGAGCTCGTCCCGGCTGCGGCTCCAGAACGTCACGTGCCCCGTCGCGAAGGTGTGGTCCAGCGACTCCCGATTCATCCAGCCCAGCATCAGGACCTGGTGCGTCTCGGCGTCCTGGACGATGGCGGGAATGCGGTCGTGTTCGTCGAAGGTGAGGGGCATGAGCGCGCTCCGAAGCGTGGCGTGTTCGCTGCTTTCGAGCATACCGGAGGGAGGCGCTGCGCTCGCGCCGCGACTCAGCCGCGATCGGCCACCGGACGCATCGCGATCCCCTGCTCCGAGAGCGCGTCCTTCACCTCGCGGATGGAGTACGTCCCGAAGTGGAAGATGCTCGCCGCCAGCACCGCATCCGCCTTCCCCTCCGTGAGCGCCTCCGCCATGTGGTCGGGGCCGCCCGCGCCCCCGGAGGCGATGACGGGCACGTTCACGGCCTCGCTCATCGCCCGCAGCATGGGGATGTCGTACCCGCTCTGGTGGCCGTCGGTGTCCATGCTCGTCACGAGCAACTCGCCCGCGCCCCGCTCCACCACCTCCCGCGCCCACGCGATCGCATCGATACCCGTCGGCGTGCGCCCACCGTGCGTGTACACCTCCCAGCCCTCGCCCACCCCCTTCGCGTCGATGGCGACGACGATGCACTGGCTGCCGAAACGGTAGGCGCCCTCGTTCACAAGGTCCGGGCTGTTTACCGCCGCCGTGTTGATGCTGACCTTGTCCGCTCCCAGCTCCAGCATCGTCTTCATGTCCGAGGTCGTGCGGATGCCCCCGCCCACCGTGAAGGGGATGAACACCTGGTCCGCCGTCGCCGACACCATGTCGTACACCGTCGCCCGGTTGTCCGACGAGGCCGTGATGTCGAGGAACACGAGCTCGTCCGCGCCCTCCGCGTCGTACAGCTTGGCCAGCTCCACCGGGTCGCCGGCGTCGCGCAGCTCCACGAAGGAAACACCCTTCACCACGCGCCCGCGGTCCACGTCGAAGCAGGGGATGATCCGCTTCGTCAGCATGCCGCCACCGCCTCCAGCGCCTCGGCCAGCGTGAAGCGCCGCTCGTAGAGCGCTTTGCCCACGATTGCGCCCTCGCAGCCCGTCTCCGCCAGCGCCCGCAGGTCGTCTGCCGTCGTGACGCCGCCGGAGGCCACGACCGGCACGGGAAGCGCCGCCGCGAACTCCGCCGCCAGCTCCACGTTCGGCCCCGCCAGGGCGCCGTCCCGCCCGATGTCCGTCACCATGATGCGGGGCGCTCCCCGCTCCACCATCTCCCGTGCGAGCGCCAGCCCGTCCGCCCCCGACCCCTCACGCCACCCCTCCGTCAGCGCCTCCCCGGCGCGGGTGTCGATCGCCACTACGAGCATCCGGGGAAAGCGCTCCGACGCGAGGTTCACGAGGTCCGGGTTGCGCACGGCCGCGCTCCCGAGCTGGATGCGCTCCGCCCCCCGCTCCACCGCCCCCTCGATATCCTCGATCGTGCGCAATCCCCCCGACACCTCCACCGGAATGCCGACGGCCTCGCAGATCGCCGCGATTTCCGCGCGGTTCACCGGCCGCCCTTCGCGCGCCCCGTCGAGGTCCACCACGTGCAGCCGCTCCGCCCCCTGCGCCTCCCAGTCCCGGGCGACCGCCGCCGGGTCGTCGGCGTAGGTCGTCTCCTGGTCGTAGTCGCCGTACGTGAGACGCACGCACCGCCCCCCGCGGATGTCGATGGCCGGAATCACCTCGAAGCTCACGCCGTTTCGCGCACCCAGTTCGCGAAGTTCGTGTAGATCGCCAGCCCGGCCTCGCCGCTCTTCTCGGGGTGGAACTGCGTCGCCACCATGTTCTCCCGCGCGAGCACGCTCGGGAACGTGAGGCCGTACGTCGTCTCTCCCAGCGCCAGGTCGGGGTCCGCCGGGTCCGGGTAGAAGCTGTGGACGAAGTAGAAGTACGAGCCGCTCGGGATACCGCTCGTGATGCGGTGGTCCCGCAACCACGTCACCTGGTTCCAGCCCATGTGCGGCACCTTGAGGTGGTCGAAGCCGAAGTGGCGCACATTCCCCGGCAGCAGGCCCAGGCACTCCTGCCCGTCGCCCTCGTCCGAATGGTCGAGCAGCGCCTGCAGACCCATGCAGATGCCGAGGAACGGCCGCCCCGAGGCCACGTACTCCCGCAGCGGCTCGGTGAGCGAGCGTTCACCGAGTTTCGCCATCGTGTCCGACGCCGCCCCCACCCCCGGCAGGACCACCCCGTCCGCGCGCTCGAGGTCCGCCCAGTCGGCGGAGATGCTTGCGTCCACGCCCACGTGCGCGAGCGCCCGTTCGACGCTGCGCAGGTTGCCCGCGTCGTAGTCCACCACCACGAGGAAGGGGTTGGCGCCCATGAAGCCAGTGTGCGGCCTCGGTTCGCTATCGTCACCAGCCCCGGTCGGCGGTGTAGCGCCTGTCTCGGGCGCGTTAAAATTGAAGGACGGATGGCTGATTCCCAACACGAGGCGCGACTCCGCAGCGAGGAGCTGCGTTCGCTCATCAACCACCACAACCACCGCTACTACGTGCTCGACGCCCCCGAGATCAGCGACGGTGAGTACGACGAGTTCCTGAACGAGCTGCGCGACCTCGAAGGCGCCTTCCCCGAGCTGATCACGCCAGATTCCCCCACCCAGCGCGTCGGCGCCGCCCCCCTTGAGGCGTTCTCCACGGTCGAGCACCGCTCCCCCCTCCTCAGCCTCTCCAACGCCAGCACCGCCGAGGACCTCGCCGACTGGCACCGTCGCGCCGCCGAGCGTGCCGGCCGCGACGACTTCGCCCTCGCGACGGAGCCGAAGATCGACGGCCTCGCCGTCGCCCTCACCTACGAGGACGGGCGCTTCGTGCAGGGCGCCACCCGCGGCGACGGCCGGCGCGGCGAGAACATCACCCCCAACCTCCGCACAATCCGCACCATCCCCCTCGCCCTCTCGGGCGACTTCCCCCCGGCCTTCGAGGTGCGCGGCGAAATCTACATGACGAAGAGCGGCTTCGAGCGCATGAACGCCGAGCGCGCCGAGCGTGGCGAACCCCTCTTCGCCAACCCGCGGAACTCCGCCGCCGGCGCCGTGCGCCAGCTCGACCCCACCATCACCGCCCAGCGCCCCCTCTCCATCTACGTCTACCAGGTGGGCTGGAGCGAGGGCCCCGTGCCCTCCAGCCACGTCGAGCGGCTGCACTGGCTCGCCGACCTTGGCTTCCGCGTGAACAGCGACGCCCGGCGGCACGCCAGCCTCGCTGAGGTCTCGGAGCGCGTCTCCTGGTGGGGCCAGCGCCGTGAGCGCCTCGACTACGACATCGACGGGGTCGTCATCAAGATCGACGACACCACGGAGTGGGACCGGCTCGGCGTCGTGGGGCGCGAGCCCCGCTGGGCGACGGCCTTCAAGTTCCCGCCCCAGCAACGCACGACGAAGCTCCTCGACATCGCCGTGAACGTGGGCCGAACGGGCGCGCTCAACCCCTTCGCCGTGCTGGAGCCCGTGGTCGTCGGTGGCGCCCGCATCCAGATGGCGACCCTCCACAATGAACAGGACATCCACCGCAAGGACGTGCGCATCGGCGACACCGTCATCGTCCAGCGCGCCGGCGACGTCATCCCCCAGGTCGTCGCGCCCGTCGTGAGCCTGCGCGACGGCAGCGAGCGCGTCTTCGCCATGCCCGAGATCTGCCCCGCCTGCACCGCCACCATCGAGCGCGAGGAAGACGCCGCCGACTCCTACTGCCCCAACCTCGCCTGTCCCCAGCAGCAGGTCCGCCTCGTCGAGCACTTCGCCTCGCGCGGCGCCATGGATATCGAGGGGCTCGGCGAACGTCTCTCCTACGTTCTCTTCCGCAGGGAGCTCGTGAGCGACGTCGCCGACATCTACGACCTCACCGCCGAACAGCTCGAGTCGCTCACCCTTCCCCAGCACATCGGCGAGAAGAGCGCCGCCACCCTCGTGGGGCACTTCGGAAGCGTCGACACCGTCCTCGAAGCGGACGAGGAGGCGCTGCGGGCGGCCGAGGGCATCGGGCCCGTCGTCGCCCGGAGCATCGCCGGCTGGAAGGAGCGGGAAGAGAACCGGCGACGTGTTGCGTCCTGGCGGGAGGAAGGCGTCGAGCCCGGCGTCGCGGATCTCGCCCGGCTCCGCATCGAGGACCGTGGTTTCGGCCCGAAGAACGCTTCGAACCTGATCGAGGGCATCCGCCTCAGCAAGGAGCGCCCCCTCCCCAACCTCATCTTCGCCCTCGGTATCCGCCACACCGGCGCAGAGACCGCGCGCCTGCTCGCCGAACGCTACGGCGACCTCGACGCCATCCTCGACGCCGGCGAGGAGGAGCTGCAGGAAGTCGAGGGCGTTGGGCCCGTCGTCGCCCGCAGCATCGCCCGCTGGGCCGAGCGCGACCTGAACCGCGACATCGTCCGCCGCCTGCGCGAGGCCGGCGTCAACATGGCCGGCGACGTCGTCGAGCCCGCCAGCGACCTGCTCGCCGGGCTCTCCGTCGTCATTACCGGGAAGCTCGACTCGATGACCCGCGGGGACGCGGAGGCGCGCGCCAAGGACGCCGGCGCCTCTGTCACCGGGTCCGTCTCGAAGAAGACCGACTTCCTCGTCACAGGGGCCGATCCCGGTGGCAGCAAGCTCACCCGCGCGGAGAAGCTTGGCACCCTCCTCCTCAGCGAAGAGCAGTATCTCGCCGTCCTCGAAGAGGGTCCGCCCGCCCTCGATCGCTTCCGCGAGGAGCGCGAAGCGGCCGCCGGCGAGTCCTGACCCGAAGCCCTCGAACGTCCACAATGGCGCCACCATGAGCGACCCCTCGCCCCGGGACACCTACACCCACGGCCATCACGCGTCGGTTGTCGCCCAGCACAGCCGCCGCACCGCCGAGGAGGCGGCCGCCTTCCTCATCCCCCACCTTCGCCCCGGGATGCGCCTCCTCGACGTGGGCTGCGGCCCGGGATCGATCACCGCTGGTCTCGTGAAGTACGTGGCCCCGGGCGAGGTCGTCGGCATCGACGCAGAGCCCTCCGTCCTCGAAACGGCGCGCGACCTCGCGCAGGGCGTCGACAACCTCAGCTTCGAGGAAGGCAGCACCTACGCTCTCCCCTACGAAGACGGGGTCTTCGACGTCGCCTACGCCCACCAGCTCATGCAGCATCTCGCCGACCCTGCCGCCGCCCTGCGCGAGATGGACCGCGTGGTTCGCTCCGGCGGGTACGTGGCCGTCCGCGACTCCGACTACCAGACGATGATCAGCCACCCCCGCAGCGAGGCCATCGAGGAGTGGCGCGCGCTCTACACCGAGGTCGTGCGCCGCAACGGGGCGGACGCCAACGCCGGTCGCCGCATCGCCTCCTGGATGGCCCGCGCCGGCTTCGAGCAGGTCGAGATTTCGACGACCGTGGCCATGATGCGCGACCCGGCCGAGGTTCTGAACTGGGGGGACTCCTGGGCGGAGCGGGTCACTACCTCCGCTCTCGCCGAGCAGGCGCTCGCCTACGGCCTCGCCACGCGCGACGACCTGGAGCGCATCGCCGCAGGCTGGCGCGCCTGGGCGCGCGACCCTGAAGCCCTTTTCCTCTTCGTTCACGTCGAGGGTCTCGCCACCCTTCCCTAACCCTCCCGGGCCGGGGGGCCGCCGGGCCGGCTGCCCTATACTGAGTCGCAGCGCCTATTCGTACACGCAGGCCAGGCCTGCGACAGGACCGGTCCCGTGGCACGCCTCGGCCCTCTCTCGCGCCTCTTCGGCTTCCTGTCCCACGACATCGCCATCGATCTGGGGACGGCGAACACGCTCGTCATGGTCCGGGGCCGCGGCATCGTCATCATCGAGCCGTCGATCGTCGCCATCGACCGCACCTCCAAGCGCATCCTCGCGATCGGCGAGGAGGCCCAGCGCATGGTCGGCCGCACCCCCGCCAACATCGTCGCCGTCCGCCCCCTGCGCGACGGCGTGATCTCCGACTTCGAAGTCACCGAGCGGATGCTCAGCTACTTCATCCGCGCCGTGCAGGACCGCTCCTTCCTCGCCCAGCCCCGGGTCGTCGTCGGTATTCCCAGTGGCGTGACGGAGGTCGAAAAGCGCGCCGTGCACGACGCCGCCCTGAGCGCGGGCGCCCGCTCCTGCTTCCTCATCGAGGAGCCCCTGGCTGCCGCCATCGGTTCCGGCCTGCCCGTCATGGAGGCATCCGGTTGCATGGTCGTCGACATCGGCGGCGGCACCACCGAGGTCGCGGTCATCTCCCTCGGGGGCATGGTCGTCAGCCGCTCCATCCGCGTTGCCGGCGACGAGATGGACCGCAGCATCGTTGCCTACGCCCGCCAGGTGCATAACCTCCTCATTGGCGAGCGCACCGCCGAGGAGGTGAAGAAGGTGGCGGGCTCGGCCGCTCCCCTCGATACCGAGGAGTCCGTCACCCTTCGGGGCCGCGACCAGGCCACCGGCCTCCCCAAGGCCGTCGAGGTCAGCACCATCGAGCTGCGGGACGCCCTCGCTGGCTCCGTCAGCCAGATCGTCGAGGCCGTCCGCTCCTCCATCGAGGTCACGCCACCCGAGCTCGTGAGCGACCTCATGGCCCACGGCATCGCCCTCGCCGGTGGCGGCGCCCTCCTGCGCGGGCTCGACCGCCGCATCAGCCAGGAGACCCGCTTCCCCGTGTACGTCTCGGAGGACCCGCTGCTGTGCGTCGTTCGCGGCGCCGGCGCCATCTTCGACGAGATCGAGGCGAGCAGCACGGTCGAGCAGCAGTTCGACTCGGGAAGGGCGCGGCGCTAGCCTCGAAACGGTCGCCGCATGCTGCTATTCAGTCGGTACACGTACTGGGTCGGGGCCATGGTCGCCCTTGCCGTCCTGCTCGCCATCTTCGGGCGCGCAGGCCTCCTCGACCCGGTCCAGGATGTCTTCCTGCGTGTGACCGGCCCCGCCGAGGAGGGAATCTCCTCCGCCTTCCAGCCCGTCGCCGACTTCTTCGGGGACGTCGGCGATGTCGACCGCTTGCAGGATGAGAACCGCCGCCTCCTCAGCGAGAACGAGAACCTCCGCAACGAGAATGCCGCGCTCCGCGCCGACAGCTTCCGCCTCGCCGAGCTCGAGGAAGCCCTCGGGCCCGTCACCGCCGACCCCGCCGTCGTGCTGCTCACCTCGGGCGTGCTCAGCCGTATCCAGGGGCTGCTCACCCGCGAGCTGCGCATCGACCGCGGCTCCAACCACGGCGTCGCGGTGGGCAACCCGGTTCTCTCCACCCAGGGAACGCTCATCGGCACGGTCACGGAGGCGCTTCCCGGAAGCTCCTTCGTCCGCCTCCTCACCGATAGCCGCAGCAGCGTGGCCGCCCAGGTCCTCGGCAGCCCGGCCGATGGCATCGCCACGGGCGATGGCGGGGCCCTCAGCTTCGAGCTCGTCGAGGGCGCCGTGAACATCGGCGACACCGTCGTCACCTCCGGCCTTGGCGGCGCCTACCCCTCCGACGTCCCCATCGGCGAGGTGACGGCCATCCTCGGTGACTCCCAGGACCCCTTCCCCACCGTGCGCCTCCAGACGACCGTGCGAATCTCCACCACCCGCACCGTCCTCGTCATGATCAGCTTCACCCCCGCGCGCTTCGAGGTTGAAGAGTGATGCGGGGCGCTCTGCTGGTGCTGCTGCTCCTCGCGACCGTCCTCGCCCAGGTCGCGATCGCGCCCTTCTTCCCGCTCGCCGGCGCCGTCGCCGAGCTTCCCGTGGTGGTCCTGCTGCTGCTGGCCATCTTTGCCGGCCCCGGGGCCGTCATGGTCGGGTTGCCGCTCCTCGTCCTCTTCCTCGGCTTCTCCACCAACGTGGAGTTCGAGTGGTTGGTGCTCGCCTACCTGCCCCTCCTGCCCTGTGCGGCCTGGATCCAGGGGCAGCGTGTCATCCCCCAGACGCCCTACGCCCTCGTCCTCGGGATGGCCGTTGCCGCCGCCGTCTGGACCCGCCTGGTCTTCACCACCGTCGCCATCACCTCCGGAGCGAGTCCCGACGTCGGCGGGATCGTGACCGGCATCCTCCTGCCGGGCGCCGCCTTCGACGCAGCCCTGCTTTCGGTGGGCTACTTCCTCTGCCGCCAGGTTCGCCTGCCCACCCACTCCCTCGACCTCGAAGAGGCGAGGTTCCAGCGATGAGTCTCGCTGGCGATCGGCGCGTCGACCCCGGCCTCAGCCGCAACCGGCCGCGCGGCAACGTGGGCGTGCTGCGGATCGCCGTGGTCGTGCTCTTCGTCGTCCTCGGGGTGCGGCTGGCGCAGATGCAGCTCGTCGACGGCGCGGACTACGCCGCGCGCTCGGAGCTCAATCGCATCGTCGTCGAGAGCGTTAGCCCCACCCGGGGGTTGATCTACGACCGCAAGGGGCAGGCGCTCGTGACAAACAGCGGCTCCTTCGCCGCCATGATCACCCCCGGCTTCCTGCCCGAGAGCCCAACCGATCGCTACCGCCTTTACCTCTACCTCGAGGACCTGCTCGGCGTCCCCGCTCTCCAGATCGAGGAGACCGTGAACACCGCCGAAGAGCGCGGCCAGCGCGACCTGCCCATCCCCATAGCTCGCGCCCTCGACCGGCCCGTCGCCCTCATGCTGCAGCAAGTCGCCGCCGACCTTCCCGGCGTCACCCTCTCCGTCGAGCCCCGCCGCGTCTATCCCGGCGGCCCCGAGTTCAGCCACATCCTCGGGTACGTGGGGCCGCAGTCGCCCGAGGAGTGGCGCGTCCTCCAGGAGGACGGCTACGCCTTCAACGAAGTCGTCGGCAAGGTGGGCGTCGAGGCGCGCTACGAGGCCCTCCTTCGAGGTATCCCCGGTCTGGCGATTAGGGAAGTCGATGCCCTGGGCGACCTCGTCACCACTATTGAGAGCACCGAGCCGGACGGTGGCCAGAGCGTCCTCCTCTCCATCGACTCGGACCTGCAGCGCTACGTGTACGAACTGCTCACCAACACCATGGGCGAGGCCACCACCGCCGCCGCCGTCGTGATGAGCCCCGTCACCGGCGAGGTCTACGCCATCGTCTCGGTGCCTACGTACGACAACAACATTTTCTCCCTCCCCGATCCCGGCGAGGAGTACCAGCGGCTGCTGGAAGACCCTCGCATCCCCCTGCTGCACCAGGCCCTCAGCCCGGTTGCTCCCGGCTCCACCTTCAAGATCATCACCGCCGCCGCCGCCCTCCAGGAAGGCAACGTCACCCGCTACACGAGCCGCAACGTCGACAGCACGGTGCTCGAGTTCATCGGCGAGGACGGCCAGCCCTACTACTTCTACGACTGGCGTGTCCACGGGGAGCTGGACCTCATCGGGGCCATCTCCTGGTCCTCCAACATCTACTTCTACATGGCCTCCTGCGGCATTCCCCAGGAAGGCATCGCGGGACTGGGGGCGAATACGGAGCAGTCGGCCATCGTCCTCGGCTACTACGCCCGCAGCTTCGGGCTTGGCCAGGTCACCGGCCTCGACATCGCCAGCACCGAGTCCTCCGGTGTCATCCCCAGCCCCGAGTG
>JAJDUR010000006.1 GCA_022826585.1 Dehalococcoidia bacterium
ACAACACGCCAGCCCGAACATCGCCGGCCACAGCGAGGAGCGCCGCGCCCAGTTCAGCACCTGGTCCACGCTCGTCACGAGCACGGTCTGCTGCAACTCCTCCTCCACGCCCGTGACGTCGTGAAGCGGCAGCGACTCGTAAACCTTGGTCGAGTGTTCTGCGGGCATCGCGCTCAGCCTACGGTGGCGGTGGGGCAGGCGCTAGCGCCTGCCCGAGTAGTACGCCCCGTCGTTGATCGGCTCGTCGATAAAGAGATCGCCGTTCCGGATCTTCATGTTGTAGCCGCAATCCGGATTAGTGCACGCCCATGCCTTGTAGTGAATGGGCGCCCCCTGGCTTCCGAAGTCCGAAAAGGGAACCAGATCACCGTCGTCACACCGACGGCAGCGTGGGAACTCGTCCATATCCTCCACCCCAGCCCGTGGTAGTCGCGGAATCCTACCAACCGGCCCCGCTTCGCGGCAACGGCAGGAGTCCCGCTGGGGAAAGTCGAGCATGTGTCACAGTCGAGCATGTGTCACAAATGGAGGACTTCGCCCTCACGTCGAATCCACTTCGGGTCCGGCTGACCGGATCCTCCCAGTGTGCCGTCCGGCCTGAGGTACCGATGGACGGTCAACACCCGCTCGCCGTTTCGATCCAGATAGTCGAGGATCTGGCTTCGCGTGCCAGGAGGTTCTCCGGGAGGAAGACGGCCGGGCTCCTTGTCCCGCCGGAAGGTAGCGGCTGGAGTAAGATGTCCAGACTGGATCTGTGCACTCAGCCCGTCCTCCGCGAATGCCTGCCGGAGACGCGCTGCAGAGACTCTTCGACGAGGAGGCGCTGCCATGAGCGACTACACAATCGCCGACGTTCGCGCTGAAGTCGAACGGTACCTTGCTCGTGACATCGACGCCTCGGAGCTGGAGAGTCGTCTCATTCCCATGGTTTGGGACGAGGAAGGCCCGCAGGAGGTCCTTGACCTGGCCCACGAGGTCATAGGGCTTCGCTTCGAGCAATCAGGAGGCCACGTCACGGAAGCCGAACTCCGTGAGGACCTCCGGAAGCTCGTCTCAACCGCCGCCCTCCCCTGAACGCTTACGCCTTCGCCGGAGCCGTCCGCGCCGCCTCCTGCAGGTCCGCCAGCAGAAGCTCGAAATCCGCTTCCGTGATCTCTCGCAGGTTGCCCTGGTACGCCAGCGTCCAGTGCTCCCGTGGCCAGCGCTGCGTCCACTCCATGCGGTCGTGGTACGGCTCCGCATCGAGCCACTGCTCCTCGTTCAGCTCAACCAGCGGCTCCGTCTCGACCCGGAACGGGTACAGCTCGTCCGGCTTCTTGTTGCTCTGCCAGATGCGCGTGTGCTCCTCCACGATCGGCGAGTTCACCCGCACCGCTCCCGCGATCTGCTTCTTCCCCGTCACGTAGAACACGAGCGCATCGCCCGCCTCGATGCGGTACACCATCTTGCTGCGCGTGCTCTTGAAGGCGTGTCGCGCGAACCCCAGCTCGCGCGTCTTCCCGAAGATCTCCGGCCCCTGCGTCACCATCCAGTACTTCGCCACGGCTTCGCTCCTCCCGGCTTCCTTGCTGCCGCCCCTACTGTACCTGTGGCGACCAGTCCCCCGCGTAGCCCCGCACCAGGATGTCGTCGCCTACCTCCTCGACGGTGCGCTCCCGCAGGCGGAAGGCGTCCGCCGCCCGCGTGACTCCCGCGCCGCCCACCGCCGCCACCCCGTCCCCGCCCATGACCCTCGGCGCGAGGAACGCCCACACCTCGTCCACGTGCCCGCCCTCGAACAGCGACCCCAGCACCGCGCCCCCGCCCTCCGCCCAGATCGAAAGCACCCCCCGCTGCGCGAGCGTCGCCAGCAGCTGGTCGAGATTCAGCCCCGCCCCGTCGTGCTCGCACTCCACCACCTGTGCCCCCGCCCCCGCGATCGCCGCCTTCCACTCCGCCCCCGCCTCGTACGAGGTGGCCACGAGCGTCCGCCCCGGCTCCGAGAACAGCCTCGCGCCCGCTGAGAGCCGCCCCCGCCCGTCGAGCACGACCCGAATCGGCTGGCGCTCCGCCACCGCTCCCCCGGGGCGCGCCGTCAGCGACGGGTCGTCCGCCAGCGCCGTGCCGCTCCCCACCAGCACCGCATCCACCCAGGCGCGTTGCTCGTGCGCCCGCTCCCGTGCCGCCTCACCCGTGATCCACTGGGAGTCACCGTCCGCCGCCGCGATGCGCCCGTCGAGCGTCGCCGCGAACTTCGCGATGACGTACGGCCGCCCCGTCTCGCGCTGCTTCAGGTAGGGCCGCAGGAGCGCCTCCGCCTCCGCCGCCCCATCCCCCACCTCCACCTCGATGCCCGCCTCCCGGAGCAGCTCCACCCCATGCCCCCGCACCCGCGGCTCCGCATCCAGCAGCGCCACCACTACCCGCTCGACCCCTGCCTCGATGATCGCCTCCGCGCACGGACGCGTGCGCTTCTCCGGGAAGGGCGCGCAGGGCTCGAGCGTCACGTACAGCGTCCCTCCGCGCTCACCGCTCCCCAGCGCCAGCGCCTCCGCGTGCGGACCGCCGTCCGGGGAGGTCGCCCCCGTGGCCACCACCTGCCCCCCGCGCACCAGCGCGGCCCCCACCCAGGGATTCGGGCTCGTGCGCCCCCGCACCCCGCGCGCCGCCGCCAGCGCACGCTGCATGAACCTGGAAGCCTCGGCCATGCCCCCAGCTTAGCGGCCTCCCACGCCACCGGGCGCGTCCGGACCCGCGTAGTAAGCTTGAAGCACGCCTCCGTAGCTCAATGGATAGAGCACCTGGCTTCGGACCAGGGGGTTGTGGGTTCGACTCCTGCCGGGGGCGCCACTACCACCTCGCGCCTCCGCGATCCGCCCCGCCCCTACAATGGCGCCCCATGGACACCGTGCTCGCCGGCGGCGTGGGCGCTGCCCGATTCCTCCAGGGACTCGTGCAGGTTGTCGACCCCGCCTCCGTCACCGTCGTCTCCAACGTCGCCGACGACGTCGAGATGTTCGGCCTGCACGTCTCCCCCGATACCGACATCGTCCTCTACTCCCTCGCCGGCGTTATCAATCCCGAGACCGGCTGGGGCCTCGAAGGCGACACCTTCGCCGTCGTCGACGCCCTCAAGCGCTTCGGCTACGGGCGCTGGTTCAACCTCGGCGACCGCGACCTCGCCACCGCCGTCCACCGCACCCGCCTCCTCCGCGAAGGCCGCCCCATGCACGAGATCGTCGCCGAGTTGACGGACGCGTTCGGCGTGGTGTCGACCATCCTGCCCGTCACCAACGAGCGCGTCGCGACCCACGTGCTCACCGCCGAGGGCGAGCTCGACTTTCAGGACTACATGGTGCGGCTCGCCACCGAGCCCGACGTGACCGGCGTCCGCTTCGCCGGCGCCGCCGAAGCCGCCCCCGCCCCCCGTGTCCTCGACGCCATCCGCGACGCCGACCGCCTCATCATCGCCCCCAGCAACCCCTTCGTGAGCATCGGCCCCATCCTCGCCGTTCCCGGCGTGCGCGAGGCCGTCGTCGAGAGCCGTGCGCGGCGCATCGGCATAAGCCCCATCGTCGGCGGCCAGGCGATCAAGGGTCCGGCCGCGAAGATGCTCGCCAGCCTCGGCCACGAGGTCTCCGCCGTCGGCGTCGCCGAAATCTACCGCGACCTCGTCGACGTCATGGTCATCGACGACGAGGATCGCGCCCTCGAGCCCCGCATCGAAGCCCTCGGCCTCGACTGCGCCGTCACCAACACCATGATGACCACCCCCGAACGCAAGGCCGCCCTCGCGCAGTTCCTCACCACGCTCTAAGGGCCACGCCCGACTCCCGTGCGTCAACCTCAATGAACCTTGTTGCCGGGGCGCTCACGCTCAAGGCGCAGGGTGTCGGCGGGCTTGGCGCCTCTTTCGGATGAAAACGCCGAGCATGGCTGTAGCGACGCCCCATACGCCACAGATGATGTAGGCGGCTAGGACGGCGTGCCATGCGATCCCATCACTGGTACCCGTGTCGGGTTCCGGCAGGGAGGTGAGCACCCACACGAAGAGAGGCACGAGGGCTACAACAGCGACGGGCCACCACCGCCAGGGGGCAAGGAATCCCAGGGGGAAAGGCGCGACGAGGAGGAACCCCAGGGTAGAGAGCCAGAATGATCCCCACATACGTCGCCCTAGAAAATCGGGTTGACGATGATCGCCTGCTCGCGCTCCGGCCCCACCGAGATCAGATCCACCGGAACCCCCAGCAGCGACTCCACCCGCCGGATGTAGACCTGCGCCTCCTGGGGCAGATCGTCGAAGGTGCGCACGCCCGAGGTCGGGTCGTCCCAGCCCGGGAGTTCTTCGTAAACGGGCTTCGCCCGCCGCAGGGCCGAGGCGCTTGCCGGCATCGTCTTCACCATCTTGCCGTCGATCTCGTAGGCCGTGCACAGCTTCAGCGAGGGCAGACCGTCGAGCACGTCGAGCCGCGTCAGGGCGAGCGCCGACAGGCCGTTGAAGCGCACCGAGTACCGCGCCGCCACCGTGTCCAGCCAGCCGATGCGCCGCGGGCGGCCCGTCGTCGTGCCGTACTCGCCCCGGCCGAACTCCTTGCCGTGGTCGCGCAGCTTGTCCGCCATCTCCCCGAACAGCTCCGTCGGGAAGGGACCGTTGCCGACCCGTGTGCAGTAGCTCTTGAACACGCCCACTGCCCGCTGCACGTCCGTCGGCCCGATGCCGACACCCAGCGTCGCTCCCCCCGCGGTGCTGCTCGGCACGCTCGAGGTCACGTACTCGTAGGTTCCGTGGTCGAGGTCCAGCAGGGATCCCTGCGCACCCTCGAGCAGCACGTACTCGCCTGCGTGCAGCGCCTCCGACACGATTGCCTGCGTATCCGCCACGAACGGCTTCAGCCGCTGCCCGAACTCCTGGTACTGCTCGAAGCACTCGTCGAAGTCGACCGGCTCCCCGCCGTAGACGCCTGTGATCACGCGGTTCTGGTACTCCACCACCGAGCGCATGCGCGAGAGCAGGTCTTCTGGCTCCAGCAGGTCGACGATGCGGATGCCCCGCCGCGCCACCTTGTCCGTGAAGCACGGCCCGATGCCCTTCCCCGTCGTCCCGATGGCGTCCGCCCCGAGCCGCTCCTCCTCCAGCCGGTCGAGCAGCCGGTGCCACGGCATCACCACCTGCGCGCGGGCGCTCACCGCCAGCTTGCCCGTGTCGATGCCCCGCGACTCCAGCTGCGAGATCTCGCCCAGCAGCACCTCTGGGTCGACGGCGACGCCGTTCCCGATGATGCACGTCTTTTCCGGGTAGAAGATGCCCGCCGGCACCACGTGCAGCTTGAACTCGCCGAGTTCGTTCACGATCGTGTGCCCGGCGTTGTTCCCCGCCGAATACCGCGCAACGACACGCGCCTTGCGGGCCAGCAGGTCGACGATCCGGCCCTTGCCCTCGTCGCCCCACTGCCCACCAACAACCACGACAACTGGCATGGTGGACTCGCTCCGGGCGCTCCCTTTTATGGGAAGCAGGCCCGTCGAAAGAGTGTACAGCCTCCCGCGTCTGGCGCGAGGGGCCTTAAGGGTTGTTCAAGCGATCACCGGCCGACGCAACAGAACGTCAGCGGGAATGCCCAGGTGCTCGTGGATCGCCTGAGCCATCGACATGGTGAGGGCCCGCCTCCCGGCCAGGACGTCTCCTACGGCCTCCTCGCTACCGATCAGAGGCACGAGGTCCCGCTCGCTCAGGTTCCCCTGGTCCATGCGGAACCGGAGTGCGGCCACGGCATCGGGAAAGCCGAAGGGCTCGTGCTTGTCCTCGTAGTGCTCGACAAGGTCCACGAGCACGTCCAGCTCTTCGCCCTCGCTGGTTCCCTCTTTCGCGTCCATCAGTGCGTCGATGCGTGCGAGCGCAGCCTGGTAGTCGGCTTCGGTCCGGATGGGCTTCACGCTTGCCATTCCTACACCTCTCGCACATCTATCCGGTCGTACTCGGCGTGTGTCCCGACAAACCGGACGTACATGACACGGTACCGGTAGTTGATCCTCACGACCAGCCGGTACTCATTCCCCTTGATGTTGAACACAACCCGGTTGCCGCCAACGATGCTGGCCCTGGGGAACCTGGCCTTCACTGCTGCCGGCCCACTCCAGTCTGCCCGCTGCGCCTCCCGGTACCACGCGAGCAGAGGCGCCTCCGCGTCACGGTGACGCTCCCAGAACTCTCGCAGGGCTCTCTTCGAGATGATTCGCAAGTCGTTGTCGTCGCAGAGTGGCTTTCAAGCCAAGCATGGGCAGCCCCACTACCCCCGCAATCTTGACGCTTCACCCTCGCCCCGCATGCCCCCCGCGCGGTAGAGTGCCGTCGTGGCCTCCATCGACATCCCCGCTCCCATGTCCGGTTCCGTGTTCGAGGTGCTGGTGAGCGCCGGGGCCTCCGTGAGTGCGGGCCAGGAAGTGATCGTGCTGGAATCCATGAAAATGGAGATTCCCGTCGAGAGCCCAGAGGCCGGCACCGTCGCCGAGGTGCTCGTTACCCCCGAAGAGACCGTCGAGGAGGGCCAGACCCTCCTGCGCGTCGAGTCCTAGCCCGACGCCTCCCGCTCCCCGGACGCTCGTTCCTCCAGGAACTGCCCCCACAGCTCGTCGCGCCTGCGCGACCCCCGCCGGTACCCCACTTGCCCGCAGATCAGCGGCCCGAAGAGCTGCGCCAGCAGGTACCCCCCGCCGATCAGCGCCAGGAAGGCGATGCCCAGTGCGATGGGGCGGCTCCCCACCAGGTCCGTTCCGTACACGACCAGCGCCACGAACACCCCCGCCGCGATCAGCAGCCCCATCATCGCCCCGGCGTAGACCCACCGCTCCTCGGTCCGCTTCTTCGTGCGGTAGATGATCAGCGCCTCCCGCGGCACGGCGTCCACTGTTGTCGTCTCGTTGGTGTCCGCGCCGCAGTAGGGGCACTGCTCCGTGTCTCGCGCCAGCCGCGCGTAGCAGAACCCGCAGAACCGCCCCGAGTTCGGTACCTGCCGGTCGAGGATTTCGTCCATCCGGTCCTGGAGCCGCTGCACGTACGGATACGGCGAGGCGTACCCCGCGACCTCCTGCGCTTCCGCCACCGCTCCCTCCCCCGGCCCCTAGTCCGAGTGAATGCGCACGGTTCCTTCGAGGCCGTCGACCGTCACGGTAGCTCCGTCCGGGATGCGCCGCGTCCCCGACTCCGTGCCCGTCACGCAGGGAATGCCGTATTCGCGCGCCTCGATGGCGGCGTGCGAGAGCACCCCGCCCTGGTTCGTCACGATCGCGGCCGCCGTCGTGAACACCGGCATCCAGGAGGGCGCCGTGAACGGGCATACGAGGATCTCGCCCGGCTGGAGCGCTTCCGCCTCCTCCAGGCTGAACGCGACCCGCGCTCGTCCCGTGACCACCCCGCGGCTCGCTCCCTTCCCCTTCAGGAGCATGGGGTCGCCCGTCTCTTCGGCCGGCCCCCCGAACATGAGCGCGATCGGGTTCGGCGGGCCGCCCTCGGGTGGCCGTGGAGGTGGCGGACCGAGCGTCATGGGCGGCGCCAGCGCCCCCCACGAGCCCAGTTCGGCCTTTCGCTCCTCGATCGTGTCCAGCATGGCCCCCGACGGCTCCGCCGCCAGCGTTCCCAGTTCCGCCAGGCGCAGGTGGAACACGTCGTCCGCGTCCGCGAGCGCGCCCGCCTCCGCCAGCTTCCGCCCCAGCGCGAGACTGGCCGGACGCAGCGCGCCGACGCAGTTCTGCTGCCAGTGGGCGCGCCCCTCGATCACGAACACGTAGTCGACCGCCCCCTCGACCAGCGCCCGGAACCGCTCCCGGTCGCCGTCGTCCTCGAGGGCCGCTTCGCACTGCGCGATCGTGTCCGTGCGCTCGGCCGCCGAGCGCGCGTGTGCCGCCGCCGGCGCCCTTGACGGGTCCGCCACGTAGCCGGCCAGGAGCCGCAACGCCGCGCCCGGCGCCTCGCGCCAGGTGGGCGTGTGCAGCTCCCACCAGGTCTGCGAGCCGTGCCCGTAGTCCTCCAGGTAGGCGTCGAAGGCCTGCCCGAACGCCTCGCCCCCCTCGGCCTCCCTTGCCGCCGCCAGGTCGCCCGCGCGCACGGCGGCCAGCAGCGCCGGTGACGCCTGGGCCAGCGGCGCCAGCGCCTCCAGCTCCATGCCCCGCGCCGCCGATTCGTTGTCCACGCCCTGCACGAGCGCTGCCACCAGCCGGTCGCGGTCGCCCACCGCCTCAAGCTTCTCCCCGCAGAAGACCATGAGCTGGCTCGTCGGGCCCGCGACGATCATGAGCGGCTGCATCGTGTAGGCGAACCCCCGCGCCGCCTCCGAGAAGTAACCCGGCAGCGCCTGCGCCAGCTCCTCCAGCGGCCAGCGGTCGTAGTCCTCCGACCACAGCCCCTCGCAGATCTCGCGGACGCGCACCAGGGCATGCTGCTCCCATGCCTCCCGACCGTTGGTGGATGGCGGCGGATCAAGCGCCGCCGCCGGCTGCCCCGTCCCGCCCCCAAGGTAGGTGTACCCGTTGAGGTGAGTCGCCTGCCCCCCGAACGCCAGCATGAACCTCTCGAACATCTCCTGGGCCAGCGGCGGCAGTGGGCGGAGAACGTGCGGGATCAGGCGCAGGGAGACTTCTTCAAGGCCCGGGGGTGGCGCGAAGGTGTCGGTGGCTGTCATGGAAACTCCTGTGGGGTGGGCGTCCCGGCATTCTACGGGCGCGATTGCCGAAGGGCGCCGGGGCCCTGCCGGCCCTACCGGAGGCCCTGCGCCCGCGCCCGCTGGTGCTCGACCTTCGTGCAGCGGTCCTGCGTCGCCACCAGCCCCGCCGCCCGTGCCCGCTCCACCGCCGCCTCGTTCCTGATGCCCAGCTGCAGCCACACCGCCTCCGCCCCGATCGTGATCGCGTCGTCCACAAACGGCCCCGTCCCGTCCGGCCGCACGAACACGTCGACCAGGTCCACGTGCTCGGGGATGTCGCGCAGCGAGGCGTACGCGCGCTCGCCCAGCACCTCGTCCGCCGGCTGCTGCACCGGCACGGGGATGATGCGGTACCCCTGCGACTGCAGGTAGGCCGCCACCTCGTACGCCGGCCGGTGCGTGCGCGTATCGAGCCCCACGACCGCGATCGTCTTCGCCTCCAGAAGGGCGTCCAGGGCGGCGTCGCTACTCATCGGGCGCTCCTCCTGCCGCTTCCTCCTCGGTCAGCTCCACGAGCTCCCAGCCCTCCGGCAGCTTCACCTCGGCCCCGGTCAGGTTCGCCACCGCCGTCGCCACCGCGAGCGTGCGGTCCATGCCGTCCGTCTGGTCTCCGGCGGGCACGGGCACCTGCGTCAGCGTCAGCCGCTTGCCCGACTCCTTCACCAGCACGAGCGCGAACTGCCGGAAGGTGTCCGTCTCTTCCCGCCAGCGGTCCGGCGCGTTCCCCTCGATCGTGATCGCGAGGTGGTCGATCTTGGCGAACGGCACCAGTTCCCGCGTTCCCACCCCCATCCCCAGGTACCCCTGCTGCCACGTCGCCGACCCCTTGCGCCCGTCGATGACCACGTCCGCCCCCATGAACGCCGTCACCAGCGCCATGACGGAGATGGGGAAGGCCAGCAGCGCGAACACCAGCAGCCCCACCAGCAGCCCGAACGGCAGGTCGCCCGCCTCGACCGCGATGAGCGCCCCCGCACCCCCACCCAGCGCCACCCCGATCGCCGGCAGCACCACCGTGCTCCGGGCGCTCCGGATCTCGACCTTCTCCTCCCCGATCAGCGCCAGCGAACGGTGCAGCAGCACCTCGTAGCGCCCGTCGCGACGGCGCGCGGCGACGTGGCTCGGGAGGGCGGCATCGACCATGCCAAGAGCGTAGCAGGGAGGCGCTGGGGGCGCGCCGCCGCTCGCGGGTGATCGGGCGTGCCTGTACCCTTACTGGACAATGAACGAGCTGCTGCGCTCGCGCACCCGTGTTGTCGTGACGGGCCTTGGAGCGGTGACCCCGGCGGGCACGAATGTGTCCGATTTCTGGGAGAACATGCTCGCCGGACGCTCGGGCATCGATCACATCACCTTCTTCGATACCACCGAGTTCCCCTGCAAGTTCGCCGGCGAGATCCCCGAGTTCGTCCCCGCCGACTTCATGGACCGCAAGGCCGCCCGCCGCATGGGCCGCTTCTCCCAGCTCATGGTCGCCGCCGCCCGCGAGGCCATCCATGACGCCGCCCTCGACCTCGAGTCGCAGAACCTCGACCGCATCGGTGTGCTCGTCGGCAACGGCGGAGGCGGCTACCCCGGCATCCAGGAGGCCGCCCACACCCTCTTCAACCGGGGCGGCATGCGCATCGACCCCCTCTTCTTCTCCAAGCAGCTCGCCAACATGGCCGGCGCCCAGGTCGCCATGCAGTTCGGGATGCGGGGCTACAACGGCACCATCGTCACCGCCTGCGCCGCCGGCACCCAGGCCATCGGCGAGGCCGCCCTCATGATTCGCGCCGGGCGCACCGATGTCGTGCTCGCCGGTGGCTGCGAAGCGGGCATCAGCGAGCTCGGTCTCGCCGGCTTCTGCGTCATGAAAGCCGTGACCAGCTCCGAGGGCGACCCCACCCGCGCCAGCCGCCCCTTCGACGCCGAACGCGACGGCTTCGTGCCCTGCGAGGGCGCCGGCGCCCTCCTCCTCGAGAGCGAGGAGCACGCCCTCGAGCGCGGCGCCACCATCTACGCCGAGCTCGCCGGCTTCGGCTGCACCTCCGACGCCTTCCACGTGGTCGCGCCCCCCGAGGGGGGCGAAGGCGCCGCCCGCGCCATGCGCGAGGCCCTCGAAGATGCCGGCATGCACCCCGACGAGATCGGGTACATCAACGCCCACGCCACCAGCACTCCCTCCGGCGACACGGCCGAGACCGAGGCCATCAAGGCCGTCTTCGGCGAGCGCGCCTACGAAGTCCCCATCAGCGCCACCAAGAGCCTCATCGGTCACGGTCTCGGCGCCAGCGGCGGCATGGAGACCGTCGCCACCATCAAGACGCTTGAGACCGGCCTCGCCCACCCCACCATCAACCTCGAGAACCCCGACCCCACCTGCGACCTCGATTACATCCCCGAGGGCCAGCGCCGCGTCGACCCGCAGGTCGTCATGAAGAACAGCTTCGGCTTCGGCGGCCAGAACAGCTGCCTCGTCTTCTCCCGCTACGAACGGTAGTGACCCTCCACCGACCGAATCCGGGCGGAGATTGCTCCATTCGGCTTGAAGTCGCGCGCGATGCTTCAGGGTCGTGGATGGCGACTGACGATCTGGTCGGCGAGTACGGTGAAGGCGCCACCTGTCAGGAAGCGGTGCGCGACCTGTTCTCATCGCTGTACGAGAGTCTTGAGCTGCTGAGGGAGAGGCGAGACCAGCTAGGTGAACGCCTCGCTCAGGACCTCGCGCTCCTTGAAGCCTGCCTCTAGCGCCCCCGCCCCTACGCCGACCCCCGCCAGCGGGCGAACGCGGCCCGGACCTCCGCCTCCCGCTCCTCGGGCATCGCGTCGGCGATGCATCCGTCCAACTGGATCAGGTGCGTATCCAGGCTGACTTCGGGGTGAGCCGCTTCCCAGTCCCGCTGCGCAGCTTCCATGCAGGCGAGGGCGCTGAACACGCCGTCGTGCTGATGAGGATCCTGGAGATAGGGGTCCGGCTCATCCCGGACTCTCCACCAGTAGAGCATCGGCCCTCCATACGGAGGCGGTGGCGGGTCGTCGGGACGCGGCTTCCTGTCCCACTTGCGCACGTGCGTCGGCCCTACGCCGACCCGTGCCGCAGCAGCTGCCCGGGCGTTGCGCCTGTGCAGTCCCGGTCCTCGAAGGTGACCTCGCCGTTCACGAGCGTGTAGCGATAGCCCTCCGCCTTGCGCACGCGACGCCACGCGCCCGCCGGGAAGTCCCACGCCTTCTCGATCGGCAGCATCTCCAGGTTCTCGTAGTCGTACACCACGATGTCCGCCGGAGCCCCCTCGCGGATGCACCCCCGGTCGCGGAAGCCGGCCGCCATTGCCGGGTACGCCGAGAGCCGCCAGTGCGCCTGCTCCAGCTCCATGATCCCCGCGTCCCGCACCCAGCGGGCCAGGAACTCCGTCGGGTACGCCCCCAGCGTGATGAACTTCGTGTGCGCCCCGCCGTCCGACACGCCCGGGATCGCCACCGACGAGTTCGCCACCTCCGCCATCGCGTCCGGGTCCGTCGGACGCGGCGGCGTCACGAACGTCGCCTGCAGGTCGTCCTCCAGCGAGAGGTCCAGGAAGGCGTCGATGATGTGCTTCCCCTCCCGCTCCGCGATCTCGGCCAGCCCGTGCCCTTCGTACTCCTTCAGTTCGGGGCTCTCGACCTCCTCCACCGTCAGCTGCGCGATGCCGGAGACGTTCGCGCCCCCGCCCGCCGCCTTCATCTGCGACTCGATGCCGCCGCCCGCGATCGGCCCGTGCCCCGCGTCGAACTCGTCCCGCAGCGCCTGGCGGATCTCGGCGTCGCGCATCTTCGCCATCCGCACCTCGCGCTTCCCCAGCGTGACCTCGCGCCAGATCGGGCTTGAGTCGAAGAGGTTCCAGTCCTCCAGGTTGAACTCGAAGCCCACGTCCACCGTCAGCGCCTGCCCGAAGATGCGCAGGCCCTTTGCGTTCGCCTCGTCCAGCTTCTCGATCATCAGCCGGTGCGGGGGCGTGTTCTGCCCGTGCTGGTCCGTCGCAGGCGCCAGCAGGTTCCAGATCACCGGCCGCCCGCTCACCTCCGCCACCTTCTCCGCCGCCTCGAAGGAGCCCGTCATCTGCGCGAACCCGCGCCCCACCTTCCCCATCACCCCCGCGAACGCGAGCAGGTCCTCCTCCGACATGAGGTCCGTGATCATCGGCGTGCCGTCGTAGTCGCGCTGCACGCTCCCCTCGCCCCCGAGCTGCACCGAGAACCCGCACGCCCCCGCCCGCAGGGCCTCCTCGAACAGGCGGCACATCTCCTCGCGCTCCGCCTCCGTGGCGGAACGGTTTTTCGCCGCCTCCAGCCCCATCACGTACGCCATCAGCGGGTTCAGGCCCACGTAGCTCAGCAGGTTCACGCCCTTCGGCGTCCGCTCCAGGCTGTCCAGGAACTCGGGGTATGTTTCCCAGTCCCAGGCCATCCCCTCGCGCATCGACTCCATCGGCACGGCCTCGTTCCGCGCCATCGTCAGCATCGCCCGCTCCTGGTCCTCCTTGCGCACCGGCGCGAACCCGAAGCCGCAGTTGCCGATCACCACCGAGGTGACACCGTGCCACCCCGAGATGCTGCACCACGGATCCCAGTACACCTGCGAGTCGTAGTGCGTGTGCAGGTCCACGAACCCCGGCGCCACGATCAGCCCCTCGGCGTCGATCACGCGTGCCCCGTTCTCGTTGTGGATGCGCCCGATCGAGGTGACCTTGCCGTCCTTGATGCCGATGTCGCCGCGGAAGCGGGGCGTCTGCAGGCCGTCGATTACGGTCCCGCCGCGGATGATGGTGTCGAACATGTCGGGTCGCCTCCAGGTCTCTCCGGGCCAACGATCCGCGCCGCCGGTGGGGTGCGGGTGGTCCTCTCCTGAGCCTACCACTCCCGCCCTGCCCTTCCCATAACGAGAACCCGCATACTGCCCCCATGCCCTGGGTCAGCGACGAGAACGCCCCCGCCTTCGTCGACCTCTACGAGCTCACCATGGCCGCGAGCTATTTCGCCCGGGGCATGAACGAGCCCGCTACCTTCGAGCTCTCCGTCCGCCAGCTCCCGCCCCACCGCGGCTTCCTCGTCGCCTGCGGTCTCGAGGACGCCCTCGCGTACCTCGACGGCTTCGCCTTCGCCGGCGAGACCATCGACTACCTCCGCTCCCTCGGCACGTTCGACGAAGCCTTCCTCGAAGCCCTCGGCCGCCTCCGCTTCAGCGGCGATGTCTGGGCCGTGCCCGAGGGCGAGGTCGTCTTCGGCCGGGAGCCCCTCCTCCGCGTCACCGCCCCCCTCATCGAAGCCCAGCTCGCCGAGACCTTCCTCCTGAACGCCGTCGCCTTCCAGACGATGATCGCGACCAAGGCCGCCCGCATCGCCCTCGCCTGCGGCGACCGCCCCTTTGTCGACTTCTCCGGGCGCCGCGACCACGGCGCCGACGCCGCCCTCAAGGTCGCCCGCGCCGCCTCCGTGGGCGGCGCCTCCGGCACCTCGAACGTCCTCGCCGGGCAGCTCTACGGCCTCGACCTCAGCGGCACGATGGCGCACTCCTACGTGCTCGCCTTCCCGGATGAGAGCGATGCCTTTCGCGCCTACGCCCGCGACTTCCCCGACGGCGCCGTGCTCCTCGTCGACACCTACGACACCGTCGAGGGCGCCCGCCGGGCCGCCGCCGTCGCCAACGAGCTGCGCGCCGAGGGCGTCACCGTCCGCGGCGTCCGCCTCGACTCCGGCGACCTCGCCGCGCTCGCGCGCACTGTCCGCGACGTGCTCGACTCCGCGGGCTGCGCCGACCTCCGCATCTTCGCCTCCAGCGACCTCGACGAGTACCGCATCGCCGACCTCCTCGCGCAGGGCGCGCCCATCGACGCTTTCGGCGTGGGCACGCGCCTCGGTACCAGCGCCGACGCGCCTTCGCTCGGAGCCGTCTACAAGCTGGTCGCCGGTCCCCGCGGGCCCGTCATGAAGCACTCGTCCGGGAAGATCAGCCTTCCCGGCACCAAGCAGGTCTACCGCGAGGAGCGGGACGGCGAGTCCCTCGCCGACACGATCGCCCTCGCCGGCGAACCCGGCGTGGCTGGCCGCCCCCTGCTGGAGCAGGTGATGGCCTCCGGCGAGCGCATCGTGCCCCCCGAGTCCCTGGCGGCGCTCCGCGATCGCCGCGCCGCCGCCGTCGCGCGCCTTCCCGAGCCGGCCAGGCGCCTCGATGCCGTGCCGGACGCCTACCCCGTGCGCCTCTCCGAAGGCCTCGAAGGACTGGTCGAGCGGCTCGGCGGCTGAGGGCTACTCCGCCGCCCCGTTCGCGTTCCCCACGTACTCCTGGATCGCGTCGTACACCCGCCACAGCTCGTTGTCCTTCTCCAGCGGGTAGCTCGGCGGGGCGATGCGCACCCCCGGGAACGCGTCGATCACCTCCTGGTGGTCGTCGATCACGTAGTCCGGCGTGAACGGCACCCCCACCTCTTCGAGGCGCTCGTGGTGGCGGTACAGCGGCTTCCAGTAGCAGTCGATGACGTGCTCGTGCAGGTCGAACCGCCGCACGATCTCCCAGCGAGGCCCGTTCCCGCTCCACAGGTAGACCTCGTGCCCCTCCTCGCGCAGCTTCTCGAACACCTCCACCACCCCCGGCCGCAGCCGCACGTCCCACGTGATGATCGTGTCGTCGACGTCGAAGAAGATGCGCATGGCCGTCGATTCTCCGCGATTCCCCCGCTACCTGCCCGCCCCTAGCGCGCCGCCACCCGCAGCGATGCCTGGAAGACGTCGTTCAGGATCTTCGCCCGCACCGCACCCTCCGCGAACACGGGCCGGTACATGTCCTCGATCACGTACGGAACGAGCCGCACGTTCACCAGCCGCGCGCCCCAGAAGGTCGCTTCCAGCAGGTACCCCTGCATGTGCCCCTCGAGCCGCGTCTGGTCGTAGATGAAGTTCCCCAGCGCGTAGGCGATGAACGCCTCCGCCCCCGTCTCGATCGCCTGCACGAAGTGGGCCTGGTTCCCCACCACCAGCGTCGCCCCCTCCTCCACCGCCGCCCGCAGCGCCTTGATGCTGCGCGGGCTCGGGTCGTGCGTGTCCTCCGTACCCGTCTGCACCTGGACCACCACCACATCCACCTCCGCCGCCAACGCCCGGATGCTCCCCCGGAAGCGCTCCAGCCCCAGCTCCGCCGCCGGCCGGAAGAACGAGGGCTCCCCCGCCGCATTCTCCTCCGCGTAGCTGTCGTCCAGCGGCGCCGTCCCGGGACGGTTCTCCCCCGCCTCCAGGAGGTACGCCGCCACGTCGTCGAACCCGAGCACCCCGAAGGTCGTCTCGCCGGCGGTCAGGATGGCCGGCGCCAGCGCCTCTTCCAGGTTCTCGCCGCCGCCCACGACTGCGATCCCCGCCTCCTCCAGCAGCTCGATCGTGCGCAGCAACGCGTCCGCCCCGCAGGGAACCGCGCCGCAGTCGAACACGTGGTTCGTCGCCACGGTCACCTCGTCGAAGCCCGACAGCGTCAGCGCCTCGATCACCTCCGGCGGTGAGCTCAGGTTGACGTGCGGGAAGCACCCGAGCGGCTCCGCGATGTCCTGGATGCTCCCGTCGACCGACCCCAGCGTCAGGTCCGCCGAGGCCAGGTACTCCCCCACCGGCCCCCGCAGCGCCGCCCCCCAGTCCCCCGTCGCCCGGATCCGCGCCAGCGAGCACCGCGACTGCAGGATGTCCCCGGTTGCGATCACCGTCACGGCCTCCGGCAGCGGCGCCGAGTGCTCCGCCACCAGCGCCGCCGCCGCCTCCCGGCCCTCCTCCGTCAGCGCTATCACCGTCACCCCTTCCACGTACGGCCAGTCTCGGGCGTCGCCCTTCCCCCGCACCAGGTCGATACCGCTCACCGCGATCGCCGTGACCGTCGGCGTCACCTCCTCGATCGGCACGAACGCCCACGCCCCCGACTCCATCCTCATCGCCGCCAGCAGCGCTTCGTACGTTGCGAAGGTGCGCTCGGGCGCGACCGGTGCGAAGGCCATGCCCTCGTTCCCGGCGACCGCGAACGCCTGCACCGGCCCCGCGATCCCGCCGACTTCGCTCCAGTCCCCGATCGCCCCCCGCACCAGGTCCTCCATGTGCGTCAGCGAGAGCGCGTCCACCCCCGTCCCCATCGCCACCACCGGCACGTACCAGCGGCTCGCGATCCGGTACACCTGGCCGCCCCCCGGCAGGAAGGCGAGGTCCGTGGCGTCCTCCGCCGGCTCCAGGCCCGCCCCCGCAAGCTCCTCGGGCAGGTCTCCCGCGTACAGCACCTTCGGCGCCATTGTCGTGGGGGCGGCTGTTGCCGTGGTCGTGGGCGTGTCCGCCGAGACCGCGGGCGCCGGCGAGGTCGCCGCGGGCGATCCTTCGGCCTCGCTCGCGGTCGCCGGCGAGGCTGCGGGCAGTGCCCCCGGCTCGTCGCCGTTCATCGATCGGTCCAGCAGCAGGACGACGAGTGCCCCCAGTGCGGCGGCCAGGATCAGGAGCGAGGTGAACGCAGCCCGCTTCGCGAGCAGAGCCCGTCTCCCCATTGGCGGCTCCCCGTTGCCGTTGCCCGCTCGGCCCGATGCCATCCGGCCATAATCGGCGCGCGACGCGCGAGTGGTCAACGAGCCCGGCGCCCGAAGCGCCCGTTGCGCGATCCCCGCCGCCCCCTCACGATGCGCGCATGACTGACCTGCCCCGCCTCATCCTCGCCTCCGCCGACCCCGTCGAGCGCGCCGACCTCCGCGCCCTCCTCGCCGACGCCCCCGTCGAGTGCGTCGACCCCGAGACGCCCCCCGACTCGCCCCCCGGCGGCGACTACGCCGCCCGCGCCACCCACCGCGCCCGAGCCTGCGCCGAGGCCACCGGCGACATGGCCATCGCCCTCTGCGCCGGCCTCGAGATCTACCCCATGGACCTCCAGCCCGGCGCCCTCACCGAGACCTTCCACGCCGGGCTCCCCGATGCCGACCGCTGCCAGGCCCTCCTCCAGCGCCTCGCCCAGACGCCGGTCGGGCAGCGCATCACGGTCGGACGCGCCGCCGCCGCCCTCGCCACCCCCGGCGAATCCGATGTCGCCGTCTCCATGTCCATCATCGAGTGCGAGATCCCGATGGAGCCGCGCGGCGAAGGCGGCTACGGCCTCGACGCCGTCACCCAGATCCTGAACGGCAGCACTCTCGCCGAGCTCGACGACGCCGACCGCGCCCGCCTCGGCCACCGCGGCAAGGCGGTCATGCCCCTGCTCAAGCGCCTGACCTGAGCCCTACGCCCCTGACTCCTGCGTTTCGTACCAGCGCGGGCGCGGCAGCGCGCCTGCCCGATGCGCCGCGACCGTTTCCGCGATCGCCTCGTCCACGGCCGCGAGGTACGCCTCCTGCGTCCCGTCGTTGTGGAAGATGCGGTCCGCCGCCGGCGCTCGCTCGCGCCAGTCCCGCGCCGAGGCCAGCCGCTGGTCCGCCTCCTCCCGCGAGAGCGAGCGCGTCTCCATCAGCCGCGCGATCGCCGTCTCGTCCTCCGTCACCACCAGCCAGGCCGCGTCCGCCTTCGTCATGTAATCGCGTTCCAGCAGGTACACCGCTTCCAGCACCCCGATGCCGTCCGCCGGGAGCTCCTCCCGCCAGCGGTCGAGCATCGCCATGAAGTAGGCGGGGATGTCCCCGATCGCCGACCGCAGCGCCTCCATCCGCTCCGGCTTCCCGAACACCAAGCCCCCGAGCACGCGCCGGTCGATGACGCCGTCCTCGCCCACGATCTCCTCGCCGAACTCCGCCACCACGCGCTCGAACCCGGGCGTGTCCGGCGCGTACATGCGGTGCACCTCCCGGTCGGCATCGACGTGCAGAGCGCCGTGCGCCTCCGCGAGGTGCGTGCAGAGCAGGCTCTTGCCCGCCGCGATCGAGCCGGTGACGCCGAGTAAGAGGGGCACGCCGTATTCTAGAACCCCGAGTCCCATGGAATCCCGCGAAGCCGCCGAAGCCATCCACCGCACCTTCCCCGACCTCGACGAGGCCCCCGTCCGCCCCCTCGAGCACGGCTGGTCGCACTGGACCTTCGCTCACGGCGACCGCATCTTCCGCTTCCCCCGCACCCCCAACGATGCCCGCCTCCTCGAAGGCGAGATGCGCCTCCTCCCCCTCCTCGCCCCCCACCTCCCCGCCCCCGTCCCCGTCCCCGAGTGGGTGGGTGAGTGGGACGGCCACCCCTTCGCCGGATACCCCGTTATCGAGGGCCGGGCACTCCGGCGCGGCGCCCTCTTCGGCCCCGGCGGCGCCGGCATCGCCCGCGAGATCGGCCAGTTCCTGACCGCCCTCCACGACTTCCCCCCCGAGCAGGCCGCCGAGGCCCTCGGCGCCCCCCTCCCCGAGCATGTCCCCGACCCCCGGGACTGGCTCGAGGACATCCGCATGCGCGTCTTCCCCCGCCTCTCCGCCACCCTCCGTGTCGCCGTCGATAGCGGCTTCACCCGCTACACCCGCGAGGGCTTCGACCCTCCACCCCGCCTCGTCCACGCCGACCTCTATTTCGGTCACATCCTCGAGCATCACGGCCGTCTCGCCGGCGTCATCGACTTCAGTGACGCCGCCCTGCGCGACCCCGCCATCGACTTCGCCGGCCTCCTCGCCGACGGTGGCTGGCACGCCGTCGACGACATTGCTCGCTACTACGACCGCCCCCTCGGCGAGGGGTTCCACGAGCGCGTCGAGTTCCACTACTGGACCGCGGGCCTCTACAACATCATCTACGGCCTCGACACCGGCGAGGAGCGCTACGTCGGCCTCGGCCGTTCCGCCCTCGCCCAGCGCATGCGCGAGACCGGCATCCTCCCCGCCTGACGCGCCCCCTCCCGCGCTAGAATGCCTCCCCGCACAAGGAGGCATGGCATGGAGATCGAAGGGAAAGTCGCCATCGTCACCGGCGCCGCGTCCGGCATCGGACGCGCCACCGCCATCGCCCTCGCCGCCGAGGGCGCCAGCGTCGTCGTCGCCGACGTCGACCCGGCGGGCGGCGCCGCCACTGTCGGCGAGATCACCGGCGCGGACGGCTCCGCCACCTTCGTCGCCTGCGATGTCACCAGCCCCGAGAGCGTCCGCAATCTCTTCGTCGAGGCCGAAGCCGCCTACGGCGGCGTCGACATCGTCTACAACAACGCCGGCATCTCCAGCGGCGAGCCCCACTGGCCCGACGCCAACCTCGAGCGCATCGCCGAGGAGACCCACATCAACACCAGCGGCGTCATGATGGGCACCCGCGAGGCCATCCAGGCCATGCGCAAGCGCGGCGGCGGCGTCATCGTCAACACCGCCTCCGTCGCCGGCGACGGCCACCTCCCCTTCGACCCCATGTACTCGGCCACCAAGAAGGCCGTCATGTCCTTCACCCAGAGCTGCGCCCCCCTCGCCGAGACCGAGAACATCCGCGTCAACGCCGTCTCCCCCGGCATGGTGCGCACCGCCTTCCAGGGCAAGACCGGCGACGGCGACCGCCCCGCCTCCTGGCTCCAGCCCTCCATCGAACGGCACGCCGACGCCATTCTTCCGCCCGAGGCCATCGCGGAAGCCGTCCTCGACTTCATCCGCGACGACTCGAAGGCCGGCGAGATCCGCACCGTCGCCCCCGCCTAGCGGCGTATCATCCCCGCGGACGGTCGCCATGCCCGAACTGCTCGACGATCTCCGCGTACTCGACCTCAGCGAAGGCCCCATCGGTGGCATTGCCACCATGGTCCTCGCCGATTTCGGCGCCGATGTCGTCAAGGTCGAGCGCCCCGGCGGCGACCCCTGGCGCTCGGTTGCGAACGCCCCCATGTGGCTCCGTGGCAAGCGCAGCGCCGTCCTCGACCTCAAGACCGAGGCGGGCCGCGAGTCGCTCGCCCGCCTCGCCGAGTCCGCCGACGTGCTCGTCACGAGCACCCGCCCCGGCAAGGCGGAGGCCCTCGGAGCGGATTACGAGACCCTGAAGGCTCGCAACCCCGGCCTGGTCTACTGCGCCATCACCGGCTTCGGCCCCGAGGGCCCGTACGCCGGCTACCCCGGCTACGAAGCCGTCGTCGCCGCGCGCATGGGCCGCATGCTCACCTTCAGCGGCCTCGCCGACCGCGAAGGGCCCGCCTACCCCGCCGTCCAGGCCGGCTCGCACGCCACCTCCCAGGCTGCCCTCCACGGCATCCTCGCCGCCCTCATGGCCCGCGAGGGGACCGGCCGCGGCCAGCTCGTTGAGACCAGCCTCCTCCAGGGCCTCTCCTCCTACGACCTCGGCGGCCTCTACCGCGCCCAGCTCGGCGACCGCCATCCCGAGGTCTTCGCTGGCCTCGTCATGCCCGTCATGCCCACCCTCAACTACCACGCCCTCCAGACGAAGGACGGACGCTGGCTCCAGTTCGGCAACCTCATGGCCCACCTCTTCAATAACTACCTCGCCGCCGTCGACCTCGCCGATGTCTTCGCCGACCCCGACTACGAGGGCAGCCCCGCCGGGTGGTCCGAGGAGGCCCGCGAGCGCCTCCGCGACCGCATGTTCGAGCGCATGCTCGAACGCACCTCCGATGAGTGGATGGACACCTTCATCGAGCACGGCGGCGTCGCCGCCACCCCCTTCCAGAGCACCCAGCAAGCCCTCGACGACCCCGACCTCGTCCTCAACGGCCACGTCGTCGAGCGCGAGCACCCCACCCTCGGGACCGTGCGCCAGATCGGGACCCTCGCCCGCCTCACCGCCACCCCCGGCGCCGCCGGCGAGGCAGGCCCCGAGCCCGGCCAGCACACCGAGGAGGTGCTCGCCGAGGCCGCCCCCGCCCGCCCATCCCCGCCCGCCTCCCCCGCCGCCGGCCCGCCCCTCCAGGGGGTCACCGTCCTCGAGTTCGCGACCGTCATCGCCGCCCCCCTCGGCGCCGCCCTCCTCGCCGACCTTGGCGCCCGCGTCATCAAGGTCGAGCCCATCGGCGGCGACCCCTTCCGCGCCATGGGCATTGCTTCCCTCGGCGCCGCCCGCTGCAACGGCAGCAAGGAGAGCATCGCCCTCGACCTGAAGAGCCCGGAGGGCCAGGAGATCGTCCAGTCCCTCGCCGCCTCCACCGACATCATCATCCACAACTACCGCCCCGGCGTGCCCGAGCGGCTCGGCATCGGCTACGAGACGCTCAAGGCCATCCGCCCCGAGCTCGTTTACGTGTACGTCAACGGCTACGGGCGGAACGGCCCCGGCGCCCACCGCCCCTCCACCCACCCCATCCCCGGCGCCGGCCTCGGCGGCGCCCTGATGCAGATGGGCGAGGGCATGCCCCCGGCCTGCGAGACGCTCCCCGAGCTCCGCGAGATCGCCCGCAAGTTCTTCCGCGCCAACGAGCTCAACCCCGACCCCAACACCTCCGTCGTCGTCGCCTCCGCCTCCCTCCTCGGCCTCTACGCCCGCCGCCGCTTCGGCCATGGGCAGGAGGTGTTCGTCGACATGTTCGGCGCGAACGCCTGGGCCAACGCCGACGACTTCATCGCCTACGAGGGCAAGCCCCCGCGCCCCACCCTCGACCGCGACCTCCATGGCCTCGGCCCTACCTGGCGGCTCTACCAGGCGGCCGAGGGCTGGGTCTTCCTCGGGCTGGCCACGCAGCCCGAGTGGGAGCGCTTCTGCGAGCTGACCGGCCGCCCCGACCTCGCCGCCGACCCCCGCTTCGCCACCCCTGACGCCCGCACCGCCAACCGCGACGACCTCGTCGTGGCCCTCGCGGGCCTCTTCGCCGGGCGCCCCGCGGACGAGTGGGAGGCGCTGCTCGCGACCGAGGGCCTCGGCTGCGTCCGCGCCGACGCCGCTCCCGTCCACGAGTTTATCGCTCGCAACGAGCACGTCGCCGCCAACGGCCTCCGCGTCCCCGCCTACAGCGCCAACTTCGGCGAGTACGAGCGCTACGGCCCCCTCACCGGCTTCAGCGAGAACAAGCTCGAGCTCCGCGGCTTCCCTCTCGCTGGCGAGCAGGCCGACGCCATCCTCGCCGAGCTCGGCTACGACCCCGCGGCCGTCGAGGCCCTCCGCGCGAAGGGCATCGTCTGGTCCGAGACGCCCGCCCCGCTCGCCGCCGTCACGGCCTGACCATGCCCGGATTCCACACCGGCCGCCTCCTCGTCGCCACCCCCAACATCGAAGACCCCAACTTCTGGCGCACCGTCGTCCTCCTCTGCGCGCACGACAAGGAAGGCGCCTTCGGCCTCGTCCTCAACCACGCCATGAATGGCGAGACCGTCGCCGGCCACCTCCCCGAGTGGGACGGCCACGCCGTCGAGCCCGCCGTCCTCTTCCGCGGCGGCCCCGTTTCCACCGCCTCCGTCTTCGCCATGGCCACCGGCGACGACATGCCCGTCGACCGCTGGGGCCTGCGCATCGCCCCCGGCCTCGGCCTCGTCGATCCCGGCAAGGGCCCCGACCACTTCGAGGGCCGCCTCGGCCGCATGCGCTTCTTCGCCGGCTACGCTGGCTGGGGCGCGGGCCAGCTCGAGGGGGAGATCGCGACCCACGGCTGGTTCATCGTCGACGCCCTCCCCGACGACCCCTTCGCCGCCACCCCCGCCGACCTCTGGCGCGACGTCCTCCGCCGCCAGGGCGGTGAGCTCGCGCGCTTCGCCACCCACCCTGCCGAGCCCGGCGTCAACTAGTCACTAGCCACCAGACACTGGTTCGCTGGTAGCATTGGCGCCCACCTCAAGCCCCCAAACAGGAGGATCCCCATGGCCGCATACGTGCTCGCGCAGGGTCGAGTCGAAGACCGCGACAAGCTCAACGAGTACCTCGCCGGAGCGGGCGGCACCCTCGCCCCGCACAACGCCAAGGTGCTCGCGTACAC